>CAYVQK010000212.1:0-5991 GCA_964454145.1 uncultured Oceanicola sp. | reverse complement strand
GGCTATGCCTCGCCGATCCGCACGCCGCGCGGCGAGGATATCATGGCCGCCTGCGGGCAGCTGAAGTCCGAGACCGAGCGCGCCCGGAAGAGCCGCAAGGAGATCGCGGCGGAGGCCGGGCTTTAAGCTCGCGTTAACCAGAATCACGCGACGCTGCGCCGATGCAGCGGATTTCTTTTCAGGTCAGCCACGCCACGCTCTCTTCTCTCATGGACGAGGCACAGAAGGCCGACATCTCGGTCGGCCAGCTGTTGCGTGATGCCGTCCGGCGAGAGCTCCGGCGCCGGGTTGCGCCCGCGAGGACACCTCGAAGGGCGGATGAGCGGCTGGTCGCGCAACTCGCCCGGCTCCTCGACCCGGCTTTCGCGGAGGCCGAGAGCTGGGACCATCTTGCCAGGCTCCTGCGCGCGCTGGGCCATGAACTGCGGCCGGCGGGCGGCGGCCTTGCCGTTCACCACCTCCGGGATGGCCGGCGCATCTGCAAGGCTTCCGAGATCGGGCAGGCGTATTCGCGGCTGATCCGCCGCTTCGGCGCCCCGTTCCCCGGGCACAGCCACCGGCATCTTGTCGAGCGCATCCTGGGAGAAACCACCGAGGAGGACGAGAGCGTCGAAGTGATCGAGCCCTTCCCCGTTACGAACAACCGTCCTCTGCCCAGAGCTTCAGGTTTGCCTTGAAGCTGCCCCCAAGCGGGTGCTCCTTGGTCAGGTTGTCGGCGAAGTCGGGATTGAGGTAGTTCGTCGCCTGCTCGCAGATCCGATCCCGGGTCCACTCGTGGCAGGTGGTGCACTTCTGGTCCTTCCAGATCTCATCCGGAAGCCCCTCAAGCGGCGGAAACAGCGGGGAATTCTCGGTGAAGACCTGCTCGATCGTCTTGCCCACGATTTCCGGCGCGCCGCCCGTCAGAGGCTCGCCCCAGCGCACCGGGCCGACCGGCTCGCCGGCCTCCCCGGCCTCTGCGTTCTCTTCGACGTCGAGGATGATGACCGCGGGATCGCGCGCCTCCTGCGCCACGGCCGCGACAGCTCCGAACAGGGCGATGAACAGCCCAATTCCGAGACCTGCACGATTTTCTTTCATTCTTTATGCCCGTTGCGCTTAGTATCGGGACGCTAGCAACTGTTCCGCCTTCGGGCAATTCATGTTCCCAACACTACCGCCACGCTGGGCGGCATTTGCAACAGACCCATTTTCCGGCCTCAAACCAGGGAGGTTACCATGTTACGATATTTTGCCATCATTCTGGCGCTCGCCGTCGCCGCCGCTCTGCCGGCCCCGACCCATGCCCAAGGCGCCCTCGATCCGGGCTGGCTGCTCGATCCGGAGGCCTCCAACCTGCGCTTCCAGTCAATCAAGAAGGAGGTCGTTTCGGAGTCGAGCGACTTCGCCACCTTCAGCGGCGAGATCTTCCCGAACGGCAAGGCGGAGCTCAAGGTCGCGCTCGAGAGCGTCGACACCAAGATCGACCTGCGCAACGTCCGCATGCGTTTCCTGTTCTTCGAGACCTTCAAGTTTCCCGAGGCGGTCGTTCTGGCCGAGGTCACCACCGACATGATCAGGGAACTGGAGAAGAGCCGCCGCGCCACCTTCTCCCTGCCCTTCTCGCTCGACCTGCACGGCGTGAAGAAGACGCTCGTGGCCGAAGTCGTGGCTACCTTGCTGACGGATGATCGCATCTCTGTGGCGACGGCGCGCCCCGTGGCCATCTCGGTGGAGGAGTTCGGACTGATGGCGAACCTCGGCAAGCTGGAGGAGGCCGCGAAGGTGGATATCGTGCCCTCGGCCACGGTCACGTTCGACTTCCTCTTCGATCGCCGCGGCACCGGCAGCGCGCCGCTTTCCGGCGAGCGCGACGGGCAGCTTGTGGCCACCGATGCCGCCGTCGACGAGAAGTTCGACACCGAAGGCTGCGAGGGCCGCTTCGAAGTGCTTTCGCGCACTGGCAACATCTACT
Organism: uncultured Oceanicola sp.; assembly: GCA_964454145.1. Taxonomy (GTDB): domain Bacteria; phylum Pseudomonadota; class Alphaproteobacteria; order Rhodobacterales; family Rhodobacteraceae; genus Vannielia. Next base: position 4,037 of record CAYVQK010000212.1, on the reverse strand, counting down.
TCGCCTCCGGGTCGGCCCGGCTCGACGATGCCTCGGAGCCGCTGCTGAAGGAACTGCTCGACATCACCAGCAAATGCCCCGGTATCGAGGTGGAGGTTGCCGGCCACACCGACAGTGTGGGCGCCTCTTCCTACAACCAGCGCCTCTCGGAGCAGCGCGCACGATCGGTGGCCGATTATCTCATCCGCAACGGGATTGCCCCGGAGCGGCTCTCGGCCAAGGGCTATGGCGAGGCGGAACCCGTCGCCTCGAACGATACCGCCGACGGCAAGGCCAAGAACCGGCGGATCGAGTTTCTGCCGCGCACCAACTGAGCGCCGCGCAGGCGCTCAGGACATGCCGACGAGACGCGGGCCGCGGGCGGTGATCTGAGCATCGTCGGCCACCCGCTCCCAGCCGCCGACACCGCGCGCATAGGTGGCGCTCGCGCCGGGGCCGAAGCTGCGCCCCTCGGCCTGCCACGTGGTCACGGACACGCGGGGCCCTTCCACGTCGAGAAGATTGAAGTTGTTGGTCTCGCCCCTGAGACGAGTGGAGAGGCCGGTGCCCGCCTGGACGAAGAGCAACCCAGGCGCGGCGGTGAAGGGTGCGGCGGAGGCGGTGTGCAGGTGGCCGGAAAGCACCACGTCGGCACCGCAATCGGAGAGCGCGGTGAGCGCCGCGCGCGCGCCGCGCATCAAGCGCTTCTCGACCGTCGGGCCATGCTCCAGAGGGTGGTGGACCACCACGACCTTCAGCTTTCCGCCTACCTCGGCGAAGGCGTTACACACACGCCGGACGGTGCGCCCGGAAAACCGGCCGCGCTGCCAGGAGAACCGGTTGACGGTGTTCACCCCTACCACCTGCATCTCCTCGTCTTCCACCGCAGGCTCGAGCACCGGGTCGATGTATGCCTTGTAACGGTGGAAGGGCGTGACGAAACGGCGATAGAGATTGTCGATCGGAGTGTCGTGGTTGCCCGGCACAGAGAGCACCGGGGCGTCTATCCTCGCAACGAAAGCCGCGGCATCGCGGAACTGCTGCCGCCGGGCGCGCTGGGTGAAATCGCCGGAGATCACCACGAGATCGGGACGGAGCCGGACGATCGTCTCCAGCAACGGCTCCTCCAGCTCCGCATCCGCGTGGCCGTAATGCAGGTCGGAAAGATGGAGGATCCGTCTCATGCCGGTCCGGGAACGATGATCGTGAGGGGCTCGTCGGCCATGGTAAAGCGGAACGGGCTCTTCCGCGTGGATTTCTCGCCATCGAAGGCGACGAGGGTGCGGGGGCGCGAGGTTTCGACCTTCAGGTCGCGCGCCTTCAGCATGTCGTAGTCGCGGCCTTCCTGCATGGTTCCGGTGACCAGCCGCCAGGTGATCTTGAAGAGCTTGCCGCGGCTTGTGGCGCGCCCGATCAGCACGGCGAAGTGATCATCGGCGATCGCCTCCTTGCCGGCGAGGCCGAACCTCTCGAGCTGGTAGGCGGAGCGTGCGACGAAGAGGAGCGGCGCACGGACCTCGTGCATTTCTCCATCCGCGGTGAGACGCATCTTCATCGGGCGCTGGAAGCGCAGGAAGGTCTTGATCACCGACCAATGGGCCATGATCCGGCGGCGGCCCCAGCGTTTGTAGACGGTTTCACGCTCTTTCAGGATCGCCGGGTAGACACCGAGCGAGGCGTTGTTGAGGAACACCTGATCCCCCACCATGCCCACCGAGATCTCGTGCCGGCGGCCGGTGAGGATGGCGCGGGCGGCTTCCTCCGGGTCTTCCGACAGGCCGAGGCCGCGGGCGAAGTAGTTGAAGGTGCCGAGCGGCAGAACGGCGAGCGCGGCGGGGCTGCCGAGCATGGCCTGGGCGACCGCCATGGCGGTGCCGTCGCCCCCTGCGGCGACGATGGTGCGGGCACCGTCCTGCACTGCCTTCTCGACGATGCCGGCAAGGTCTTCACCGGGGCTCCAATGGGTGAGCGTGGCTCCGTCACCGAAGACCGACAGCGCCCGGTCGATCGCATTGGAATCCCGGGCGTTGGTGCCGCTCTTGGCATTGGCGATCACGCAGATCCGGCCCGGATCGGGCAGGGGTGCGGTGGACTCTTCGGGCTGTGGCAAGGCCACCATGAGGGCTCTCCGGAGCTTGGGGGTATGTCGCGACTTCGGGATCACAACTCGCGGAGCGGCGTTTGGTTGCCGCCGGCCGGTCTCGACATCGGGGCGCTTGCGGGCTAGCAGAACTGGGGAACAGGGTGCGTGAAGGGCGAAGGAAACATGGGTTTTATCCAACGAAAGCTTTGGCTTGTCGGGGCGATGCTGCTCGGCCTCCTGCTCGCCGGATGCGGCGCACCGCCCACCTCGACGCCCGGCGACGTGGCGCGGCTGGAGCAGGCGATCCTGGCGTTGGGGCCGGGGATTGATCCGGAGGAGGCGGCGCGGGCGGCGCGGGTGAGCTATTCGGCGACGGCGCGGCTGGCGAGGGAGTACCAGATCGAGGACGGCCCGCTGGTTCACAACATGAAGGTGAACGCAGGCACCAAGCCGCGGGGGCTGTGCCGGCACTGGGCGGAGGACATGGAGAAGGCGCTGAAGGCGGAGGGCTTCCAGACCCTCGAGATCCACCGCGCCATCGCCAACGCCCGCAACCCGATCCTGCTCGAGCACTCGACCTCGATCATCTCGCGGCGGGGCGACAGCATGTATGACGGCATCGTCGTCGATCCCTGGCGGGAGGGCGGCCACCTGACCTGGATCGGCACCCGGGAAGACACCCGCTACCCCTGGGAGCCGCGGCTTACCATATTGAAATGGAAGCAGGAAACCGGCCGGACCACCCGCATCAGCCGGGCCGATTGACCCGAGGACAATTGCCCCGGAAATGCCCTTTTGGTGCTGAAGTCTTGCCCAATCCCACCTGTCATCTGGCAACCGTGGGGGCGAAGCGGTTCGCCCATTGATTGCTAGAGACAAGGGTAAACACCATGGAAGACATTCGCAGCATCGTCCTGCACGAGAAGGCGCAATCGGTCTCTGACCGGGAGTGGAAGCACCGTCTGGTGGGCTACGGCTACAAGCTGGAGCAGACCGAGGCCGGATATACCGTCAGCGCGATGCGCGGCGGACAGGCGCTTCTCACGCTCTGATCCGGGGCCTTGCGGGAATGCCGGTGCGCGGGGTCGCGCCTCGGCGTTAACCCCTGTTTTTGCTGATGCACAACCGATGCACATCCCATGCACATCCGATGCACACCCCATGCAGATGAAAATCTGCAGGCCGACCGGAGTTAACCGTCCGTCCGCTGTCGCTTTCCGGGCTTGATCGGGGCGTCGCCGTCCGTAGCGTGGGGTGAGACCCTGCCTGCGAGACGCCGATGGACACGCCCCCTGCCCCCGCCCGCCTGACCGACAAGCCCGACTGGCTCTACCTGCTGGGCGAGTTCGACACGCTCTACCGCTTCGGATCGTCGGGCGGCAGCAAGCTCATACGCGCCCACCGCCGCCGGGTGCGGGACATGCTGTCGAAGGTGGTGGACGCCGGGCCGGAGCTTCGGATGCGCCCGCCGGAGGAGAAGCCGGTGGTGGCGCACCTCGGCCGTGCGCTCGACCGGGGCGAGCGCGGCGCCGTGGCCGGGCTGGCCCGCGCCCTGGCCCGGGTGGCCGGCGGGCTGACCTGGGAATACGGCTACGAGAAGGTGCCCCCCGCGCTGGCGCGGAAGTACGCCTACTGCGAGGTGCTGGGGCCTCGGGGGCCGGTGGTGAGCGAGAGGCTGATCCTGGGCTTCGTGCTCTTCGCGCCGAAGACGACCTATCCGCAGCATTCGCATTCGGAGATCGAGGAAAGCTATGTGTCGGTGTCCGGCGCCTGGTCGGAGAACGACGCGGCGGTGCATGCGCCGGGCTCGCTCATTCTGAACGGGTCGGGGCATGAGCACCGGATCACCACGGACGAGACCGAGCCGTGTCTGCTCGCCTACGCCTGGATCGGGCCGGAGGAGAAGCTGGAGGCGCCGGGGATGAAGCTGACGGGGACGCGGCGGGTGAGGGTTGAGCGGGGGATTTGAGGGGGG
>CAYVQK010000211.1:0-6036 GCA_964454145.1 uncultured Oceanicola sp. | reverse complement strand
AGTTCCTGACCAGCCAGCGCGCCGACGTGCAGCGCGCCATCGACGAGGCCAAGGCGGAGAAAGCCCGCCACGCCGTCGCCTGATAGGGCTTCATACAGGTAGAGAAACGCCGCTTCCATCCGGGGGCGGCGTTTTGCTGTGCGCAAGGGCTTCGCGCTTTCCCTCCGTTCGGCCCCATGATCTATTGGCGGGGCAGGGCAGTGGGCCCTGCGCGCGGCAAGAAGTGGCACCCCCATGATCCTCGGCATCGGCACCGATCTGGCAAATATCGAACGCATCCAGGGCACGCTCGACCGGTTCGGCGACCGCTTCCGCAACCGCGTCTTCACCGAGGTCGAGCAGCGCAAGGCCGAGCGGCGGCGCGACGTGGCGGGCACCTATGCCAAACGTTGGGCCGCGAAGGAGGCCTGCTCCAAGGCGCTCGGCACCGGGCTGCGCATGGGCATCGCCTGGCGCGACATGGCGGTAAGCAATCTGCGCACCGGCCAGCCGGTGATGGAGGTCACGGGCTGGGCCGCCGACCGGCTGAAGGCGATGACCCCCGAAGGCCACGAGGCGATCATCCATGTCACCCTGACCGACGATCACCCCTGGGCGCAGGCCTTCGTGGTGATCGAGGCACGTCCGAAACCGTGAATCCTCCTGTTTCCCCGCATTTTCCGGCCCCCGCAGGCCCCGCCGCGCCGCTTCACTTGACTTGCCCCTCAGCCGCCCGCATGTAACGCCAAATCGATAAGTCAGGAGGGCCGCATGGCCGCCAAGGAAAAAACCGGCAACGCCTTTGTCGAAACCATCAAGACGATCTTCTGGGCGTTGCTGATCGCGGGGATCTTCCGCACGCTGTTCTTCCAGCCCTTCTGGATCCCCTCCGGCTCGATGAAGCAGACCCTGCTGATCGGCGATTTCCTCTTCGTCAACAAGATGGCCTATGGCTATTCCTACGCGTCCTGCCCCAGCCTGATGCTGCCCGGTCTTGGCATCGAGATCGACGCCAAGGATGTCTGCGGCGTCTTCGACGGGGACAACGAGCGGCTGTTCGGCTCCGAGCCCGAGCGCGGCGACGTTGTGGTCTTCCGCCATCCCGTCTCGGGCCGGGACTACATCAAGCGGCTGATCGGCATGCCCGGCGACAAGGTGCAGATCAAGAACGGGACCGTGATCCTCAACGGCACCCCGGTGGAGACCCGCGACGACGGCGCCTTCACCGAGGTCATGGCGCCGCAGGGCCCGCAACGCCTGCGCCCGCGCTGCGAGAACGGCCCGGTGGGTCAGGGCGGCGACTGCGTCAAGAGCCGCAAGGTCGAGACCCTGCCCAATGGCGTCTCCTACCCGGTCTTGAACATCACCAACCAGCAATCCGACAACACCGGCATCTATACCGTGCCCGCGGGGCATTATTTCTTCATGGGTGACAACCGCGACAATTCCGCCGACAGCCGTCTGGCACAGCAGGCGGGCGGCGTGGGCTTCGTGCCGTTCGAGAACCTCATCGGCCGGGCCGACCGGATCATGTTCAGCTCGGCGGGCCGCTCGATGCTGTTCTTCTGGACATGGCGCGGCGACCGGTTCTTCGAAGCGGTCCGATGAAGCTGAGCGGCGATCTCAAGGCCTTCGAGGCCCGCATCGGCCACCGCTTCGCCAAGCCGGAGTTTCTGGTTCGCGCGGTGACCCATGCCTCGATGTCCTCGGCCAACCGCGACGACAACCAGCGGCTGGAGTTTCTCGGCGACCGGGTGCTGGGCCTCGTCATGGCCGAAGCGCTGCTGGCGCTTGATCCCGGCGCCAGCGAAGGCCAGTTGGCCCCGCGCTTCAACGCGCTGGTGCGCAAGGAGACCTGCGCCGACGTTGCGCGGCAGATCGACCTCGGCAAGGTGCTGAAACTGGGCCGGTCCGAGATGATCTCGGGGGGGCGGCGCAAGCAGGCGCTCTTGGGCGACCCCATCGAGGCGGTGATCGCGGCGGTTTACCTCGACGGCGGCTTCGAGGCTGCCAAGGACCTCGTCTTGCGGCTTTGGGGCGACCGGCTCAAGACCGTCAAGGAAGACGCGCGCGACGCCAAGACCGCGCTGCAGGAATGGGCGCAGGCGCGCGGGCTGAACCCGCCGCGCTACGTGCAGACCGGCCGCAGCGGGCCGGACCACATGCCCGTCTTCACCATCACGGCGCGGCTTGATAACGGCGCCGAGGCTGCCGCCACCGCGCCGTCGAAACGCGCCGCCGAACAGGCCGCGGCCAGCACGTTACTGCGGCAATTGGAGAACAAGACATGAGCACCCGTGCTGGATTCGTCGCCCTGATCGGAGAGCCCAACGCGGGCAAATCCACCCTGCTGAACCGCATGGTCGGGGCCAAGGTTTCGATTGTGACGCATAAGGTGCAGACCACCCGCGCCCGCATCCGCGGCGTGGCGATGGAGGGCGATGCCCAACTGGTCTTCGTCGACACGCCCGGCCTGTTCCAGCCGCGCCGCCGCCTGGACCGCGCCATGGTCGCCGCCGCCTGGGGCGGGGCCGCGGATGCCGATGTGATCGTCCTGCTGATCGAGGCGCATCGCGGCGTGACCGAAGGCGTGGAGCGTATCCTCGAAGAACTGGGCAACGTCGCCAAGGGCCGCCGGGTGGCGCTGGCGATCAACAAGATCGACCGCGTCGAGGCGCCGGTGCTGCTGGGGCTGGCCGAGAAGATGAACCAACGGTTTAAGTTCTCCGAGACCTTCATGATCTCCGCCGAGCGCGGCCACGGCACCGACACGCTGCGCGAATGGCTGGCGGGCGAGGTGCCGGAGGGACCGTGGCTCTACCCCGAGGACCAGATCGCCGACCTGCCGATGCGCAACATCGCCGCCGAGATCACGCGTGAGAAACTGACCCTGCGCCTGCATCAGGAACTGCCCTACCAGCTGACGGTCGAGACCGAGAACTGGGAAGAGCGCAAGGACGGCTCCGCGCGGATCGACCAGTTGGTCTATGTTGTGCGTGACGGCCACAAGGGCATCGTGCTGGGCAACCGTGGCGAGACGATCAAGGCTGTGGGCAAGGCCGCGCGCGAGGAGCTGGAAGAGTTCCTCGGCCGCAAGGTGCACCTGTTCTTGCAGGTGAAGGTCCGCGCCAACTGGCTGGAAGAGGCCGAGCGCTATTCCGAGATGGGCCTGGATTTCAAAGATGGCAACGACTGACGCCAAAGGCCTGCCATGGCCCGCCTGACCGCGCGCTTCTGGGTCGACGCCTATCTCGCCCGGTTGCGCCTGCAGGACATCCCGGCCTTCGTCGTGGCGCATGGTGACGACACCGGCGGCGCGGTGCTGGTGAAGCTTTCCACCCTCGATGGCCGCGCGGTGCTGTTCCAGCGGTCCTTCGATCTGATGAGCGGCGAGCGCCGCTGGGTCGAACTGGCCGCGGGTGACGAGGCCGAGGTCGATGCCACGGTCACCCGCCAGCGCGGCTTCGACCCGGACCTCTGGGTGATCGAGGTCGAGGACCGTCAGGGCCGGCACCTTCTGGACGAGCCGGGGTTCGCCTGATGGAATGGCGCGATCAGGGCATCCTGCTGAGCGCGCGGCGACATGGCGAGACCTCTGCCATCATCGAGGTCTTCACTCCCACACAGGGCCGTCACGCGGGCGTCGTCCGCGGCGGCACCAGCCGCAAGATTGCCCCCAGCCTGCAGCCCGGCGCGCAGCTTGACGTGGCTTGGCGCGCGCGGCTCGAAGACCATATCGGCGCCTTCACGGTGGAACCCCTGCGCAGCCGTGCTGCCGTGGCCATGCAGGACCGTCTGGCGCTGGCGGGGCTGAACGCCGTGACCGCGCTCTTGGCCTTCTGCCTGCCCGAGCGCGAACCGCATCCCGCACTCTACCGCCGGACCGAGGCGCTCTTGGACATGCTGGATCAGGCAGAGGTCTGGCCGCTGGCCTATCTCAAGTGGGAACTGCGCCTGCTGGAGGAGATGGGCTATGCGCTCGACCTCGACGCCTGTGCCGTGACCGGTGCGACCGAGGGGCTGGTATATGTCTCTCCCAAGACAGGACGCGCGGTCTCGGAGAAGGGCGCGGGGGAATGGGCCGACCGGCTGTTGCCCCTGCCACCCGTCCTGCGCGGCGGGAGCGGGAGCGATGCCGAGATCGCCCAAGGGCTTAAGGTGACGGGGCATTTCCTGACCGCCCATCTGGCGCGTGATCTTGGTGGCAAGCCGCTGCCCGAGGCCCGCGCGCGTTTCATCGACGCGCTCAATCGGCGGCTTTGAACACCAGCCGCGGGCCGTTGTCGTCCGACAGCATCAGCGTATCGCCGAAGACTTCGGAAATGCTCGCATTGCTCAGCGCCTCGAAAAAAGCCGCCTCGGCCGCGAGATCGGGGCAGGCGCGGCGGGTGGCGGCGATGGTTCCGGCCTCGAACCACGGATAGGGCACCGTCATCTCGGCGCTGTAGCTGTTGCAGGGGGCGTCACCGGCGATCTGTCCGGGCTCGGGGAAGGTCAGCGTGGCGCGGCCAATGAAAGCCGCCCCGTCCAACTCCACCAGAAGCCATGTGCGCTGCGGCATTGCGGCAGGGCAGTGAGGGCGGCGAGGATCATCAGGCTGCGCATGGGGCGGTCCTTGGGCAAAGGTCTGTGCCTGTCTCCCCGAGATCGCCGCCGCGCGCAAGCCGTCCTTCAGCCCAGCAGCCGCCGCGCGATTACCTGCGCCTGAATCTCGGCCGCGCCTTCGAAGATATTCAGGATGCGCGCATCGCAGAGCACCCGGCTGATCTTGTACTCCAGCGCGAAGCCGTTGCCGCCGTGGATCTGCAAACCGTTGTCCGCCGCCGCCCAGGCCACGCGGGCGCCGAGCAGTTTCGCCATGCCCGCCTCGACGTCGCAACGCCGTCCGGCGTCCTTCTCGAAAGCGCTGTAATAGGTCAGTTGCCGCGCCACCATCAGTTCAACCGCCATCATCGCCAGCTTGCCCGAAACGCGGGGGAAGTTGATCAGCGATTTGCCGAACTGCTTTCGGTCCTGGGCGTATTGCATGGAAATATCGAGCGCCGATTGCGCCACCCCGATGGCGCGGGCAGCGGTCTGGGTGCGGGCGGATTCGAAGGTCTCCATCAACTGCTTGAAGCCGCGGCCTTCTTCGCCACCCAGCAGGTTCTCGGCTTTCACCTCGAAACCGTCGAAACCCAGTTCGTATTCCTTCATCCCGCGGTAGCCCAGCACCTCGATCTCACCGCCGGTCATGCCGGGGGTGGGGAAGGGATCGGCATCGGTGCCCGGTGTCTTCTCGGCGAGGAACATCGACAACCCGCGGTGGTCCGTTGTCTCGGGATCGGTACGGGCGAGCAGGGTCATCACATGGGTGCGCGCGGCATGGGTGATCCATGTCTTGTTGCCGGTCACGCGATAGGTCTCGCCCTCCTTGACCGCGCGGGTGCGCAGGCTGCCGAGGTCGGAGCCGGTGTTGGGCTCGGTAAAGACCGCCGTGGGCAGGATCTCGGCGCTGGCGATGCGGGGCAGCCAGCTTTCCTTCTGCGCCTCGGTGCCGCCGCAGAGGATCAGTTCGGCCGCGATCTCGGACCGGGTGCCGAGCGAGCCGACACCGATGTAGCCGCGCGACAACTCCTCGCTCACCACGCACATCGAGGCTTTGGAGAGGCCGAGGCCCCCGAATTCCTCCGGGATGGTGAGGCCAAAGACGCCCATCTCGGCCAGTTCCTCGATCACCTCCATCGGGATCAGTTCGTCCTTCAGGTGCCAATCATGGGCGTGCGGCTCGATCTTCTCCGCGGCGTAGCGGCGGAACTGCTCGCGGATCATCTCGAGCTCTTCGTCGAGGCCGCTGGCGCCGGTGGTGGCATTGGCGCTTTGCTCCTGCATCAGTTCCACCAGACGGCTGCGCGCGGCTTGGCTGTTGCCGCTGCGCATGAGCGTGGTGATGGCCGGCTCCGTGCTCAGCGTCACCTCCGCGCCTTCCAGCCCCAGATCCTGCAGCCGCAGCATCTCGCCCTGGTTCATCTGGATGCCGCCGGCGATCTGGCAGAGGTATTCGCCAAAGGCGATCTG
>CAYVQK010000210.1:0-6090 GCA_964454145.1 uncultured Oceanicola sp. | reverse complement strand
GGCGCCTATTACGGCCCCTTCGCCAGCGCCGGCGCGGTGAACCGCACGCTGAACCAGCTGCAGAAGGTGTTCCTGCTGCGCAACTGCACCGACGCCACCTTCGAGACCCGCACGCGCCCCTGCCTGCTCTACCAGATCAAGCGGTGCAGCGCCCCCTGCGTGGGCCATATCAGCGAGGCCGATTACGGCGCGCTGGTGGGCGATGCGGAGCGGTTCCTGCAGGGCAAGAGCACCAAGGTGCAGGAGCAGCTTGCAGAGCAGATGCAGGCAGCCTCCGAGGCGATGGAGTTCGAGCGCGCCGCTGCCCTGCGCGACCGGATCCGCGCCATGACGAGCGTGCAGACGGCGCAGGGGATCAACCCGCGCACCACCCCCGAGGCCGACGTGATGGCGCTGCACATGGAAGGCGGACAGGCCTGCGTGCAGGTGTTCTTCATCCGCGCCGGGCAGAACTGGGGCAACCGCGATTACTACCCGCGCCTCGGCGGGGCCGAGAGCCCGGCGGAGGTGCTTCAGGCCTTCGTCGGCCAGTTCTACTCCACCAAGGAGCCGCCGCGGCTTGTGCTGCTCAGCGACGACATCGAGGACCGCGAGGTGATGGAGGAGCTTCTCACCGAGGCGGCGGGCCGCAAGGTCGAGATCAACGTGCCCCAGCGTGGCGAGAAATCCGAGCTGGTCGCCAGCGCCCTGCGCAACGCCCGCGAGAGCCTTGCCCGGAAGATGAGCGAGAGCGCGGCGCAGTCCAAGCTGCTGAAAGGGCTGGCGGAGGCCTTCGACCTCGGCGGCCCGCCCCGGCGCATCGAGATCTACGACAACTCGCATATCCAGGGCACCAACGCCGTGGGCGGCATGGTGGTGATGGGGCCCGATGGCTGGGTGAAGAGCCAGTATCGCAAGTTCAACATTCGCGGCGAGGAGCTGACGCCGGGCGACGACTTCGGGATGATGAAGGAGGTGCTCTCGCGCCGCTTCAAGCGCCTGCTGAAGGAGGATCCCGACCGCCAGTCCGAGGCATGGCCCGACCTGCTGCTGATCGACGGCGGCGCGGGCCAGGTGAGCGCGGTGGCCGAGATCATGGCGGAGCTGGGCGTCGAGGATGTGCCCTTCATCGGCGTCGCCAAGGGGATCGACCGGGATGCGGGCAAGGAAGAGTTCCACCGACCGGGCGCGCGGCCCATGGCACTCAGGCACAACGACCCGGTGCTCTACTTTGTCCAGCGGATGCGCGACGAGGCACACCGTTTCGCCATCGGCACCCACCGCGCCAAGCGCGCCAAGTCGATGACGGCAACGCCGCTCGACGAGGTGCCGGGCGTGGGGGCCACGCGCAAGCGGGCGCTGCTGGCGCATTTCGGCTCGGCCAAGGCGGTCAGCCGGGCGAACCTGGCCGACCTGAAGGCGGTGGAGGGCGTGAGCGAGGGGCTGGCGCAGAAGATCTACGACTTCTTCCACGAGAAGGGGTGAACGAACGGGGTGGTGGGCAGATTGCCCACCCTGGGGGCCAGCGCACCTTGTGTTAACCCATAGGGGTTAACGCCTCCGAACAGGGAGCAACATCCCATGCACAGCTGATGCACAGCCGATGCACAACCCATGCACACGCGCACCCGCATCGGACGCATTGATCAATGCATCGCGCGGTCGCCCCCAAGCCGCGCACCCGCACCCTGCACAACGGCACCAAAGGCGTGGCCGAACGGCCCTTCCAGCCGCCCCGGCAACGCGATACACCTGTGGCGATGGTCTGGACGCTGCCCAATATACTCACGGTTCTCCGCCTGCTCGCCGCCCCCGGCGTGGCGGTGATGTTCCTGTACTTCCACCGCCCCTGGGCCGACTGGTTCGCCCTCGTCCTCTTCATGGCCGCCGCCGTGACCGACTTCTTCGACGGCTGGCTGGCGCGGAAGTGGAAGCAGGAAACCAAGATCGGCGCCATGCTCGACCCGATCGCCGACAAGGCGATGGTGGTGATCGCGCTGCTGGTGATCACCGGCTTCTCGGGCATGAACCCCTGGATCCTGCTGCCCGCGACGCTCATCATGTTCCGCGAGGTCTTCGTCAGCGGTCTGCGCGAGTTTCTGGGCGACACCGCGGGCACGCTGAAGGTGACCAAGCTCGCCAAGTGGAAGACCACGGCGCAGATGGTGGCCATCGCCATCCTCTTCCTCGGCACCGGGCTCGACTGGCTGACCCATCGCGGCGACAGCCCGGGCGGCCTCGCCCGTTTCCGTGACGGCCCGGCGGGCTGGGCGACGGTGGCGGGCATCTGGGTGCTCTGGATCGCCGGCGGGCTCACCCTGGTGACCGGGTGGGACTATTTCCGCAAGGCGCTGCCCTTCCTGAAGGGTCCGAAATGACGCTGGACGTGCTCTACTTCGCCTGGGTCCGCGAGCGGATCGGCCTGCCGAAGGAGAAGGTGGAAACCGAGGCGGCGACGGTGGCGGCGCTGGTGGACGAGCTGCGCGCCCGCGAGCCCCGCTACGCCGCGGCCTTCGAGGATGTGAGCGCGCTCAGGGTCGCGCTCGACCAGGAGCTTTCGGACTTCGACGCACCGCTGGCGGGCGTCCGCGAGGTGGCCTTCTTCCCGCCGATGACGGGGGGCTGATGGCCGAGGTCCGGGTTCAGGCCGAGAGCTTCGACGCCGGGGCGGAGCTGAACCGCTTTTCCGAGGCACAGGCGGGCGCGGGCGCGGTGGTGAGCTTCACCGGCGTGGTCCGCGACGTGGCGGGCGGGCTCGAGGCGATGGAGATCGAGCATTATCCGGGCATGACCGAGAAGGCGATTGCCGGGATCGTGGAAGAGGCCAAGGGCCGCTGGCCGCTGACCGGCGCGCTGGTGATCCACCGCCACGGGCGGCTCGAGCCCGGCGCGCAGATCATGATGGTCGCCACCGCCTCTGCCCATCGGGTCGCCGCCTTCGAGGCGGCGGAGTTCCTCATGGACTACCTCAAGAGCCGCGCGCCCTTCTGGAAGAAGGAACTGACGCGCGGGGGCGAAGGCTGGGTTGCCGCCGTGGAGGCGGATGAGGACGCGTTGAAGCGGTGGTGAGCGGCGGAGTGGGGGCGCTGCCCCCACACCCCCGGAGTATTTTCGGCAAGAAAATGAACGGGGTGGCGGCTATTTCTTCCGCTGCAAGTGCTCGTCCAGCCGGGGCATGATTTCGACGAAGTTGCAGGGCATGTGGCGGTAGTCGAGCTGCTTCACCAGGATCTCGTCCCAGGCGTCCTTGCAGGCGCCGGGGGAGCCGGGCAGGGCGAAGAGGTAGGTGCCTTGCGCCACGCCGCCGGTGGCGCGGGATTGCACCGCGCTGGTGCCGATCTTGGCCATGGAGACATGGGTGAAGACGGTGGCGAAGGCCTCGATTTCCTTTTCGTAGACATCGCGGTGGGCCTCCACCGTCACGTCGCGCCCGGTGAGGCCGGTGCCGCCGGTGGAGAGGATCACGTCGATGCCCTCGTCGGCGCACCAGGCGCGGAGCTGGCCCGCGATCTGGGCCCGCTCGTCGGGCAGGATCTTGCGGTCGGCGAGGATGTGGCCGGCGGCCTCGATCCGCGCGACGAGGGTGTCGCCCGAGCGGTCCTCGGCCAGGCTTCGGCTGTCGGAGACGGTGAGCACGGCGATGCGGACGGGGATGAAGGGACGGTCGGTCATGTGCGCTCCATCAGGGCGAGGCGGGCGGCGAGGGCGCCGAAGATGCCGGCGGTGATCCAGGAGAGGATACGGTTGAAGCGGGGCGAGCGGGTGAGGGCGAGCCCGATCGAGCCCGCGCCGAGGCCCACCGCGCCGTTGATCAGCAGGCCGCCTGCGGCGAGGACGGAGCCGAGGGCGAGGAACTGCGGCAGCACGGCGCGCGTCGGGTCCACGAACTGCGGCAGGAAGGCGAGGATGAAGAGGATGACCTTGGGGTTGGTCACGTTCACCAGCAGCGCCTGGCGGAAGGCGCGGACGGGGGTGAGCGGCGGCGCCTTGGAGCGGCCCGGCCCGCCGGAGCGGAGCGTGGCGACGGCGAGCCAGAGCAGGTAGGCGACGCCGGCCCAGCGGATCACCTCGAAGGCGCCGGGCAGGGCCGCGACGATCGCGCCGAGGCCGAGGCCCGCCGCGGCGACGTTGACGATGCAGCCCGCCGCGATGCCCGCGTTGGCCGCCATCGCCGGCGCCCGGCCGCCCTTGAGCCCCTGGGCCAGCACGAACATCATGTCTGCCCCCGGGGTGAGGTTGAGCGCGAGCGCGGCGGGGAGGAAGGCGAGCAGTGTGAGGAGGTCGATCATGGGTGCGTCCGTTTGGCGGGGGCAGTCACCCCTTGCCCTCCAGCCGGGCCTTCACCGTCAGCAGGTCGGCCCAGGCGTGGCGTTTCATCTCCGGGCGGCGGAGCAGGAAGGAGGGGTGGAACATCGGCATGGCGGGCACGCCGCTCACCTCGTGCCAGGTGCCGCGCAGCCGGGTGATCCCGCGCTTGCCCAGGAGCGAGCCGCAGGCCGGGTTGCCCATCAGCACGATCAGCTCGGGCGCGGCCAGCTCGATGTGGCGCTCGACGAAGGGGCGCATCATCGCCAGCTCCTCGGGCTCCGGGTCGCGGTTCTGCGGCGGGCGCCAGGGCACGACGTTGGTGATGTAGAGGGCGGCCTCGGCATCCACCGCGTCGCGGGCAAGGCCGATGGCGGCGAACATCCGGTCGAGCAGCTGGCCCGAGCGCCCGACGAAGGGCTTGCCCTGCCGGTCCTCCTCGGCGCCGGGCCCCTCGCCGATCACCATCACCCGCGCCTCCGGGCGGCCATCGGCGAAGACGAAGCTGCGGGCGCCGCGCTTCAGCTCGCAATGGGGGTAGGCCTCCTGCGCGGCGGCGAGGGCCTCGAGGCTGGCCGCCGAGGCAGCGGCGGCACGGGCCTCGGCCACGGTATCCACCTCGGGCGTGACCACCGGCGCATGGGGCGCGGGCGCGGCGGCGGGGGGCTTGGCCCTGGGCTCCGGCTTCACCTCGAAACGGTCCACCGGCGTGTCGCCAATGGCGTCCACCGCCCCCAGCTCCACCTGCCAGGCCAGCGCCGCCAGCATCGCGTCTCTGTCGAACTCCCCGTCCATGGCGCAGGCTTACCCCATGTTGCCGCCCCGCGCGAGCCTGCTATACAGGTGCGCAAATTTTCGGGGGAACTCCATGACCTTGCGCGCCAGACACCTCCTCGGCATCGCCCACCTCGCCCCCGACGAGATCACCGCCATCCTCGACCTCGCAGAGCATTACGCCGGGCTGAACCGCTCGGGCGAGAAGCATGGCGACGCGCTGCGCGGGCTGACCCAGGTGAACATGTTCTTCGAGAACTCCACCCGCACCCAGGCGAGCTTCGAGCTGGCGGGCAAGCGGCTGGGAGCCGACGTGATGAACATGGCGATGCAGGCCAGCTCCATCAAGAAGGGCGAGACGCTGCTCGACACCGCCCTGACCCTGAACGCCATGCACCCCGACCTGCTGGTGGTGCGGCACCCGCACAGCGGCGCGGTCGACCTGCTGGCGCAGAAGGTGAATTGTGCCGTTCTGAATGCCGGCGACGGCCGCCACGAGCACCCGACCCAGGCGCTGCTCGATGCGCTGACGATCCGCCGCCACAAGGGCCGTCTGCACCGGCTGACCGTGGCGATCTGCGGCGATGTCGCCCACAGCCGCGTCGCCCGCTCCAACATCCTGCTGCTGAACCGGATGGAGGCCCGCGTGCGCCTCGTCGGCCCGCCCACGCTGGTGCCCGGCGCCTTCCGCGAGCTGGGCTGCGAGGTGACGCATGACATGGCCGAAGGCCTGAAGGACGCCGACGTTGTGATGATGCTCCGTCTCCAGCGCGAGCGGATGGATGGCGGCTTCATCCCCTCCGAGCGGGAATACTTCCACCGCTACGGGCTCGACGCCGAGAAGTTGGCCCACGCGAAGCCCGACGCCATCGTGATGCACCCCGGCCCGATGAACCGCGGCGTCGAGATCGACAGCGCCACCGCCGACGACCCGGCCCGCTCGGTGATCACCGAACAGGTGGAGATGGGCGTCGCCGTCCGCATGGCCGCGATGGACCTGCTGGCGCAAAACCTCCGGGCGGCGCGGGCGGC
>CAYVQK010000209.1:0-6152 GCA_964454145.1 uncultured Oceanicola sp. | reverse complement strand
GACCGCGCCGACTGGCCCCATATCGACGCCTGGCTGACCCGCATCAGCGATCTGCCCGGCTGGAAACACCCCTATGACCTGATGCCCGGCTCCCCCGCGGACCGGGCGTGAAAGGAGACACGATGTCTGACGCCTATATCTACGACGCCGTCCGCACCCCGCGCGGCAAGGGCCGCAAGGACGGCTCGCTGCACGAGGTCACGGCGATGACCCTCTCCGCCGGCGTGCTGAACGCGCTGAAAGAGCGCAACGGCCTCGAGGGCCACGCGGTGGAAGACGTGATCTGGGGCAATGCGACCCAGGTGAAGGAGCAGGGCGGCTGCCTGGCCCGCACCGCCGTTCTGGCCTCCGACCTCGACGAGCGCATTCCCGGCCTCTCGATCAACCGCTTCTGCGCCTCCGGGCTGGAGGCGGTGAACCTCGCCGCCAACCAGGTGAAGGGCGGCGCCGGCGCGGGCTACATCGCGGGCGGCGTGGAGTGCATGAGCCGGGTGCCCATGGGCTCCGACGGCGCCGCCGTGGCGGTGGACCCTTCGGTGGCGATGAAGCACTACTTCGTCCCCCAGGGGATCAGCGCTGACATCATCGCCACCGAGTACGGCTTCTCCCGCGATGACGCCGACGCGCTGGCCGTCGAGAGCCAGAAGCGCGCCGCCGCCGCCTGGGACGACCACCGCTTCGACAGGACCATCGTGCCGGTTAAGGACCAGAACGGCCTGACCATCCTCGCCACCGACGAGTACATGCGCCCGGGCACCGACATGCAGAGCCTCGGCGCGCTGAAGGCGAGCTTCAAGGAGATGGGCGAGGTGATGCCCGGCTTCGACACCGTGGCGCTGATGAAGTACCCGCATCTCGAGCGGATCAACCACATCCACCACGCAGGCAACTCCTCGGGCATCGTCGACGGCTCGGCGGGCGTGCTGATCGGCTCGAAGGAATTCGGCGAGGCCCACGGGCTGAAGCCCCGCGCCCGCATCCGCGCCACCGCCAAGATCGGCACCGATCCCACGATCATGCTCACCGGCCCGGTGCCGGTGACCGAGAAGATCATGGCCGACAACGGCATGAAGGTCTCCGACATCGACCTCTTCGAGGTGAACGAGGCCTTCGCCTCGGTCGTGCTGCGCTTCATGCAGGCGTTCGACGTGGACCCGGCCATCGTCAACCCCAACGGCGGCGCCATCGCCATGGGCCACCCGCTGGGGGCCACCGGCGCGATCATCCTCGGCACCCTGCTCGACGAGCTGGAGCGACAGGACAAGGAGCTGGGCCTCGCCACCCTCTGCGTCGCCTCCGGCATGGGCGCGGCCACGATCATCGAGCGGGTCTGAGCCGCCTTGCACGAGGCTCCGCACATAAATCCCGAGGAGGAGGCCCGCGCCGTCGTCCAGCACCTGCTGGACGTGACCGGCGCGGCCTATGCCGCCCGCGATTTTGCCGCCTTCGCTCCGCATTTCCTGGTGCCGGGCGATGTGCACAGCTTCGGGGCGGTGCGGCTCATCGCCGATCTGGCCGACCTGCACGACCTCTTCACCGAGATCATGGCCTATTTCGACGGCATTCGCCTCACCGCGCTGGAGCGCGAGTGCATCGCCGCCGAGTTCGACGGGCCCGACAAGATCAAGGCCACCCATGTCACCCGGATGATGTGCGGCAACGATCTGCTGGCCACCCCCTTTGCCGGCTTCTCGCTGCTCCGGCGGGTCGAGGGCGCGTGGAAGATCGCCTCCAGCCAGTATGCCACGGACGATACCCGGCTGGCGGAGGCGCTGATGAAGAGCTGGGGCGCACGGCCATGCCCGTGATCGACCTCTCCTCCGCCGCCACCGTGCGCGAGATGCATCCGCGGTTCGGCAGTTATGCCCGGACCGACCTGGGCGATGGGGCGGGCCTCAGCCAGTTCGGCGTTGCGATCGAGGTGCTGGAGCCCGGCGCGCTGTCGTCCGAGCGGCACTGGCACGAGGAGGAAGACGAGTTTCTCATGGTGCTGGAGGGGGCGCCGACGCTGGTGGAGAACCGCGGCGAGTGCCTGCTGGCCCCCGGCGATTGCCTCGCCTGGCCGAAGGGGGTGGCGAATGCCCATCACCTGGTGAACCGCTCCGATGCCCCGCTGCGCTACCTCGTCGCCGGCTGGCGCGCGCCGCGCGATGTGGTGCATTACCCCGACATCGGCCGACATGCGGTGGAGGGCGTGGCGGGCCGCGAGATGCAGGATGGCGCCGAAGCCGGGGCCGACGACCTGCCCACGGCCCGGATCGACCTCGCCGCCGCGCCGGTGAGGACCGGCTCGATCTACCCCGAGCCCTATGCCGCCATGATGGCGGGGCGTTCCTCGCTGCGGCTCGGGCAGATGGGTGGGCTCACCCAGTTCGGCGCCAATCTCGTCACCCTGCAACCCGGCGCGCTGGCCTCGCTGAGGCACTGGCACGAGGCCGAGGACGAGTTTCTGATCGTCACCGAGGGCAGCCTGGTTCTGGTCGATGACCACGGCAACCACCCGATGGGCCCGGGCGATGTCGCCGCCTTTCCGGCGGGCGCGGCCAACGGCCACCACATGACCAACCGGAGCGCGGCGCCTGCCTCGTTCCTCGTGATCGGCACAAGGGCCCCCCGCGAGGTGGCGCATTACTCCGACCACGACTTCCGCATCGAGATCGACGGCGGCAACGCCCGCTTCACCTATCGCGACGGCACCCCCTGGGAGGGGCCGCGCCAAGGAGGACAGACATGACCCAATTCACCAAGAGCATCGACGCCGATGGCGTGGCCACGCTGACCTGGGACACCCCGGGCAAGAGCATGAACGTGATGAACCTGGAGGGCTTCCAGGAACTCGACGCGCTGATCGACGACGTGCTGGCCGATGACGCCGTGAAGGGCGTGATCCTGACCTCCGGCAAGGAGGGCAGCTTTGCCGGCGGGATGGACCTCAACATCATCGCCAAGATGAAGGAGAGCGCCGGCGACAACCCGGCCAAGGGCCTCTTCGACGGCATCATGGCGACCCATGCGATCCTGCGGAAGATCGAGCGCGGCGGGATGGACGACAAGAACAAGGGCGGCAAGCCCATCGTCGCGGCCCTCCCCGGCACCGCGCTGGGCATCGGGCTGGAGATCCCGCTGGCCTGCCACTACATCATCGCCGCCGACAACCCGAAGGCCAAGATCGGCCTGCCCGAGATCATGGTCGGCATCTTCCCCGGCATGGGCGGGACCACCCGTCTGAGCTGGAAGCTGGGCGCGATGGGCGCCTCGCCGCTGCTGCTCGAGGGCAAGCTGAACGACCCGAAGAAGGCCAAGGCCGCGGGCGTGGTCGATGAGGTGGTGGCGCCCGATGAGCTTCTGGCGAAGGCGAAGGAATGGGTTCTGAGCGAGCCCAAGATCGTGAAACCCTGGGACGAGAAGGGCTACAAGATCCCCGGCGGCGAGCCCTATCACCCGGCGGGCTTCATGACCTTCGTGGGCGCCTCGGCCATGGTGAACGGCAACACCAAGGGGGTGTATCCGGCGGCCAAGGCGCTGCTGTCGTCGGTCTATGAAGGCATGCAGGTGCCCTTCGACACGGCGCTGAAGATCGAGGCGCGCTGGTTCACCAACGTGCTGATGAACCCCTCTTCGGCGGCCATGATCCGCTCGCTCTTCATCAACAAGGAGGCGCTGGAGAAGGGCGCCAACCGGCCCGATGTGGCGGACCAGAAGGTCCGCAAGGTGGGCGTGATCGGCGCGGGCATGATGGGCGCGGGCATCGCGCTGGTCTCGGCGCAGGCGGGCATCGAGGTGGTGCTGATCGACCAGAAGCAGGAGGCCGCCGACAAGGGCAAGGCCTACACCGAAAGCTACATGGACAAGGGCATCGCCCGGAAGAAGGCGACGCCGGAGAAGAAGGAGCAGGTGCTCTCGCTCATCACCGCGACGACCGACTACGCCGCGCTCGCGGGCTGCGACCTGATCGTGGAGGCGGTGTTCGAGGACGTGGGCGTGAAGGCCGCCGTGACGAAGGAGGTGCTGGCCGCCGTGGGCCCCGACTGCATCTTCGCCACCAACACCTCCACCCTGCCGATCTCCGAGCTTGCCAAGGCCTCGGATAGCCCGGAGCAGTTCATCGGCATCCACTTCTTCTCGCCGGTCGAGCGGATGATGCTGGTGGAGATCATCAAGGGCGAGAAGACCGGCGATGTGGCGGTGGCCAAGGCGCTCGACTACGTGCGCCAGATCCGCAAGACCCCGATCGTGGTGAACGACGCGCGCTTCTTCTACGCCAACCGCTGCATCATCCCCTACATCAACGAGGGCATCCGCATGGTGGCCGAGGGCGTGGAGGCGGCGCTGGTGGAGAATGCCGCCAAGCTGGTGGGGATGCCGCTCGGCCCGCTTCAGCTTGTCGATGAAACCTCCATCGACCTCGGGGTGAAGATCGCCAAGGCCACGAAGGCCGCGATGGGCGATGCCTATCCCGACGGCGCGGTGGACGAGGTGCTGTTCTGGATGGCCGATGAGGGCCGGCTCGGGCGCAAGTCCAACGCGGGCTTCTACAGCTACGACGAGAAGGGCAAGCGCGGGCTGCTCTGGGAGGGGCTGGAGGCGAAGTATCCGGTGTCCGACGATCAGCCCGAGCTGACCGAGGTGCAGCACCGCCTGCTCTTCGCCCAGGTGCTGGAGGCCGTGCGGGCGCTGGAAGAGGGCGTGCTGGAAGACATCCGCGAGGGCGATGTGGGTGCCATCTTGGGCTGGGGCTTCGCGCCCTGGTCGGGCGGGCCGTTCAGCTGGCTCGACATCCTGGGCGCGGGCAAGGCAGTGGAGATCTGCGACAGCCTGACCGCCGAATGCGGCGCGCGGTTCACCACGCCCGACCTGCTGCGCGACCTGGCCGACAAGGGCGAGACGTTCTACGCCCGCTTCGGCGACGGCGCGGCGCTGAAGGCCGCCTGACGCCCGGCCAGAGGGTCATGGCACAAAAGGAAAGGCCGCGTCTCAGGACGCGGCCTTTCAGGTATTCGGGGAGGAGGGGATCACGCGGGGTGCGCGCAAGACCCCCTTACTGGTCGGCGAAGGCGTTTTCGGCGGCCCGCGACTCCTCACGCGCGATCATGCGGGTCAGGTCGGCCGCCTTTTCCAGCGGCAGCATCGAATAGACTTCGCCCGAGGTGCGGCCATGAGCCTCGTCCACCGCGCTCACATCAGCGGGACAGAGGAACAGCGCGCCGATATTGGCGAAGACCACCTGCTCTTCCTCGAAGAACAGCGTGACGATCTCGGTCGTCGCGTCGGGCAGTTCGCGGCGGATGCCACGGAAGCCTTCCAGCGCGGCCGCGGGCATCAGCGTGAAGGGGTCACCGAAGATGTCCTCGGCCGCGTCCGACTCGAGCATGACCGGCTGGTCGGGCAGAAGCTGCATGGGGGTCTGGTTGCCCAGCGCGTCCACCGGCACGTGCAGCGGCCAGTGACGGCGCGGGCAGGCCTTCGCGCGGGCCCAGAGCCTCGAACGGTCGACGCGGGCAACCTCCTGCAGCCCGCCGTCGAAGGTCAGCACGCGTTCGCCCGGCTTCACCTCCTCGATGGGGCGCCAGCCGATCGTCGTGGCCACGCGCGTGCCCGCGATGATGCCGATCCGGGGCGCTTCGCCCATGGACGGGTCGGTTCCGTCGGTGGCGTCGTCCTGCATTCCGGAAAAGCGCGTAAAGGAAGAGAGCTGCATCTTCAGGGCTCCATCTGCGTTTCAGTTCATTTCCGCCGGATCGTGCGGATTGATTCATCTTTGACGGGTAAATCGCGCCGCAATGCGCCGCGATGCGGGCGAGATTGCGGCATCCGGCGATTTGCGCCGAAATCGCGCGAAACGGATCCGTCTGTTGCCGGAAAGCGAACGATCAGAAGGTGTATTCGAAACGCGCGATATCCTCGGCGGCGATCTGACCGATGATTTCGCGGGTTTTGTGATCGTAGTAACCACGATAGTCCCGGTCGCGATCCGAAGCATTGGCCCGCGCCACCGGCCCCAGCCGCATGTCCAGGCGTGATTCGACCCCGGCCAGATCCTGCTCCAGCGTTTCGAGGCGCAGAAACAGCGCGTCGACCTCGCGCCCGTCCGACAGGGTGACATAGTGCCGTGCCGCATCGCGGGACCAGCTGTCGCGGGTCTGCGGGTGCGC
>CAYVQK010000208.1:0-6175 GCA_964454145.1 uncultured Oceanicola sp. | reverse complement strand
CTTCGACGAGCCCACCTCGGCGCTCGACCCGGAGATGATCAAGGAGGTGCTCGACACCATGATCGAGCTCGCCGAAGAGGGCATGACCATGCTCTGCGTGACCCACGAGATGGGCTTCGCCCGCCAGGTCGCCAACCGGGTGATCTTCATGGACGCCGGCCAGATCGTCGAGCAGAACGAGCCCGAGGAGTTCTTCAACAACCCCAAGAGCGAGCGGACCAAGCTGTTCCTCAGCCAGATCCTGGGGCACTGACCCCGGTGGGTGGGCAATCTGCCCACCACCCGAACCTGAGAGCCCCGCGCCACCGCCCGGGGCTCTTTGCCACCATCATAGGTGGATATCAACTCTTATTGCCGGAGCGGTGATCTGCCTGCTAGGCTCGGCCCGAAAAGGGAGGGCGATTCCATGGTCAAGGTTCTGCTCGGCACCACCAAGGGTGTCTTTCTGCTCGACGGCGGTGAGGGGCGCAGCGGTTGGACGGTCTCCGGCCCGCATTGCGACGGCTGGTGCATCAACCATGTCATCGGCGACCCGGAGAGCGGCACGCTCTGGGCGGGCGGCGGCGGCGAGTTCACGGGCGCAGGTGTCTGGCGCTCGGAGGATGGCGGCGAGAGCTGGCAGCTCACCCGGCTGACCCGCGGCAGCATGGACGACTGGGCCGAGAACGACCCCGCCACTGCCGAGTTCTTCGGCATCACCGGAGAGCCGCTGCCCTTCGGCACCGACTTCCAGCAGATCTGGAGCCTCAACCACGCCCACGGCAGGCTCCATGCTGGCACCAAGCCGGCGCAGCTCCTGGCCAGCAGCGACGGCGGAAAAAGCTTCGACAAGGTGAGCGGCCTCACCGATCACCCCTCCGCCGACAGCTGGAACGGCGGCGCGGCGGGCCTCGTGCTGCACACCATCGTCACCCACCCCGAGGAGCCGAAGAAGGCCTGGGTCGGCATCTCCGCCGCGGGCGTCTTCGCCACCGAGGACGGCGGCGAAACCTGGGAGCGGCGCAACCGCCTCTCCAACGCCGAGGCCTGCGAGGGCCACCAGCACCCCGCCGCCCCGCGCGACGGCGACGTGGGCCATTGCGTGCACAACATGATGCGCGCGCCGGGCGGGGGCGACCTGCTCTACCAGCAGAACCACCACGGCGTCTGGCGCAGCACCGATGGCGGCCGCAGCTGGGATGATATCACCTCCGGCCTCCCCTCCACCTTCGGCTTCCCGATCCGGGTTCACCCGAGCGATCCGAACACCCTCTGGACCCTCCCGCTCAATGGCGACAGCCAGGGCCGTTTCCCACCCGATGCCGCCTGCGCCGTCTGGCGCTCGCGCGATGGCGGCGCAAGCTGGCAAGCCATGCGCAACGGGCTGCCGCAGGAGAACTGCTTCTTCACCGTGCTGCGCCAGGCCATGGCGGGTGACCGCCACGAGAAGGCAGGCATCTACTTCGGCACCAACAGCGGCTCGGTCTTCGCCAGCACCGACGAGGGCGACAGCTGGCAGGAGATCGCCCGCCACCTGCCCACCATCCTCTCCGTCGAGACGCTGCACGCCTGACCCATTGCGCGGGCCGTGCGGCTGGCGCACCCTGCGGCCATGCAGACCGCCAGCATCATCAATACCGTCTCCGCCCATGCCGAGGGCGAGGTGGGCGACGTGATCGTGGGCGGTGTCGCCCCGCCGCCCGGCGAGACGCTCTGGGCCCAGTCCCGCTGGATCGCTGCCGACGGCACCCTGCGCAACCTCATGCTGAACGAGCCGCGCGGCGGGGTGTTTCGCCACGTCAACCTGCTGGTGCCGCCCAAGCACCCCCAGGCCGATGCCGCCTTCATCATCATGGAGCCGGAAGACACGCCGCCGATGTCGGGCTCCAACTCGATCTGCGTCGCCACAGTGCTGCTCGACACCGGCATCCTGCCGATGACGGAGCCCGAAACCCGTCTCACCCTGGAGGCCCCCGGCGGGCTGGTGCGCGTGCGGGCCGAATGCTCCGGCGGCAAGGCGCGGCGCATCTTCGTCGAGAACCTGCCAAGCTTCGCCGCCCGACTCGACGCGCCGCTCGAGGTGGAGGGCCTCGGCACGCTCACCGTCGACACCGCCTTCGGGGGCGACAGCTTCGTGGTGGTCGATGCGGCCTCTCTCGGCTTCGCCCTCACCCCCGACGAAGCGCACGACCTCGCCCGCCTCGGCACCCGGCTCTCCGACGCCGCAACCGAGCAGCTCGGCTTCGCCCACCCGACGCTGTCCGACTGGAAACACATCTCCTTCTGCCTCTTTGCCGGTCCGCTCGCCCGCGACGGCGCCGAGCTGACCTCCCGCGCCGCCGTCGCCATCCGACCCGGCAAGATCGACCGTTCCCCCACCGGCACCGCCCTTTCGGCCCGCATGGCGCTGCTCGCCGCGCGGGGCGAGATGGGCGAGGGCGACCGGCTCACCGTGTCCTCGCTGATCGACAGCACCTTCACCGGCCGCATCCTCGGGAAAACGACCGTGGGCGATATCCCGGCGATCCGCCCCGAGATCTCCGGCCGCGCCTGGGTCACCGGCACCCACCAGCACATGGTCGACCCGACCGATCCCTGGCCCGAGGGCTATCGCCTCACCGACACCTGGGGCGCGCGCTAGCCGGGCCGCCCCGGTTCACGCGTGGGGCGTGGCGTTCTCGATGTCGTGCGGCGTGAGGAAATGCAGCAGCCGGCCCTGGCGCGGCGCGAGGTCGGCCCAGTCGTCGATGTCGAACTCGAGCACGGTCAGGGCGCAGGTGGGATAGTCGCCGAAGCGGCTGTGCACCGGCGCGTTGCGCACCATCATCGCGGCGAGCGCGCCGATGCCGGGGTTGTGCCCCACCAGCATCACCCGATTTCCCTCGGCCCTCTGCAACGCGCTCAGCATCCGGTCGGGCCCGGCGTGGTAGAGCCCGGGCGAATACTTCACCTCGGCCTCCAGCGCCATCCGCTCCCAGGTCTCCACCGTCCGCGCGGCGGCAGAGCAGAGCACCAGGTCGGGGGCGAGGTTGTTCGAGCGGATCCAATCGCCCATCGCCATCGCGCCGCGGCGGCCCCGCTCGTTCAGCGGCCGGTCGAAGTCGTCGGCCAGAGGGTCGTCCCAGCTCGATTTGGCGTGGCGGAGAAGCATGAGCTGACGCATCAATTCGTCCCGGTCCCGTGGAAATGTGACATGTGAAAAGCCGATTGCGCCTCCACCCTAGGGAAGGCGGCGGAGACAGGGCAAGCCCTTCTCACCTTGCAGCCGCGCGTCAGGCAGTCGCGGCCCTCGGGCCTGTCCAGAAAGGCATGGCAGGCCGTGGTGTCGTAGCCCTCGGGGGTAAGCGCCCCCACCGGGCAGGCCGTGGCGCAGGGCGCGGCGCAGGTGGGGCAGGGCGGAGTGGCAGGCCCGGGCAGCGGGTGTTCCCCGTCGAAGGCCAGCGCACCGCGGAAGCTCACCCAGAGCCCCTGGTCGGCGCCCACCAGCAGCCGCACCGGGCTCTCCCACACCCGGCCCGTCGCCTTGGCCCAGGTCTGGAACGGCAACCACGGCGGCCCGTCGAAGGGGAACAGCGCCTCGCCCCCGAGCGCCTCGGCGAGCCCGCCGATCACCCGGCGCGACCAGCTGTCGATCGGGTCGGGCCCGCTCCATTCCGGCGCGGCCTGCACAGCGTCCCAGAAGCCCGGTTCGCGCGGGGAGAGCAGAAGCACCGTGCGGCCCGCCTCATGCAGCCCGCCCGCGATGTCGAGGTGCTCCGCTGCACAGGCCTCCCGCGCGGCCTCGAGCTTCACTTCACCTCGCGGCGGATCAGCGAACCTGCGCCATGGTCGGTGAAGAGCTCGAGAAGCGTGGCATTGGGCGCCCGTCCGTCGAGGATCACCACGGCCCGCACCCCGCCCTTGATCGCATCGAGCGCGGTCTGGGTCTTGGGGATCATCCCGCCGGCGATCACGCCCGCCTCGGTCAGCTCCTTCACGTTCTCCGGGGTGAGCTGGGTCATCACCTCGCCCTCGGCGTTCTTCACGCCCGACACATCGGTGAGCAGCAGCAGCCGGTCGGCCTTGAGCGCCGCGGCAATCGCGCCCGCCGCCGTGTCGCCGTTGATGTTGAAGGTCTCGCCATCGCGGCCCGCGCCGAGCGGCGCGACGACGGGGATGTAGCCATCCTCGTGAAGCTGGCGGATCACGTCGGGCACCACCTCCACCGGGTCGCCCACGAGGCCCAACTCGGGGTCGGTCGGGTCGCAGACGATCATGTTGGCGTCCTTGCCCGAGAGCCCCACGGCGCGGCCGCCCTGGGCGTTGATCGCCTGCACGATCCGCTTGTTCACCGTGCCCGAAAGCACCATCTCCACCACTTCCATAGTGGCCGCATCGGTGACGCGCTTGCCCTTGATGAACTGGCTCTCCACGCCGAGGCGCTTCAGCATGTCGTTGATCATCGGTCCGCCGCCATGGACGACGACCGGATGCACGCCGACGAGGTTCATCAGAACCACGTCACGGGCAAAGCTCGCCATCCCCTCGTCGGAGCCCATCGCATGGCCCCCGAGCTTGATGACGACGGTCGCGCCGACGTAGCGCTTGAGGTAGGGCAGGGCCTCGGACAGGGTCCGGGCGGTGGCGATCCAGTCGCGGTTCATGCTTTGGGTCTTCATCTCTTGCTGCCTTGAAGGGGTGCCCCCTTCCTAAGCTGCCCTGCCGGGCGTGCCAAGCCCGGGAGTCGGAGTGGGGGGCCAGCCCCCCACACCCCCCGGAGTATTTTGAGCAAGAAAATGAGCCAGGAAAGGCGCTCAGCCCTCCAGCGTGATCCTGCGCACGATGGCGCGAAGGGTGGCGATGCCATCGCCCTTCTCGCTGCTGGTCGAGACGATCTCGGGATAGGCGGCAGGGTGCTTCTGGAGCGCGGCGCGGGTGGCGGCGAGGGCCTTCTCGCGGTCCTTCTCCTTCACCTTGTCGGCCTTGGTCATCACCACCTGGAAGGTCACGGCGGCGGTATCGAGCAGCTTCATGATCTCCTCGTCCACCGCCTTCACGCCGTGGCGCGAGTCGATGAGCACGAAGGCGCGGCGCAGGGTGACGCGGCCCTGCAGGTAGGCCTTCAGCAGCTTCTGCCACTTCTCCACCACCGGGATCGGCGCCTTGGCGAAGCCGTAGCCCGGCAGGTCGACGAGATAGGCCTGTTCGGCCAGGTCGAAGTAGTTGATCTCCTGCGTCCGGCCCGGCGTGTTGGAGGCCCGCGCCAGCGCGCGGCGGCCGGTGAGCGCGTTGATCAGCGTCGATTTGCCCACGTTCGAGCGCCCGGCAAAGCAGACCTCGGGGCGGTCGGGCGCGGGCAGCCCGTCCATCGCCACCACGCCTTTGACGAAGGTGATTTCGCCGGCGAAGAGCTTGCGGGCGGCCTCCTCGGTGATCTCGTCGGGCGCCTCGGCCAGCGGAAAGGGGAGGGGCGTGCTCATGCCGGGGACACCTCGCAGCCTTCGGCGATCTCGCCGCCCTCGATCACCTCGCAGCGGATCGAGAAATCCTTGTGCCCCCAGCCCTCGCGCAGCGCCATCACCGTGGGCACGTCGCGCGCGCCGGTCTCGGGGTTGGCCATGGTGGCCGGGCAGCGGTCGGTCCGCTCGACGCCGCGCAGCAGCGCCTCGCCCACGCGAATCTCGCGGCCCACCCAGTCCCACTCGGCCCAGGGCTCGAGCCCCTCGACCCAGAGGTTGCCGCGCCAGCGCAGCGGCGAGATCTTCTGGCCGAGCTGCTTTTCCACCGCCGCATGGCTGGCCAGGTTGCAGAGCGTGACAGAGGGAAAATCGCTGTCGGTGTAGCCCCGGCCTTCGAGCTTCATCACCCGCGTCGCGCCGGGCTGGCCCTCGGGGCGCAGCGGCTCCACCCAGGCGAGCAGGCGGGCCCGGTCGGCGGGGTCGTCCATGTGAAACGCGGCCTCGCCCAGCCTGTCATGCCGCAGCACCAGCGCATCGCCCGCGCCGCTCTCGGCCCAGAAGGGCGCGAGGGCGGGGTTGCGCGAGGTGCGGGCGAAGTTGGAGCAGGGCGCCCATTCGCCCGGCTCGGCCTCGGCGCCGTCGAGCGCCAGCGCCCATTGCCGGTCGCCCGGCAGCGCCCGGCCGGCCTCCAGCACCACCCCGCCCAGCCGCTCGCGGCCATGGCTCTTGATGGGGTAGCGCCAGATCTCGGCCAGGCG
>CAYVQK010000207.1:0-6180 GCA_964454145.1 uncultured Oceanicola sp. | reverse complement strand
TGGTGCCCAGGAGAGGACTCGAACCTCCACGTCCTTGCGAACACCAGCACCTGAAGCTGGCGCGTCTACCAATTCCGCCACCTGGGCAGGTGTCGTGAGAGGGGCAGATATATGTGCCGAAAGGGGCTGTCAACCGCCGTTCTGCGGCCATTCGCGCCTTGCCGCGCGAGACGTTGGAAGTTATCAGCAATTCAGCCAGCAAGGGAGACATCCGACATGTCGAAGCTCGTTACCATCTACGGCGGTTCCGGCTTTCTGGGGCGTTACATCGCCCGCAGGCTGGCCAAGCAGGGATGGCGCGTGCGGGCGGCGGTGCGCCGGCCCAACGAGGCCGGGTTCCTGCGGCCCTACGGTGTGGTCGGCCAGGTCGAGCCGATCTTCTGCAACATCCGTGACGATGCGTCCGTGGCTGCGGCGATGCAGGGTTCCGACGTGGTAATCAACTGCGTGGGCGTAGGGGGCACCTACGGCAAGAACAACATGGAAGCCGTTCACATAGAGGGTGCCGGCCGGATCGCGAGGATCGCGGCGGAGCAGGGGGTCTCGGGCCTCGTGCACGTCTCGGCCATCGGCGCCGACGCGGACGGGCCCAGCGAATACTACCAGACCAAGGGCAAGGGCGAAGAGGCTGTGAAAGAGGCGTTCGCGAATGCCGTGATCCTGCGGCCCTCGCTCATGTTCGGGCCGGAAGACGGGTTCATCAACCTTTATGCCTCCATGTCGCGCTTCGGGCCGTTCATGCCTGTGATCGGCGCTGACACCAAGGTTCAGCCGGTGTTCGTCGATGACGTCGCCGCCGCCGCGGAGAAAGCGGCGCTGGGCGAGGCCGCCGCCGGCACCTACGAGTTGGGCGGGCCGGAAGTGCTGAGCATCCGGGCGCTGGTGGAGAAGGTGCTGGAGATCATTCGGCGCAAGAAGATCATCCTGCCTCAGCCTGCCTTCGTGTCGCGGCTGCTGGCCGGATCTCTCGACCTCATGCAGACGTTGACCGGGGGGCTCTTCAGCAACTCCCTGATCAACCGGGATCAGGTCAAGAGCCTGGGCGTGGACAACGTAGTGAGCGACGGGGCGAAGGGCCTCGAGTCCCTCGGGATCGTGCCCACGCCGATGGAGGCCGAACTCCCTGATTACATGTGGAAGTTTCGCCCATCGGGCCAGTACGACGCGATCAAGGAATCGGCGGGCAAGCTGAAGGCCTAGGCGTAGGCCCACCACAGCAGGAAGACGCCCAGGATCACCCGGTAGATCACGTAGGGCGTGAAGCTGACGCTGCGCAGCAGGCGCATCATCAGCGACAGGGCAAGCAGAGCCGAGAGGAAGGCGAAGAGGGCGGCGATGCCGGCGTCGCGCGCAGCCTGTACATCGGCGTCCGCGATTACCTCGGCACCCAGCAGAATGCCCGAGGCGGCAATCGTGGGGATCGACATCAGCATCGCGATCCTGGCGCCGTCCTCGCGCTTGTAGCCGAGCTGCCGCGCTGCGGTGATGGTGATGCCCGAGCGGGAAGTGCCGGGGATCAGGGCCACGGCCTGCCAGAGGCCCATGATCACGGCGTCCTTCAGGTTCCAGTCGGTGGCCTCCTTCACCTCCGGGCCCTTCTGGTCGGCCCAGTAGAGGACGAGGCCGAAGATCAGCATGGTCCAACCGATGACGGCGACGGAGCGGAGCTGGTCGTCGAGGCCGGTGAGCTTGAGGGCGAGGCCGAAGAGGATGACGGGAATCGTTGCGAGGATCAGCAGCCAGGCGAGCCGGGCGCCGGGGGTGTCGACCTTGCCGCGCATGAGGCGCAGCGAACCCACTGCGGCGGCGGAAACATCGCGCCAGAAGTAGAGAATGACGGCAAAAAGCGTGCCGACATGAACTGCCACATCAATGACCTGCCCCTGGTCCGCCAGACCCGTGAGGCCAGGCAAGAGGATGAGATGACCGGAGGACGAGATCGGCAGAAACTCTGTAACCCCTTGAATTATAGCAATAACAAGTAACTGCCAGAGTTCCATTCTGCTCCGCCTCGCCGGTTTTTCCGCAGCCTATACTTCAGGCAGACAGAGGAAAGCGTGAAAATAGGTAACGGATACTGACACAAAATCTGGGGAGTTGACTTGGTTCGGGTGGCGAAGCTATGCAAACAGGCAAAAATAGGTCAGCTCAGTTGACTTTTATTCCGCCTGCATTCCGTGTAGGGATGCCGGGACAGACAAGGAGACGTCATGGCCAAGCAGCCCATGCTGAAATTCGTCGAGCTAGAACGCCAGATGCCCGAGAAGCGGGAGGCCAACGTACGCTCAAAGGACTTCAAAGAGATTTACGCGGAGTTTGCAGCTGAACGGGCCGCAGCGCAGGCGAGCCGGTGCAGCCAGTGCGGCGTGCCCTATTGCCAGAGCCACTGCCCGCTGCACAACAACATCCCCGATTGGCTGCAACTCACTGCGACGGGCCGGCTGAAGGAAGCGTACGAGCTGAGCCAGGCGACCAACACCTTCCCGGAGATCTGCGGCCGCATCTGCCCGCAGGACCGGCTGTGCGAAGGCAACTGCGTGATCGAGCAGTCGGGCCATGGCACTGTCACCATCGGTTCGGTCGAGAAGTACATCACTGATACCGCTTGGGAAAACGGCTGGGTCCAGCCGCCCAAGCCGCATGAGGAGCGTCCCGAGAGCGTGGGGATCATCGGCGCCGGCCCCGGTGGCCTTGCGGCGGCCGACATGCTGCGGCGCGCGGGTGTGCAGGTGACGGTCTATGACCGCTATGATCGCGCGGGCGGGCTGCTGACCTACGGTATCCCCGGCTTCAAGCTGGAGAAGGACGTTGTGATGCGTCGCAACAAGCAGCTCGAAGATGGCGGCGTCACCTTCAAGCTCGATTGCAACGTGGGCGAAGACATCTCCTTCGAGGAGATCCGGAACGCCCATGGGGCGGTGATCATCGCCACCGGCGTCTATAAGACACGCGAGCTTCAGGCCCCCGGTGTGGGTGCCAAAGGGATCGTGAAAGCCATTGATTTCCTTACGGCTTCCAACAAGAAGAGCTTTGGCGACGAGGTGCCGGACTTCGAGGACGGGACACTGAATGCGGAGGGAAAGAACGTCGTCGTCATCGGCGGCGGCGACACCGCGATGGACTGCGTGCGCACCTCGATCCGGCAGGGCGCCAAGAGCGTCAAGTGCCTCTATCGCCGTGACCGGGCCAACATGCCGGGTTCGCAGCGCGAGGTGGCGAATGCCGAGGAAGAAGGCGTCGAATTCGTCTGGCTCGCCGCGCCCAAGGGCTTCACCGGCGACAAGGCGGTCGAGGGCGTGATGGTGCAGAAGATGCGCCTGGGCCAACCCGATGCCAGCGGCCGCCAAAGCCCTGAAATCATTGAGGGTGCAGATTACGTGGAGAAGGCCGACCTGGTGATCCAGGCGCTGGGCTTCGAGCCCGAGGAGCTGCCGAAGCTCTGGGACCAGCCGGAGCTTCAGGTGACCCGCTGGGGTACCGTGAAGGCGGACTTTCTGACCCATGAGACGCCCATGCCGGACGTCTATGCCGTCGGCGACATCCAGCGCGGCGCGAGCCTTGTCGTCTGGGCGATCCGCGATGGACGGGAGGCGGCCGAGGCCATTCTTTCGAAGTTCGATGCCGCCCGTGCGGTGGCTGCAGAATAAGGGGCAAAAAGGCACAACGTCACAGGCACACCTGATGCACAACCCATGCACAGCCTATGCACACCCAATGCATACGACGGGTGTTAAAGGTCAGGACCAGTGACGCAACAGCTTGACCGCCCCTCAGACTCACAAACGTCAGCTGCGCTGACCTGACGACCCTGAAGAGTGAACCAATCGTGAAGACCGTGACCACATTCCTAGCTCTCGCCGGCGCCGCCCTCGCGGCACAGGGCGCGCTGGCGCAGGACACCAGCCCGCCCCCGGGCTGCTCGGGCTTCCTGACCGTTCACACGCGGGCCTGCACGGTCTCGCACTACTGGCGCTGTGACGGTGCGCCCGAAGGCACCACCTGGGAGGTTTCGCACGACCTCGACGGGCCCGTGAGCATGCATATCTACGACCGGGAGTTTCAGTGGGTGGATGCCTACTACTTCCTGTCCGGCACCACCGAACGGCTCTACGAGCCCGGCCCGGACCCGATCAGCATGACGGACCTGCTGGAAAACGGCGAAGACAGCTACGACTTCACGACCATCGAGCAGACCGGCGACGAGGTGGTGAAGCTGAACACCCGCGGCCGCGACGTGGCCACCGGCGAGACCGAGGTGATCGACGGGGTGACGCTGCACACCTTCAACGTGGCCTCGGAAACCCGTGACGAGAACGGCGACCTCGTGTTTGCCGCCGAGGGCAAGCAGTACGTGTTCAAGGACGAGCGGCTCTTCATGCTGGGGCAGGAGAGCTACTTCGACGGCGAGGAACGCTGGCAGGAAGACAACACGCCGCAGGAGTTCATCTTCCCCGGCGAAAAGGGGTTCACCGATTTTCGGCCCCGCTACGGATGTAACGCGCAGCAGGCGAGCTTCACGCCGCCTGTGAGCCAGTGAAGGAGACCACCATGACCAAGTATGATGAGGCCTGGGCTGCAGAGCACGAGCAGCAGCGCAAGTGGCTCAGCGAGAACGGCATGTACCACGAGAGCGAGGAGAAGAGCTCTTGCGGTGTGGGCCTCGTGGTGTCCATCGACGGCAAGCCGAGCCGGAAGGTCGTGGAGAACGGCATCGAGGCGCTGAAGGCGATCTGGCACCGCGGTGCGGTGGATGCCGATGGCAAGACGGGTGACGGCGCGGGTATCCACGTGCAGATCCCGGTGAACTTCTTCTATGACCAGATCGAGCGCACCGGCCACCTGCCGGACAAGACCAAGCTCATCGCCGTGGGCCAGATCTTTCTGCCGCGCACGGATTTCGGTGCGCAGGAGCGGGCGCGGACCATCGTCGAGGCCGAGGTGCTTCGGATGGGCTATTACATCTACGGCTGGCGCCACGTGCCGGTGGACATCACGTGCCTCGGCGAGAAGGCCAACGCGACCCGGCCCGAGATCGAGCAGATCCTGATCTCCAACGCCAAGGACGTGGACGAGGAAACCTTCGAGCGCGAGCTCTACGTGATCCGGCGGCGGATCGAGAAGGCGGCGGCGAATGCGCATGTGCCCGCCTTCTACGTGTGCTCGCTGTCGTGCCGGAGCATCATCTACAAGGGCATGATGCTGGCCGAGCAGGTGGCCGAGTTCTACCCTGACCTGATGGACGAGCGGTTCGAGAGCGCCTTCGCGATCTATCACCAGCGCTACAGCACCAACACCTTCCCGCAGTGGTGGCTGGCCCAGCCCTTCCGGATGCTGGCGCACAACGGCGAGATCAACACCATCAAGGGCAACCTGAACTGGATGAAGAGCCACGAGATCCGGATGGCCTCTGCCACGTTCGGAGACATGGCCGAAGACATCAAGCCGATCTGCCCGCAGGGCGCCTCCGATTCGGCCGCGCTCGATGCGGTGTTCGAGGTGCTTGTGCGCGCTGGCCGCTCGGCGCCGATGGCGAAGACGATGCTGGTGCCGGAGAGCTGGAGCAAGCAGGCGGTCGAGCTGCCCGAGGCCTGGCGCGACATGTACAGCTATTGCAACTCTGTGATGGAGCCCTGGGATGGCCCCGCAGCCCTGGCCATGACCGATGGTCGCTGGGTCTGTGGCGGGCTCGACCGCAACGGCCTTCGGCCGATGCGCTACGTGGTCACCGGCGACGGGCTGCTGATTGCGGGCTCCGAGGCCGGCATGGTGACGGTCGACGAGAGCGTGGTGCGCGAGAAGGGCGCTCTGGGCCCGGGGCAGATGATTGCCGTCGACATGAAGAAGGGCCTGCTTTTCCACGACGTGGAGATCAAGGACAAGCTCGCCCGCGCGCTGCCGTTCGGTGAGTGGGTCGGCAAGATCAACGACCTCGACGAGGCCATGGTGGGCATCGAGGAGAAGCCGCTGTTCACCGGCGACCAGCTGCGCAAGCGGCAGATCGCGGCGGGCTACTCGATCGAGGATCTCGAGCAGGTGCTCGCGCCGATGGCCGAGGACGGCAAGGAGATGGTGGCCAGCATGGGCGATGACACGCCCTCCGCGGTGCTGTCGAAGAAGTATCGGCCGCTGAGCCACTTCTTCCGCCAGAACTTCAGCCAGGTGACCAACCCGCCGATCGAC
>CAYVQK010000206.1:0-6195 GCA_964454145.1 uncultured Oceanicola sp. | reverse complement strand
AGCGTGGTCACCACCAGGCCCTGGGTCTCGCCACGGGTGAACAGCGCCGAGCCGTGGGTCCGGGGCAGCAGGCCCACTTCGCAGTCGATCGCCCGCACGTCGGTGGTCGAACGACCGTCGATCCGCTTGCCGTTCTTCACCACGTCGCCGCGCAGGATGCCCGACTCGAGCTTCTTCAGCGCCGAGCCGAGGTTGGCATCGGCCTTCTGCTCGTCGGTCAGCGCGCCGAGGATCTTCTCCTTGGCGGCGGAGACGGCGTTCACGCGCTCCTGCTTGTCGAGGATGCCGTAGGCGGCGCGCATGTCGTCCTCACCGGCGGCCTTCACGGCAGCGTAGAGCTCCGAGTAATCCGGCGGCTGGAAGTCGAAGGGCTCTTTCGCGGCTTCTTCGGCCAGCGAGATGATCAGGTCGATCACCGGCTGGATCTGCTCGTGCGCGAAGGTCACGGCGCCCAGCATCTCGTCCTCGGTCAGCTCGTAGGCTTCCGATTCCACCATCATCACCGCGTCCTTGGTGCCGGCGACCACGAGGTCGAGGCGCTGGTCGGGGTTGAGGCGCAGCTGGTCCATGTCCTGAACCTCGGGGTTCAGCACGTAGTCGCCATCCTCGAAGCCCACGCGGCAGGCCGCGATCGGGCCCATGAAGGGGGCGCCCGAGATGGTCAGCGCGGCAGAGGCGGCGATCATCGCCACGATGTCCGGGTCGTTGACCAGGTCGTGGCTCAGCACGGTGCAGATCACCAGCACTTCGTTCTTGAAGCCCGGCACGAAGAGCGGGCGGATCGGACGGTCGATCAGGCGCGAGGTCAGCGTCTCTTTCTCGGTCGGACGGCCTTCACGCTTGAAGAAGCCGCCGGGCACCTTGCCCGCGGCGTAGTATTTCTCGTTGTAGTGCACGGTGAGCGGGAAGAAGTCCTGCCCTTCCTTCTGCGTCTTGGCGAAGGTGACGTTGGCCATGACGGAGGTCTCGCCCAGCGTGGCGATTACCGAACCGTCGGCCTGACGGGCCACACGGCCCGTTTCGAGAGTGAGGGTCTCTTCACCCCACTCCATGGATTTCTTGGTAATTTTGAACATGTTCGTTTCCTGTAGAGGAGCACTCCCGGGCGTATCCCGGGTCTCCCGTTTGAGTGGCGGCCCCATTGCCGCCGGCCCCTTTCATCTGTTCCATCGAGCGCCGGGGCCTTGGCGCAACGTCTCAGATGGAGGGGCCTTACAGCAAAGTCGGGCAGATGGGAAGCGTTGTGAAGCGCCGCGCATGCCCGGGGCCTGCGCCCTATTCCGCCAGCCGTTCCCGCGGCAAGGTGATCCGGCGGGTCATGCCCTCGGCCCGCAGGTCCGTCTCCAGAGTGCCGTCGAGCTGCCCCTCGATCGCCAGGGCGATCAGCCGGGTGCCGAAACCCTCGGCCCGGCCTTCCACCCCGGTCGCGCGCCCGGTCTCTTCCCAGGTGATGTGCAGCAGGTTGCCCTCCACGCCCCAGCGCACCGCCAGCCGCCCCTCGGCCGCCGCCAGCGCACCGTACTTGGCCGCGTTGGTCGCCAGCTCGTGGAGCGCCAGCGAGAGCGAGGTGCTGGCCCGCGGGCCGAGTATCACCTTGGGGCCGTCGAGCCCGGCGAGGTGTTCGGCGCCATAGGGGGTGAGCAGGGTCGAGAGCAGCTCGTCGAGCGCGATCCTGTCGCCCACCGGCTGACCGGCCTGGATCACCGGGGCGAGCAGGTCATGCGCCTTCGCCAGCGCATGGAGCCGGGCCTCCAGCTCGCCGGAGGCCTCGCCGTTGGAATGGCTCAGCCGCACCATGCCGCTGACCACGGTGAAGAGGTTCTTCACCCGGTGGTTCAGCTCCTCCACCAGAAGCTGGCGCTCTTCCAGCGCCTGCCGCAGGCGGATTTCGCCCTCCACCAGCCCGGCGATGTCCTCCAGCGCCTTGAGCTGGCCCTCGCTCCACTCGTGCGCCTCCTTGTCGATCGTGCAGAACGAGCCCAGCACCTCGCCCGAGGGGCCGTGCACCGGCACGCCGAGATAGGCCACAACGCCGAGGTCGCCCACCGCGCCATTGCCCGCCAGCAGCGGATGGGTGCGGGCGTCGATCACCGCCAGCGCGGTGCGCGACGAGACGACATACTGGCAGAAGGAGTGGCTGAGCGGCGTCTCCCGCGCGTCCACCCCGGCCTCGTCCAGCCCCGATTGCGCCTTGAAGAACTGCCGCTTGTCCCCGACCAGCGACAGCAACCCCACCGGCGCCCCGGTGATCTGCCGGGCCAGCCGCACCGCGCGGTCGTAGACCTCCTCCGGCACGCTGTCCATCAGCCCGGTCCGCGCCAGCTCGGCCAGGCGTTCCCGGCGCCCGAGTTCGGCGCGGTGGCCTTCGGGTTCGGTCTTTGGAAATTCCGGCACACCCGCCATCACAGCGCGGTCCTCCTGCTCCTGTTCAAGGCGGAGGGGTAGCAGGGCGGGCGGGACAGGGCCATTGCATATATGCCCGGAAACCGTGGTTGCGGCCATGGAGCGATCACTTTTTCATCCCATGGTCCCACGGGAGTGTCTTATGCCAATCGCGCGCAACCCGGGTCGTCGTGCCGAGCCGCGTCAGGCGACATGGCGCGGCGCCCTGGCGATTCCGTAGGCCTTGCGTGCCGTGACCAGCCGCAGGTCTTCCGGGTCCATCCCGATGCTCATCATCGTCCGCCGGTCATAGCGCGCCCGGGCGCGGGCCGGGTCATGCGCGGTGCCGAAGAGCCGGTCGATCCAGCCCATCCCGGCGGTGACATGGAAGGTCGCGTGGTGGTCCTGGTAGTGATGCGCCATGTGCTCGCGCGTCACCCAGCGGCCGAACCGCCCCTTCGGCACGTTCAGATGCGCCAGCGTATGGCAGTATTCGTAGAAGGCGAAGGCCGAGGCCGAGCCGACGAAGAGGGCGACCCAGGCAAACTCGAGCGCCGTCCAGAGCCCGACGAAAGGCCAGAGCACCAGGAGATGTGCCGCAAAGGAGCCCGCGGCGAAGCGCAGCGGAAACCAGTGATCGTCGCCGGTGAAGAACTCTTCGTCCTGCGGAAACTCGTGGTGCCCGATGTGGCTGCGGTAGAGCTTGTTGAACGGGCTCTGCGCGGTCGGCGGCTCGCGGTGATAGATGAAGCGGTGGATCAGGTACTCGTTGAACCACTGGATCACCACGCCATAGGCGACGGCCGCGAGCATCCACCAGGCGAAGTCGAAGAGCATGAGCCCGAGGCCGGCCAGCCAGAACGGCGCCAGCCGGTGCAGCCCGCCCATGTGGATGATGATGCGCAGTGCTGGGATCATGGTTCTCCTCCTGCAAGTCAGGATGAGGCGGGCGGGCCGGTGCGGTCAACGGTCGGGCGGATGCGACGTGGCGTCGAACGGAAGCTGACGCCTCACCTCGCGGGAGCACGAAAGCAAAAGGGGCGGCCTCTCGGCCACCCCTTCGCTCGTCCCTGGCGTTCCGTCTCAGCGGCGGATGCCGAGCTTGCCGATGAGGTCCTTGTAGCGGTCCTCGTTCTTGTTTTTCAGGTAGTCCAGCAGCTTGCGGCGCTGGGCCACGAGCTTCAGAAGGCCACGGCGGCCGTGGTTGTCCTTCTTGTGGGTCTTGAAGTGCTCGGTGAGCGTGGCGATGCGCGAGCTGAGGATGGCAACCTGGACTTCGGGCGAACCGGTGTCGCCGTCCTTGGTGCCGTATTCCTTGATGACGCGGGCCTTGTCTTCAGCAGTGATCGACATCGGGGTCTCCTTCGGTTGGTGTGTGCGGGCGCAAGCCGGGATGTCGTCCAGCAGGGTCCATGGAGCGTCCACCCGGGCGTTTCCGGGCGACAGAGCGGGCGTATAGGCGATGGCTGCCCGGATGGGAAGGCGATTCGTGCAGCCGCCGCCGCGCCGCTCAGTCCGCGTTGGCCGGGGGCATCTCGCCCGGTGCGGTCTGCGGCGGGGTCTCCTGCGGGGGCGCCTCGCCCGGCGGCACGGTGCCGCCCTCGGGGTCGGGCGCAGGCAACTGCTCCTGTACCCTCTCCTCCACCTCGGCCTCGGTCTTCTCCTGGCTGAACTCCACGTCGAGCTCGGCGGCCCATTCCGCGAGGATCGGGATGAAATCCACCTGGCTCAGCAGGTAGGCCAGGATCGACACCAGCACCGTCGCCCCCACCACCGAGCCCAGGCCGAAGGCCATGCCGCGCAGCAGCTGAAACGCCAACAGACGCCAGAACTGCGCATAGACGCGGAGGAACTTGTGGTCGTTGAGCTTTGCCACTTCCTCCCGCAGGGCCACGATCTCGCGCTGCAGGTCCGAGCGCGTGGCGTCGTGGTCCATCTCGGATTCGACGGCCACGCGGGCAGGCGCGGGCTTTGCGGACAGATGCGGATCGGGGTCACTCATGGGCGAACCCTAGCCGAATACGCGGGTTTGGAAACCCGTCAGTAGGTCGCCCGCTCAGACCGCGGCCGCAACCGGGGCCATCATGCCCGACATCGGCACCAGCCGGATGTCGGCCACGGTCAGCCCGCTGCCTCCGTGCACCAGCCCGACCAGCGCGCCATCGGCATAGACCTCCATCAGGTCGAGCGCGCTGTCGCCCAGGGTGATCTCGGGAGCTTCGCCGCCGGCGGTGTCGTCCCAGAGCAGGGCGAGGCTGTCTTCGCCGGGGGTGAAGTCGAGGATCTCGGCCACCGTGTCCTCCACCAGGTCTGGCCCGAGGGCAAAGAGGTCGGCCCCCGCGCCGCCGGTGGCGAAGTCGCCATCGCCCAGCAACAGAAGGTCATCGCCGGCGCCGCCGTTCAGCCAGTCCACCGCCGTGTCGTCGCTGCCGAAGAGCGCATCGTCGCCGCTGCCGCCCTGCAGGTTGTCCTGCCCGTCGCCGCCATGCAGCGCGTCGTCGCCCAGCCCGCCCTCGATCTGGTCGTCGCCCCCGCCGCCCTCGAGCCAGTCGGCCCCGTCGCCCCCGGTGAGCCGGTCGTCGCCTTCGCCGCCGAACAGGCTGTCATCGCCCGCCCCGCCCCAGAGCTCATCCGCGCCGTCGCCGCCCTCCAGCACGTCGTCGCCCGCCTCGCCGTAGAGCCTGTCATCGCCCCCGCCGCCGTCGATGCGGTCGTGGCCGTCGTCGCCGTGGGCCACGTCATCGCCTTCATGGGCCAGGATCTCGTCGTCGCCCTCGTAGCCCTGCAGAATGTCGTCGCCCGCGCCGCCATCGAGCAGGTCGGCGCCTATCGTGCCCGTCTGGGTGCCGCCCGCGTCGGGCCCGGTCGGCTCCGTCACGCCCGGCTCTCCCGGCACGGCATCTTCCGCCGTCGGGTCGATCGCCGTGCCCTCGGTGGTGCTGCTGCCGCTTTCGTCGAAGGGCAGCGCGTCCTCCTCGCCCGCATCCTCCCCGCCAACCACGCCGACGACGACGGAGCCCACCAGAACGGCCCCCATGATTCCGAACAGCAAGAACATCGCGGTTACCCCTCAGCAGCCCGCCGCCTGCGCGGTGCCCCTCACCGCCAGCGCGCTTCGCAGCGGGATCCATAGCAGGCGGGAGTGGACGAAACCGTTAAGACGCGGGAAAAGGTGCCTAGATTCTGCAACAAACTCTAAGCGTTCGCCGCGCCGGGGCTGGCCAGCGGCAGCGGTTTTCGGAGATGATCCGCCCATGTCGTCCGACGTTCTCGTGCCTCTGCTCATCCTTCTGCTCTCCCTGGTGCTGATCGCGCTGTGGTTTCACCTGCGCGCCCGGCGCCAGGCCGACAGGTCGTCCGAGGCCGGGCCAGAGCAGCCCCCGGCCGAACCGGCTCCCGAGCCTGCCCCGGCGGCCGAGGGCTTCCAGGGCTTCCCGCCGGAGATCGAGGCCGTCCGCGCCGAACTCGCCCGCATCCGCGCCGAGGAGGAGGCAGGGTCCGAGACGGCTGCGCGCTGGTCACCCTCCGAGCCGGGCGATGCCGCGCCCGACAACAGGGAGGATGCGGCGCAGAGCGAGACGGTAGAGGAGATTGCCGCGGCTGAGGAGGATGCACCCGAGGAGGCGGTGCCGGAAACGGAGGATGCGGCCGACCAGCCGGAGCCGGAAGACAGCGCGCCGGCCGCAGAGACCACGGCAGAGCTTGACACCCCCCTGCAGGAGGAGGAGCCGTTCGCCGAACCCGAACCCGAACCCGAACCCGAACCCGAACCCGAACCCGAACCCGAACCCGAACCCGAACCCGAACCCGAAC
>CAYVQK010000205.1:0-6264 GCA_964454145.1 uncultured Oceanicola sp. | reverse complement strand
CCACGTTGCGGCCTTTCGGGCCGAGGGTCACCTTCACCGCGTCGGCGAGGATGTTGACGCCGCGCAGCATGCGGTTGCGGGCATCGGTATCGAACTTGACGTCTTTAGCGGCCATGTTCAGCTCCTATTGAATTGAATGTGAGGGGTCAGACGATCAGGCGGCCTTGGCGGCCTTGGCATCGGAGAGGATGCCCATGATGTCGGACTCTTTCATGATCAGCAGCTCTTCGCCGTCGATCTGGACTTCGGTGCCGGACCACTTGCCGAACAGCACGCGATCGCCAGCCTTCACATCGGGGGTGATGCGGTTGCCGGCTTCGTCACGGGCACCGGCGCCAACGGCGACGACTTCGCCCTCGGCGGGCTTTTCCTTGGCGCTGTCGGGGATGATCAGGCCGCCGGCG
Organism: uncultured Oceanicola sp.; assembly: GCA_964454145.1. Taxonomy (GTDB): domain Bacteria; phylum Pseudomonadota; class Alphaproteobacteria; order Rhodobacterales; family Rhodobacteraceae; genus Vannielia. Next base: position 5,860 of record CAYVQK010000205.1, on the reverse strand, counting down.
GTCTTTTCGTCGGATTTGACGCGGCGGACGACAACGCGGTCATGAAGCGGGGTAAAAGCCATCTCTGAACGCTCCTTCGTTCGAGGTTGAATGTGCCGTTAGCACTCACACTCAGCGAGTGCTAACGGAGCCGATGTAAGGAGGTCGGCAAGACGAGTCAACCAGCGGCTCGCGGAAAATTTCGCCTAGCCGCGCTCATCCTTGGGCGAACCCATGACGACATAGGTGGTGATCGAGTTCACCTGCGGCAACGCCCCGAGGATCTCGGTGTGAAAGAGCTTGAAGGCGGCAATATCCTCCACCTCCACCCGGAGCAAGTATTCGATCGCGCCGGTGATGTTGTGGCACTCCCTCACCTGCGGTGCCTGGGCCATCGCCTTCTCGAAGTCCGCCTGGCTCTTCTTGGTGTGCACCGAGAGGCCCACGCCCAGCATGGCCACGAAGCCCTTGCCCATCGCCGCCGGATCGAGCACGGCGCGGTAACCCTTGATGACGCCCGTGCGCTCCAGCTCCTGCACTCGCCGCAGGCAGGCCGAGGGCGAAAGCCCGACGCGCTCCGCCAGTTCGGTGTTGCTCACCCGACCGTCGATCGCGAGCTCGCGCAATATTCGCTCATTTATGGCGTCAATCTTCGTCATTTGTTGCGCAATCTGGCGAGGTATCTAGAAATTCGCAAGCACCTTGCGCTCGATCTGCGGCAAAGATTGCGCCATGACAACCGCCCTCCTCTCCGCCCTCGTGGCCTTCTGCATCGTCAGCACCGTCACACCGGGGCCGAACAACATGATGCTCATGGCCTCCGGCGCCAACTTCGGCTACCGCCGCACGGTGCCCCACATGCTGGGTATCGCCATCGGCGTCGCCGTACTCGTTCTCGGCGTCGGCGCCGGGCTGATGACACTCTTCGATTTCGTCCCGGGCACCTACACCGCGCTCAAGATCGCCGCCGTCGCCTACATGCTATGGCTCGCCTGGAAGATCGCCAACGCGGCGGCACCGGAGGGCGCGAAGGCCGGAGGCAAGCCGCTCTCCTTCCTCCAGGGCGCCGGCTTTCAATGGGTCAACCCCAAGGCCTGGTCGATGGCCCTGACCGCAATCACCGTCTACGCCCCCGATCGCACCTTGGCCTCCGTCGCCCTCGTCGGCGCGGCCTTCGCCCTCGTCTCCCTGCCGCTCATCAGCCTCTGGGTTCTGGCCGGACAGCAGCTCAAGCGCTGGCTCACATCGCCTGGCCGGCTGCGCGGCTTCAACCTCACCATGGCCGCCCTGCTCATCGCCTCGCTCTATCCGGTTGTCATGTGAACAATCCGCCCCGCCCGGCGTTCTGACAGGGCCGCACCCGTTGCGGCCCCGCCGGAGCCCTGCCCATGCTGTTCGTCACCGTCGCCACCGTCTCCTCCGCCCTGATCGTCGGCGCGGCCTGGGGGCTCTGGGGCAGGCTGCCGAAGCAGCTGGAGGGCTTCCTCGTGGCAATGGCAGGCGGCGCGCTGATCGTTTCGATCACGCTGGAGTTGATCGAGCCCGCCTCGCACCAGACCTCGCTGATCGAGCTCTGCCTCGCCGTCGCGGCGGGCGCGCTGGTGTTCACCGGTCTCGACTGGCTTATCGAAAGGCAGACGGAGGGCAGCGAAGGCGCCGGCCTGCTTCTGGCGATCACGCTCGACGGCATCCCCGAGAACCTCGCGCTGGGTGTCGCCCTCATCGGTGCCGGTCCGATGGAGGTGGCCGCCCTCGCCGGCTCCATCCTGCTGTCGAACCTGCCCGAGGCCGCGGGCGGCGCAAAGGAGATGCGCGAGGGCGAGATGGGCCGGAGCAGGATCATGTGGCTCTGGACGGGCACCGCCCTGCTGCTCGCCGCCGCCGCGATCCTCGGAAACCTCGCCTTGGCGCATGTGGGGGACGAGGTGCTGGCCCTGATCCGCGGCTTCGCCGCCGGCGCCGTCACCGCCTCGCTCGCCACCGAGGTCTTCCCCCAGGCCTACCGCGAGGAGCGCATGGGCACGGGCATCGCCGTCACCATCGGCCTGCTCATCGCCTTCGCCCTCTCCACCCTCTCGGGCGGCTGATCCGCGACCCCGCGCCACGCCCGGGTGACAAGCCGCGCGGCCCCGCCTATAAGGCCCGCGACTCCTACCCCAGACACGCAGGCACGACATGACGATCAAGGTTTTTGGCCACAAATCTCCCGACACCGACAGCACCGGCTCCCCGCTCATCTGGGCATGGTACATGACCGAGCACCGGGGCCAGCCGGCCGAGGCCGTGCTGCTGGGCGAGCCCAACACCGAGGCCGCCTTCGTGCTGAAGCGCTGGGGCTATGAGAAGCCGGCGATCATCTCCGAGGTCTCCGAAGGCGAGAAGGTGGTCATCGTCGACACCAACAACCCCGCCGAACTGCCCGAGGCGATCAACTCGACCGACATCCTCCAGATCATCGACCACCACAAGCTGACCGGCGGGATCGAGACCAAGGGCCCGATCGACATCACCATCAAGCCGCTCGCCTGCACCGCCACCATCATGCACAACCTGATGGGCGAGAACGCCGCCAAGATGCCCGAAGGCATCAAGGGCCTGATGCTCTCCTGCATCCTCTCCGACACGCTGGAGTTCCGCTCGCCCACCACCACCGAGCAGGACAGGAAGCTGGCCGAGGAGCTTGCCGCCGAGCTCGGCGTCGACCTCACCGCCTATGCATCTGAAATGTTCGAAGCCAAGTCCGACGTCGGCGCCTTCTCCGATGCCGAGCTGCTGCGGATGGACAGCAAGGAGTACAACGTCGGCGGCAAGGAGTTCCGCGTCTCGGTGCTGGAAACCACAGCGCCCAAGCTGATCCTCGACCGCAAGGACAGCCTGATGGAAAGCATGAAATCCGTCGCCGCCGAGGATGGCGCCGACCAGGTGCTGCTCTTCGTCATCGACATCCTGAAGGAAGAAGCCACCCTGCTGGTGCCGAACGACCTGGTGAAGACCGTGGCCGAGAAGAGCTTCGGCGCCTCCGTCTCCGGTGACACCGTGGTTCTGCCGGGCGTGATGAGCCGCAAGAAGCAGATCATCCCCGCACTCAAGGTCTGAGGCCTTGAGCCAGGTCATCGGGAGCCTTTCGGAGGTCGCGCATCTCTATGACGCGGCCTTCGTCGACCTCTGGGGCTGCGTCCACAATGGCGTCACCGCCTTCCCCGAGGCCGTGGCCGCGCTTCAGCAGTTTCGCGCTGCCGGCAAGAAGGTGGTGCTGCTCACCAACGCCCCCCGCGCCCGCGCCGAGGTGCAGAAGCAGCTCGTGCACTGGGGCGTGCCGGACGACGCCTGGGACGTGATCGCCACCTCGGGCGACTCCGCCCGCGCGGCGATGTTCCGTGGCGCTGTGGGCCGCAAGGTCTGGTTCGTCGGCACCGACTTCGACCTGACCTTCTTCGAGCCCCTCCACCTGGTGAAAGACCCGGTGGAGGTCGAGCGCGTCGAGCTGGAGGAGGCCGAGGGCATCGTCTGCACCGGCCCCTTCAACCCTTTCGCCGATCCTTCGGAGATGCGTGGCCCGTTGCTCTACGCCAAGCAGAAGGGCATGAAGCTGCTCTGTGCCAACCCCGATATCGTGGTGGACCGCGGCGAGAGCCGCGAGTGGTGCGCCGGCGCGCTGGCGCAGCTCTACACCGAAATGGGCGGCGAGAGCCTCTACTTCGGCAAGCCGCATCCGCCGATCTACGACCTCGCCCGCGCCCGTCTGGCCGAGGTAGGCGGCGACCCTTCGGGACCGATCCTCTGTATCGGTGACGGCATCCTGACCGACGTGAAGGGTGCGCTGGGCGAAGGGCTCGACTGCCTGTTCATTTCGGGCGGGCTCGGCGCGCTGGAGACAGGCACCGCGCCCGGCGGGCAACCGCAGCAGGAGAAGCTGGATACATATCTCGCCCACCACGGCATGGCGACGACCTACGCGATCGGGTTTCTCCGCTAGGTCAAGCGTCTGACCGGAGGAGATTTTTCGACGAAAATCGCCGCCCGTCAGTTCACCTCGGTCTCGATGTACCGCCGCCCCAGCTCCTGCGGGCCGCGGCGGTGGATCACCGTGGCGCGGTAGACACCCCAGGGCCATCCGGCCTCCGGCGTGCGCTTGCCATAGGCCCTCAGCACGAAGGGCTGGGCCTTGTCGAGCACATCTGTATGGCGCCCGATCTCGCCCTCCGGCCCCTCGAAGATGATCTCGATCTCGTCCCCCGCCTGCCCCGCAAAGGCATAGCCCCAGGCCACCATCGCGGGTGCCTTGGGCGAGGTGACGGCCGGGCTCCGCAACCCGCTCCGCACCTCTGCGATGGAGGGCACGCGGTCGGCGAAGCCCACGGCGATGAGACCGCCGGGCACATAGGGCGGTGTGTCGATCCAGAGCCCTTCGCGCCCGCCCGGCGTGGCCCGCGCCGTGTCGTCCGCTCCTCCGCAGGCCGCCGTCGGGCCTTCGAAGGGTGCGAAAGGGTCCACCTTGCGGTTGCCCTGGCGGACCGTCAGATGCACATGCGGAAAAGACGCCCGCCCCGACATGCCGATCAGCCCGATCGGCGTGCCCATCGCAACGCGCTGGCCGGTCTCCACCACCACCGAGCCCTCGCGGAGGTGGCAATACTGGGTCATCCAGCCGTCGCCATGGTCGATCACAACGCCATTCCCGCAATCCCGTCCATCGAGGTCCGGGGCGCCGTCGTCGAGCGAGGAGATGTCGGGCATGCCGTCCCTCGTGCCGAGCACGGTGCCCGGCGCGGCGGCCACCACGGTGACCCCCGCCGCCACCTGCTCGAGCGTGGCCACGGCAAAATCGGTGCCGCCGTGGCCGTCATTGGCGAGCGTGCCACAGGCATGATCCTCCACCACACCCTCGACCGGATCCCGGTCGACATATTGCTGGATGTAGCAGGTGCGCCCCAGCGTGCAGTCGACCGGCAGGCCGAGCATCGGCGGGTTCGCCGCTGCAGGCCGGGGCAGAAGCGACAAGGCAAGGGCCCCGATGCAGAAAGGGAGCGCCCGGGGGCGCTCCCTTGATTGTCCTGTGGAGCCGGTCATTCCGCCGTGAGCAGCGGGGGCTTCTTGCGCGATCCGATCCGGGCCTTGGCGGGCTCTTCGATCCGAAGGTCGATCTCGCCGTTCTTCACCCCGACCTTGACGATACCGCCCTTCATGAGCTTCCCGAACAGCAACTCTTCCGCCAGCGGCTTCTTGATGTTCTCCTGGATCACCCGGCCCAGCGGGCGGGCGCCCATCTTGTCATCATAGCCCTTGTCGGCGAGCCATTCGGCGGCCTTCGGCGTCAGCTCGATGGTCACGTCGCGATCCATCAGCTGGGCCTCGAGCTGCAGCACGAACTTCTCGACCACCGAGAGGATCGTTTCCTTGCCGAGCGGCGCGAAGCTGATCACCGCATCCAGACGGTTCCGGAATTCCGGCGTGAAGGTCCGCTCGATCGCGGCCTGGTCCTCGCCCTCGCGGCGGTCGCGCCCGAAGCCGATGGCCTCCTTGGCCTGTTCCGCCGCACCGGCGTTGGACGTCATGATCAGGATCACGTTGCGGAAATCGGTCGTCCGGCCGTTGTGGTCGGTCAGCTTGCCGTGGTCCATCACCTGCAGGAGGATGTTGTAGACATCCGGATGCGCCTTCTCCATCTCGTCGAGCAGGAGCACGCAGTGCGGGTTCTGGTCCACGCCGTCGGTCAGCATGCCGCCCTGATCGAAGCCCACGTAGCCCGGAGGGGCACCGATGAGCCGCGAGACAGCGTGCTTCTCCATGTACTCCGACATGTCGAAGCGCAGCAGTTCCACGCCGAGCTGCGAGGCAAGCTGCTTGGCGACTTCCGTCTTGCCCACACCGGTCGGGCCGG
>CAYVQK010000204.1:0-6288 GCA_964454145.1 uncultured Oceanicola sp. | reverse complement strand
AACGCGGTTCTGGCGAAGGGCCTGCGCACTGCGGACCTGCTGGGCGAGGAGGGCAAACAGCCCGTGAGCACTGCCGAGATGGGCGACGCGATTGTCGCTGCCCTGGAGGAGTCGCTCTGAGGTTGACGTCGGAGTGGGGGCGCTGCCCCGACACCCCCGGAGATACTTAGAGCAAGAAAATGGGGCCGGGCGGGGACAGTTTAAGACGACTTGTCCCTGTTTAGATCGGGAAGGCGCTTTCGAATTCGGAAGCGCCTTTTTTGGTGAAGGCGATGAGGCGGGAGCCTTCGGTGCGGGTGGCCCATCCTTGCGCGGTAGCGTGGCTGAGGATCGCCGCGCCGAGCGCGCCTGCGAGGTGGGTGCGGCGCTCGGACCAGTCGAGGCAAGCGCGGCACAGCGGGCGGCGCCCTGCTTTGAGCGCCGCGAGGTCGATGCCCAGCGCGGCCATCCGACCCTCGCCAGCGGGCGTCAGGGTCAGAGCCTCGCGGTTGACGGTTAGGTCGCCCGAGGCGGCAAGGCTGTCGAAGATGCGGATGCCGGCCAGCCCGGCGAAATGATCGTAGCAGATGCGGGCCTCTCGCAGTCCGGCCTCTCTGGGGCCGGTGCGGGTGCGCAGGTGACCGCGGGAGGCGGCGAGGCCCTCGAGCGTTTCGATGGCCGCAGCGACCTCAGGCCCCGCGAGAGTGAAATAGTGGTGGCGGCCCTGCCTGCGGCGCCACAGCAGGCCCGCCTCCTCCAGCTTTGCAAGGTGGCCTGAGGCCGTAGGCGCCGCGATGCCCGCCTCCTGCGCCAGTTCGCCCGCCGTCAGGGCTTTTCCGGAGAGGAGTGCGGTGAGCATGTTGGCGCGGGCCGGGTCTCCGATGAGCGCTGCGATGCGGGTTATGTCGGGGCCTTCCTTCATGCCGGGAGGGTGGGCGCGGGGCGCGGATCGGTCAAGCACCGACGGTTCGGCGCAGGCCGAAGCATCGGCGAGGCAGAACGGGTTAGACAGGGATCAAAGGAGACACCCATGATCACCTGTTTCATCCGTTACGAGATCGAACCCACGCAGCGCGCGGACTTCGAGCAATACGCGCGTACCTGGGGGCAATGCATTCCGCGCTGCGGGGCCGAGTTGATCGGCTATTTCGCGCCCCACGAGGGCTCGGCCACGCTGGCCTATGGTGTGTATTCCCTGCCTTCACTGGCGGCCTACGAGGCCTACAGGGCAAAGCTGGCAGACGATCCCCTCGGGCGGGAGAACTATGCCTTCGCGCAGGAAAGACGGTTCATTCGCCGCGAGGATCGGGCATTCTTCAGGCTGGCATCAGGGAGGGACACATGATTGCGATCATCTTCGAGGTCTGGCCGGCGGAGGGGCGACGCGAGGAGTACCTGGAGCGGGCGGCAGCGCTGAAGGAAAGCCTCGTCGACCATCCGGGGTTCATCTCGGTGGAGCGCTTCGAGAGCCTGACCACGCCCGGCAAGATGCTGTCAGTCAGCTTCTTCGAGGATGAGGCGTCGGTAGAGGCCTGGCGCAACCGCGCGGGCCACCGCAGGCAGCAGGCGGCGGGGCGCGGCGGCGTATTTTCCGACTACCGGCTGCGCGTGGCCGAGGTGATGCGCGATTACGGCATGACGGAGCGGGATGAGGCGCCGGACGACAGCCGGGCTGCCCACGATTGACGCCGCGGCGCGGCATGGTAGCTTCGGCCCAAGCGTTAGCGCCAACACGAGACCCATGCAGCCATCGAACAACATCAAAGGCGCCCTGATGGCGCTGCTCGCATTCGGGCTCTACTCCGCGCATGACGTCGTGGTGAAAACGCTGGGCGGCAGCTTCACCACCTTCCAGATCATCTTCTTCTCGGTTCTGCTGAGCTTTCCGCTGGTGATGCTCATGCTGATGCGCGACACCACGCGGGGCACTCTGATTCCGCAGCATCCCTGGTGGACGGCCCTGCGCACCGGATCGGCTGTGGTGACCGGGCTCTGCATCTTCTACGCCTTCGCCACGCTACCGATGGCGCAGGTCTATGCGATCATCTTCGCCATGCCGCTGATCATCACGGTGCTGTCGATCCCCATCCTCGGCGAGACGGTGGGGATGCATCGCTGGGGCGCGGTGGTGGTGGGGCTCGTGGGCGTGATCGTGGTGCTGCGACCCGGCCAATCGGACCTCGAACTCGGTCACCTTGCGGCACTGGTGGGGGCCTGCACCGGCTCGCTGGTGTCGATCATCGTGCGCAAGATCGGGCAGGACGAGCGGAGCGCGGTGCTGCTGCTCTACCCGATGATGGCGAATTTCGTGGTGATGGCGATCGCCCTGCCCTTCGTCTACGTGCCGCTGGAGCTGAACGAACTCGGCCTCGTGGGGCTGATGGCGCTGCTGGCCTTCGCGGGCGGGCTCTGCTCGATCCTGGCCTACAAGTCCGGCGACGCGGCCATCGTTGCGCCGATGCAGTACAGCCAGATGCTCTGGGCGGCCTTCTACGGCAGCTTCTTCTTCGACGAGACGGTGGACGGGGTAACCTGGATCGGGGCAGGCATCATCATCGCCAGCGGCATCTACATCGTGCTGCGCGAGAGCCTGGGGGGCCGATCGCTTATGCATCCGGTGCTGCAGAACCGGTCGCGGGCCGAAACCGGCACGACGCCGCGGGTGTCGCTGCTGGCGCGGCTCACACGGAAGACCGCGGCGGAGCATTGAAGGGCTTGCATTGGCCGCCCCGGCGCGATAGAGCCCGCGCCACGGTCGGAGTGTAGCTCAGCCTGGTAGAGCACTGTCTTCGGGAGGCAGGGGTCGGAGGTTCGAATCCTCTCACTCCGACCAATGAATCACCGATTTAGACGATTCTTTTTGCCCCCTCATACTCTGCAGTATCTGCACAGTTTCCGCGGTAAGTAGGAATTTGCAGCAACCCGAGTCGCCTACCGCCGCTGACTCGTGGTGGATGACCGTAGCTCGGTGGTCACCTTCTGACATGAAGTGGAGCTGATCTGCCTGCATTGCGCGCCTGAGGGCTTCTGACACAACCGATAGCTTGCAGCTGTGGGCCCTACATCAGCCACTCTACGGGGTGCCGGAACATCGTGCTTCTAACTGCACCTGCGGCTTTCGGTGCCCGCAATCTCAGGAGGGTATCCGGTTGGGCATCAGGTATAGCCCTTCCGTCAGCGCGGCCGCACGCCGTTCAGGAAAATCTCGAGCGCGCGGTTGCGGCGCGCCGCGTGGTCCTCGGGGCGCCGCATGATCCGGTCCGGGTCAAGCAGCTCCGGGATGGCGTTGCCCACCACCATGTCCACCAGCAGTTCCGCCGCCGGGCCGATCTCGTCAGGCGCCAGGGCGATCTCTCCCTCCTCGGCGGCGCGGGAGAGTTCCTCGTGGACGAGGACAGCCACCTGACCCGGCCCCGACCGGCTCAGGCTGCGGCCCATCTCGGGAAAGGCGCGCGCCTCGGATATGACGGTGCGCAGCATCTCGAGCATCACCTCGGGCGGCTGCTGCGGGGGGTTGAAGGTCAGTAGGATGCGGAGCCGCTCTTCCAGCGAGGCGCCACGTTCCTCCGGGCACAGTGGCCGGAACAGCGCCTTGCACATCCGCGCCAGCCCAGAACCCAGCAGGTCTTCCCGGCTACGGTAGAGCGCATAGAGCGTCCGTTTCGACATGCCGGCACGGTGGGCAATGTCGGTCATCGTCACCTCGTCGACGCCCTTCTCGGAGAGCAGGTCGATGGCGCAGTCTAGGACCAGTGCCTCCCGCTCCGCGGTGCACATTTGCACAGGGCGTCCGCGCCTGCGTGTTGCAGTTGCGCTCAAATCGCTGGATTTTCGTGATCTTTGCGACACCGATTACCTCCCCCCATCGACAGCCGCCCTAAAAGCCCGGCCCTGCGGCATGACCGATCTTTACAAAACCCTATAGTTTCCATAACTGCCGGCTTCAAGAGACTCGCCGACCCGGCACAGATCATTCCGGAGCCAAACATGCCGATCCAACGCATTCCGTTTCTTGCCACGATGCTGGCCCTCAGTGTCGGCATGGCGGCCGGCTCGGTGCAGGCCCAGCAGCAGGGCGGCGAGCGCCCGCCGACGCCGGTCACGGTGGTGACGCTGGAGGCCCGTGACGTGACACTCACCTCGATCCTGCCCGGTCGGGTGGCCGCCTCCGGCGTGGCCGAGGTGCGCCCGCAGGTCAGCGGAATCGTCACCGAACGGCTCTTCGAGGAGGGCAGGCCGGTGGAGAAAGGAGCTGCTCTCTATCGGATCGACGCGGCCAACTACGAAGCGGCCAAGGCCGCGGCCGAGGCCGGCCTCGCCCAGGCGCAGGCCCAGCTGCGGGCCGCGCAGCGCGAGGAAGACCGGCAGAGAGAGCTGAACCAGCGGGCCGTGACCAGCCAGCAGGTGCTGGACGATGCCATCGCTGCCCGCGACGTGGCACAGGCCGCGGTGAAGGTGGCGGAGGCCCAGGTCTTGTCGGCCTCGATCGACCTCGACCGCACCACCATCGTCGCGCCCATCGCCGGCACCGTGGGCCTGAGTCAGACCACGCAGGGCGCCCTCGTCACGGCCGGCCAGGCCGGCGCGCTGACGGTGATCCGCAAGCTCGACCCGGTCTATGTCGACGTGACCCAATCGGCCGCCGAGATCCTGCACTGGCGCCGCACCGGCCAGCAGCTCGCGGCGGAGGGGCAGGCGGTGGTGACCCTGCGGCTTGCCGACGACGAGGCCTACGAGCACCAGGGCATCCTCGCGGCCGCCGAGCCGCATGTGAACGAGCAGACCGGGGTGATCGTTCTGCGCCTCGAGTTTCCCAACCCCGAGCAGTTCCTGCTGCCCGGCATGTACGTGCAGGTCGAGATGCCGCAGGCCGTGGTGCAGAATGCCATCCTCGCACCGCAGGAGGCCGTCACGCGCGACCGCCGGGGCCGTCCGGTGGCCATGGTCGTCAACGCCGAGAACCAGGTAGAGACCCGCGAACTGACCGTTCAGCGCGACCAGGGCAACGACTGGGTCGTCACCGAGGGGCTCGCCGCCGGAGACCGGGTGATCGTGGCCGGGGTGCAGAAGGTCGCGCCCGGCATGACCGTCGCGCCGGAAGAGCGGGCGCCCGCCGACGAGCCTGCCGCCACCGCGCCCGAGGCTGCCCCCGCCGAGACCGCGGCACCGGAAGCCCCAGCGGCCGAGCCCGCCCAGGCCACTCCAGCCCCGACCGAGGCCGAAGCGACCGAGGCCTCCGCCACTGACGCCGCCGCATCCGGCAACTGACCCAAGCGCAGGGAGCCCCTCATGGCCCGCTTCTTCATCGACCGGCCCGTCTTCGCCTGGGTGATCTCGATCCTGATCATGGGCATCGGATTGCTGTCGATCTTCACTCTTCCCGTGGCGCAATATCCACAGATCGCGCCGCCCTCGGTGCGGATCAGCGCGCAGTATCCCGGCGCCTCTGCCGATACCGTGGCCAACACCGTGACCCAGATTATCGAGCAGCAGATGACCGGGCTCGACGGATTGCGTTACATCTCCTCCTCCTCCACCTCCGCGGGCAGCACCAGCATCACCCTGACCTTCGAGGCCGGAACCGATGCGGACGTGGCGCAGGTGCAGGTTCAGAACAAGCTCGCGCAGGCCACGCCGTTGCTGCCCGAAAGCGTTCAGCGGCAGGGCGTGCGCGTGGCGAAGGCGTCCAACTCCTTCTTCATGGTGATCGCGCTCATCTCCGAGGATGGCCGGCTCGATCAGGCCGACCTGTCGGACTACCTCAGCTCCAACCTCGTGGACGAGTTCAGCCGGATCGAGGGGGTGGGCGGCGCACAGGTCTTCGGGGCGCAATATGCCATGCGCATCTGGCTCGACCCGAACCGGCTCGCGGCCTACGAGATGACCCCCTCCGACGTGGTCGCCGCCGTCTCGGCGCAGAACGCGCAGATCTCGGCCGGCGCCTTCGGCACGCTGCCAGCACCGGAGGGCCAGCAGCTTAACGCCACGATCACCGCCCAGTCACTGCTCTCCACGCCCGAGGACTTCCGCAACATCGTGCTGCGCTCCGAAACCGACGGCGGCCTCGTGCTGCTGCAAGACGTCGCCCGCGTAGAAATCGGTGCCGAGAACTACTCCACCATCGCCCGATTCAACGGCCAGCCCGCCTCGGGCATGGCGCTCAACCTCGCCACCGGGGCCAATGCGCTCGACACCGCCGAACGGGTGAAGGCGCGGATCGAGGCGATGAAAGAGTTCTTCCCAGAGGGCGTCAGCTACGTCATCCCCTATGACACCACGCCCTTCATCGAGATCTCGATCCACGAGGTG
>CAYVQK010000203.1:0-6302 GCA_964454145.1 uncultured Oceanicola sp. | reverse complement strand
TCCTGCACGTCCACGTCGTCGGCGGGACGATCCAACAGTCGTTGCAGCGCCCGTGCCGCGGGTGTCGGTCAGGAACTCCCCGTGGTAGCCGATGAGCCCGCGCGAGGGCACATGGGCGATGATCCGGGTCTTGCCGGCGCCTGCGGGCTTCATCTCCACAAGGTCGCCCTTCCGCGCGCCGGTGATCTTCTCGATCACCGCGCCCGAGTGCTCGTCATCCACGTCGATGGTGACTTCCTCGATCGGCTCCAGCCGCTTGCCGTCTTCCTCGCGCATGAGCACCTGCGGGCGCGAGATCGACAGTTCGAAGCCCTCGCGGCGCATGTTCTCGATCAGAACGCCCATCTGAAGCTCGCCCCGGCCCGCGACCTCGAAGGCTTCGCCGCCGGGGGTGTCGGTCACCTTGATCGCCACGTTCTGCTCGGCTTCCTTCATCAGGCGCTCGCGGATCACCCGGCTCTGCACTTTCTTGCCGTCGCGGCCTGCAAGCGGGCTGTCGTTGATCCCGAAGGTCACCGAGATGGTGGGCGGGTCGATCGGCTGTGCATCGAGGGGCTCCTCCACGGCGAGCGCGCAGATGGTGTCGGACACCGTCGCCTTGGCCATGCCCGCGAGCGTCACGATATCGCCAGCCACGGCTTCCTCGATCTCTTGCAGCCCGAGGCCGCGGAAGGCCTGCACCTTAGACACCCGGAACTGCTCGATCTTCTGGCCATTGCGGGTGAGCGCCTGCACCGTCGCACCCGGCTTCACCCGCCCCGATTCCACCCGGCCCGTCAGCGTGCGGCCGATGAAGGGATCGGCGCCCAGCGTCGTGGCCAGCATCCGGAAGTCCTCATGCGCGTGCTTCTGCTGCTTCGGCGCGGGCACGTGGTTGAGGATCAGCTTGAACAGCGCGTCGAGGTTCTTGCGCGGCCCGTCGAGCTCGGCATCGCACCAGCCGTTGCGGCCCGAGGCGTAGAGATGGGGAAAGTCGAGCTGATCCTCGTCGGCATCGAGCGCGGCGAAAAGGTCGAACACCTCGTCGAGCGCGCGGTCGGGCTCGGCGTCGGGCTTGTCGACCTTGTTCAGCACCACGATGGGCCGCAGGCCGAGGGCGAGCGCCTTGGAGGTCACGAACTTGGTCTGCGGCATCGGGCCTTCGGCCGCGTCCACCAGCAGCACCACGCCGTCGACCATGGAGAGGATCCGCTCCACCTCGCCGCCGAAGTCGGCGTGGCCGGGGGTGTCGACGATGTTGATCCGCGCGCCCTTCCACTCGACGGAGGTGCATTTCGCCAGGATGGTGATGCCACGCTCTCGCTCGAGGTCGTTGCTGTCCATCGCGCGCTCCGCCACGGCCTGGTTCTCGCGGAAGGCGCCGGACTGCTTCAGAAGCTCGTCGACAAGGGTCGTCTTTCCGTGGTCGACGTGGGCGATGATGGCGATGTTGCGCAGGTCCATGGGGCTCTCTTTGACTGTTCGCGCCGCGCATATCCTGCGCTGCAGCGAAAGGCCAGTCTCAAGTGACGACGTACCAGTCGCGCCTGTGGTTGAAGGCCACGACGAGGTTGAGGATGACCGCCCCGAGGAGCGACCAGAGCACCGCCTGGAGCGGCAGCACGAAGGCGGCGACGGTGAAGAGGATAAGGTCGTGGATCAGCTGGGTCCACCCCGCGCGAAAGCCGTACCTGTCCTGCAGGATGAGCGCGATGATCGAGACGCCGCCGAGCGAGGCCGAGTGGCGGAAGAGCCCGAGCAGGCCCACGCCTGCGGCCACCCCGAAGAGCACCGCCGAGGCCGCAGGGTGGATCTGGGCGATCACCAGGAGCGGCCTCAGCGCCTCGGCCATGACCGAGAGCAGGGTGACGGCGGCCAGCGACTTCAGGCAGAACACCGGCCCGCGCGCCCGCCAGGCAAAGGCGTAGAAGGGAATGTTGATGGTGAAGAACACCAGGCCGAAGGACCATCCCGAGAGGTAGGCGATGATCAGCGCCGTGCCCGCCGTGCCGCTCGAGATCAGCCCGGCCGCGCTGAGCAGGTGCACCCCCAGCGCCGCCTGGGCGGAGGCGACGAGGAGGCCCTGGGCGTCCTCCAGCAGGGTATAGTGCGGGGTGTCGTCGGGCTGTGTCATGGGGCGATCTGGCCTGCGGGCGCATGTGCCGTCAAACCCTGCCGGAGCGGCAGGGCAGGCGGGGCAGGGCGGTTGCCACTCAGTGCGGCGTCGCGGATGAGAAAAGATGCAGCACGAGCACGCCGGCGAGGATGAGCCCCAGGCCGATCACGGCGGGCAGATCGAGCTTCTGGCCGTAGACGATCAGACCCAGCACCGCGATCAGCACGATCCCGAGGCCCGACCAGATGGCATAGACCACGCCCACGGGCATGACCTTGACCGTCAGCGACAGGAAGTAGAAGGCCACGGCGTAGGCCACGGCCACGAGGACGGTGGGCCCGAGCCGGGTGAAGCCGCGGGTGGCGGGCAGGGCGACAGTGCCGATGGTCTCGGCCACGATGGCGAGCACGAGGAAGAGATAGGTCTTGGGCATGGGGCACCGGGCGCGAAGGGGGAGTCGCCCCCTCTCTATCCCGGCCCGATGCCGGAGGCGAGTCGCCGATCACGGATCTGTGTGGTCTGCCGCACGGCTCCCCCTAGAGGTGTGTGGGTTTCCGCACAGCGCTGACGGAGTTGAGGTTCAAGAACCTCTGGTAAATCACTGACCTGAAACGCAGACTGGCAGATATCTGCTGACAGCACGCTTTTGTGTTGATGCCCGATCGTGGGCTCCCGAAGGTGCTGCCACAGTGTCTGCGACCCCCGCAGACGACCCCAAAGGGAGGAAAACACATGATCCGCCGGACAATGCTCCGCGCGGCCCTGGTGGCCGCTTTTGCAACGCCCCTCACGTTCCAGCCGCTGCTTGCGCAGGACGTCACCCCCGAGGTGACCCAGCCGCAGGCCGAGAACCCCGCACGCGTCCTGCTCGTGGGAAACAGCTACCTCTACTACAACGACAGCCTGCACAACCACCTGCGCCGCATGGTGATGGCGGGCACCGAGATCGAGCCAGAGTACAAATCGGCTACCATCGGCGGCGCTCGCCTCGACCATCACAACATCGACTGGCTGACCCAGCCGGGCGCGATCGGGGTCGACGAACCCTTCGAACTGGTGCTGCTCCAGGGCCATTCCAACGCGGCGCTTTCGGAGAAGAACCAGGTGCGCTTCATGGAGGCGGCCAAGGCGGCCTCGGCGGTGATCACCGAGCGCGGCGGCCGGGTGGCGCTCTACATGCCCCACGCCTACGTGGCGCCCCACGACAGCGCCGATCCGGAGAACATCCGCGCCAATGCGCGCTTCTACACAGAGGCGGGCAACGAGCTGGATGCCATCGTGGTGCCCGTGGCCCTTGCCTTCGAGGAGGCCTACAAGCGCCGCCCCGACATGGCGCTCCAGCAGGATTACGACGGCTCCCACCCCACGCTGCTCGGCACCTTCCTCGCCGCCGCAACGGCCTACGCCACGCTCTACGGCCAGGATCCGGTGGGCAACGAGTATGATTACTTCGGCCGGGTCAGCGCCGAGGATGCCGCCTTCCTGCAGGAAGTGGCCCGCGACACGGTCAACGGCTACTTCGGGCGTTGAAAACGAAGGGCCGGGGCTCCTTTGCTCCGGCCCGGCTACCTCAGCCCGTCAGTGCCTTGTTCAGGTTCTCGTCGATCTTCTCGAGGAAGCCGATGGTGGTGAGCCAGCCCTGGTCGGGGCCGACGAGCAGGGCGAGATCCTTTGTCATGTGCCCGCTTTCCACCGTGTCGACGATCACGTGCTCCAGCGTCTCGGCGAAGGCACGCAGCGCCACGTTGCCGTCGAGCTTGGCGCGGTGCTTCAGGCCTCCGGTCCAGGCGTAGATCGAGGCGATGGAGTTGGTCGAGGTGCTCTTGCCCTCCTGGTGCTGGCGGTAGTGCCGCGTCACCGTGCCATGCGCCGCCTCGGCCTCCACGATCTTGCCATCGGGCGTCATCAGCGCGCTGGTCATCATGCCCAAGCTGCCGAAGCCCTGCGCCACGGTGTCGGACTGCACGTCGCCGTCGTAGTTCTTGCAGGCCCAGACGAACTTGCCGTTCCACTTCAGCGCGCAGGCCACCATATCGTCGATCAGCCGGTGCTCGTACCAGATCTTGGCCGCCTTGAACTTCTCCTCGAACTCCGCCTCGTAGATCTCCTGGAACAGATCCTTGAAGCGGCCGTCGTAGGCCTTGAGGATGGTGTTCTTGGTGCTCAGATACACCGGCCAGCCCACATTTAGCCCGTAGTTGAAGCTGGCGCGGGCGAAGTCGCGGATGCTCTCATCCTGGTTGTACATGCCCATGTAGACGCCGGCATCGGGCGCGTCGTAGACCTCGCGCTCGATCACCTCGCCGTTCGCCCCCTCCCACTTCATCGTGAGCTTTCCGGCCGAGGGGAAGTGGAAGTCGGTCGCCTTGTACTGGTCGCCGAAGGCGTGGCGGCCCACCACGATGGGCGAGGTCCAGCCGGGCACGAGGCGCGGCACGTTCTTGCAGATGATCGGCTGGCGGAAGACGACGCCGCCGAGGATGTTGCGGATCGTGCCGTTGGGGCTCTTCCACATCTTCTTGAGGCCGAATTCCTCCACCCGAGCCTCGTCGGGGGTGATGGTGGCGCATTTCACGCCCACGCCGACTTCCTTGATCTTCTCCGCCGCGTCGATGGTGATCTGGTCGTTCGTCTCGTCGCGCACCTGGATCGAGAGGTCGTAGTAGAGCAGGTCGATGTCGAGGTAGGGCTCGATCAGCTTCTTCTTGATGAAGTCCCAGATGATCCGGGTCATCTCGTCGCCGTCGATCTCGACCATCGGGTTCTCTACCTTGATCTTCGACATCTCGTTCCCTTCAGTGTTTCAGGTGCTTCGGAAAGCTGTCCAGCAGGCCATCCTTGATCTCTTCGATCCGCGAAAAATACGGAACGCTGTCCAGGTTCCGTGTTGCAGGTTCAGATTCGGGAATTGCCTCGTAGGGGATGGGCTCCACGTGGGCCCGCCCTACCGACAGAAAATAGTCCATGAACTTCAGCGCCGGCGTGGTGTGAATGGCGCGCCCGGCCACCCAGGTCGACGGGATGTTGAAGGCATCCGCGATGATCAGCCCGTGCAGGCTTGCCGAAAAGATGTGGCGGCAGGCGCGGATTTCATCGATCACGGCCATCACGTCGTCGGAGCGGGGGTCGATCAAGGTCATGTCCTCTCGGTCGACCAGAGCCGCAATCGCTGCTGCGGTGGTCTTGTCCTTGAAGTCGCCGTGATGCGGAATGATACCGACCCTGTCGCCCCGCTCGACGGTCGTCGTCGACGCGCGCTCCATGAGCAGGCCGGGATCGCCATAGGGCAGCGGAGGCAGTTCCAGCAGCGTCCGCGTGATCGGGCCACGCACGGCGAAGAAATCGACGTTTCGCACGAAATCGGCCCGGACCGGACTCATCATGCCCGTGCCCCAGATTGCAGGGCGGTTGTCCTTGGTGTCGCGGTATCCACGCGCCGCCCGGATCATGATGGACCCGGCGGCCAGCACCTCCATCTCTTCCTTCGGGGCCCAAACCGTGGGGCGTCCTGACGCGAATTCCACT
Organism: uncultured Oceanicola sp.; assembly: GCA_964454145.1. GTDB lineage: Bacteria > Pseudomonadota > Alphaproteobacteria > Rhodobacterales > Rhodobacteraceae > Vannielia. Next base: position 682 of record CAYVQK010000203.1, on the reverse strand, counting down.
GCCATGGGGCTGAGCGCATCGCCGAAGTTCGGGCGGCCGTTCCACCATTGAACCTTTATCGGGGTCGTGTTGCTCATGACCGTATGAGGAACTCCCTTCGATTACTCGTATGAACGGCTCCGCCGACGCATTGTCGCGGCGGAGCCATTCTGCGCTCAGCCGATGATGCCGTTCAGCGTGTCGCTGGGCCGCATCACCGCGGTCAGCCTGGCCGGATCGTTGACGTAATATCCACCGGTATCGGCGGGTTTGCCCTGAGGCGCCATGAGCTCGCCGGTAATTTGGGCCTCGCCCTCGGCCAATGCCTTGGCAATGGGCGCAAATTCGGCAGCCAGCTCGGCGTCCTTGTCCTGCGCGGCCAGTGCCTCGGCCCAGTAGCGGGCGAACCAGTAGTGGCTGTCGCGGTTGTCGGGCTCGCCCACCTTGCGGGAGGGGCTGCGGTCATGGTCGAGGATGCCCTGGGTGGCGGCATCCACCGCGTCGCCCAGCACGCGGGCCTTCTCGTTGCCCTTGACGTCGGCAAGGAAGCGGAAGCTCTCGCCCAGCGCGCAGAACTCGCCGAGAGAGTCCCACCGCAGGTGGTTCTCCTCGTGCAGCTGCTGCACGTGCTTGGGGGCCGAGCCACCCGCGCCGGTCTCGAACAGTCCGCCGCCGTTCATCAGCTTCACGATCGAGAGCATCT
>CAYVQK010000202.1:0-6325 GCA_964454145.1 uncultured Oceanicola sp. | reverse complement strand
AGGATGCCGGTGGCTCCGAAGATGCGGCCGAGGGTGGCCATCAACATCACGGCGGCGAGGCCGATGAGCAGGCCGCCTCCCAGCGAGGCGAAGGGTGTGAACTCTGTTTCCATTGCTTCTGCGTCTCCGGTTTCACGACGGCGAATCTGTTGCATCGCCATCCGGTCTGTTCGTTGACTTCTATATATTCAAATCTTTGCATTTGACAAGAGGAGCGTCATAGACCCGCGAGAAATGCCCCGATACGATCACGGTCTATCGGCTTTCCGAGGAGCTCCACGCCGAGCGCCGCACAAATGTCTCGTAGGCGTCGCGACCGGTCGGCCGACACAACACGCGCCGGAAGTGGCCCGAAACGACCTGAGAGCAGGGCGTAGAGCTCGGTCCCTGTCATGCCCCGGCCGAGTTGCTCATCGAGCAGAACCGCATCGGGCTTCAGTTGCACTTCGGCCAGAAGTTCCAGCGCTTCCTCTCCATTGTACGCATGCAGCACATGGGCGCCCCAGCCCTCGATCATCATGCCGATGGCTCGGGCCAAGGCAGTGTCGTTCTCAACCAGGAGCACCAGAGGCGACCTCGCGCGCAGGTCCGGTTCTGCAGACGCCTTGCTCGCTCGGGGTGCCGCAGCACGATCGGCCAGCGGGACATTAAGGGAGAAGCAACTCCCTTGGCCCGGCGCTGACCAGAGCGAAAGCGGATGCCCCAGCCCCTTGCAGGCCCGCTCGACAATGGCAAGGCCGAGGCCCAGACCATCTCCCCCGCCGCCGAGACGCTTGAACTCCTGGAACACCAGCGCCTGATCCTTTTCCGCGATGCCACGACCTGTGTCCCAAACCTCGATGCGGGCCGAGCCTCCGTTCCGCCGGACGCCAAGCACCACCTTGCCCTGATCCGTGTAGTTGAGTGCGTTCGAAAGCAGGTTCTGGACAATCCGGCGGAGGAAGGCTGGGTCGCTCCGAACCGTCAGCCTGCTGTCCACGATCCTCAAGCGCAGCCCTTTCGCGCGAGCCTGCGGTTCCAACTGATGCCGAAGCGGCTCCAAGATGGCACGGAGAGGAACCGGCTTTACATCGAAGCTGGCGCGCCCGAGATCCAGCTTGGAGATATCGAGCAGGGCAGTGATGATGTCTTCGACATTGCCAAGGGCTTGCGCGGTCTTGTCGGCAAGCTCGGCAGGCCGCCCATCGCCGGCTGAATCGGCCAGCGAAGACAGGAAAAGCTTTGCCGCTGACAGTGGCTGCATGAGGTCGTGGCTGGCGGCCGCAACGAACCGTGACTTCGATTTGTTCGCGCGTTCCGCCTCGGCCAGCGCGTCCTCCAGTTCCAGTGTCCGCTCTTCGACCCGTTGCTCCAGCAACTCGTTGATCTCCTGAAGATCCTTGGCCGACTGTCGCTCCGCTGTAACATCGGTAAAGGAGATCACAAAACCACGGTCGGGCATCTCTTGGGCAAACCCCTGAAGGATGCGGTCACTTGCGGTCCGCATTTCGAAGTTCAGCGCCCTCCGCCCGCTGCGCCGAGAGGCCCACTCGGCGAGCTTCTCGAAAGTAAGGCCGTCCGAGAATACAGCGCGGTTCACAAACTGCGTTGTGATCTCGTTGAAGCCTGCGCCGAGGGCGTCTTCGGGCAGGCCTATTTCGAACAGCTCCCCGAGATTGTCGTTCCAGCCTGCCAGGCGAGCATGAGCATCGAAGATGGCAACGCCCTGCGTCAGGTGGTCCAGGGTGGCCTGAAGCATCTGGGCATGGCCGTGCTGAAGCCTTTCCCGCTCCCGCCGCTCCGCCCGGAAGATGGATGTAACATCGGTCTGCAGAATTACGGTGCCGCCCGACCCGGTGCGATGCTCGGAAACCTGCAACCAACGGTCGCGCACCAGCGCGACATTGAAGACGGAATGCGCATCCCGATGGCGGCGCATTCGCCGTGCAGCCCAATCGGCTGGGCTTTCTTCCTTCGGCAAGGAGATATCGCGGCTTTCGGAAACGAGGCGGACATACTCCGCGAAGGTCAGGCCCTCCTTCAGCAGGGGCTTTATGTCGGCGAGGGCCTTGCAGAAGCGGCTATTGGCGAGCACCAGGCTCTCGGAGGCATCAAAGAGAGCAAACCCCTCGGCCACAGTTTCGATGGCGTCGGCCAGGTTGGAGCGCGCCGCCTCCGCAGACTTGTTGGCCCGGGCGAGGCTGGCATTGGAATCCTGCAAAAGGTCCAAGGCCCGTTCCAGCTGCATGGTGCGCTCGCGCACCTGGGCCTCCAGCAGCGCCGCCCGCTCGAACTGGGCGTAGGCAAGCCCGCTTTCCTCGTTCTTGGCCTCGACCCGCCGCATCAACGCTTCGGCGATCTGGATCAGCTTCTCGTTCTGGCGTTCAAGGCTGTCGTCGGGGTTGACCAGCATGTCTAGCTGGGCTCCTCGGGTGCGTAGAAGGCCACGCCGGTCATCGTCTGGTTCACATGCAATGGCCCGAACTGCTCGCCGTAGGTCGAGAAGCCGGTGACGTGGTGACGAGCGAGGATGTCGGACAGATCGCGCGCGACCTGAGCCTGCTCTGCCTCGATGCGGCGCAGGACGCAATCGCAACCAAGGATGGAAAGCGGCGCCTCCGGATCGGCAAGCGCCGTGAGTTCGGTTTCCAGGTGCGTGACGATATCCTGCTTCTCGGCGACTGTCAGTACCATCCCCTCGTCGATCGCGGAGAAGAACTGCAGATCACCCTCCGCCGTAACCCGCTGGATTGCCCTAACGTGATGCTCACCGCCGATGCGCACCACAACGGGGTGCGCAGCGAACGTGAAGGTATCCAGTTGTTCCGGATCCTTTCCGACGATCCGCGCATACTCGCGCGCTGCGGGCTCGGCGTTTATCGACTTCACAATTCGCGCCTGCGGGTCGGCCTCTGTCACCACCATCCGATCTTCCGTCGGCAACAAGTGATCGATCGAGAAGACCCGCATCGGAAGTGCAGTACGCACGAGGGCGAGAACCGCGGCATCCTGAGCCACTTCGCCATTGAGCGCCACCCTCGTGCGCGCAAAATCCACCCCGTCTCCAGCCGATCCCCCAAACATTGGCATGCCGCCCAGCGCAGGAGAGAGAGCAGCTGCGAGTATGTCCTCTTTCAGCGAAAGCCCGTCCACGAGCAGGAATGCGAAGGCATTGTGACGGTCGGGGGCTTGCTCGGCTAGCGCAAGGCGTTCGCGCACCAGCATGTCGGCGAAGGCCTGAGCATCGCGGTTTCCGAGATCGCCAATCATCATTGTCGCAACCGAGAACGTTGCTTTCGGAAATCCTACGGCAACCACCCTCCCCTCGACATAACCGGCCCGACCTATCTCTCCCGCCGTGGTGCAGGCCATGACCTGTGTGTCGGGAAAGCGCCTTGCGGCGTCCGAGACCAGTTCGGCGAAGTCACCCACTGGGCTGACGAAGAGGCATATCAGTGAAAAGGCATTCGGGCCGAGGTCTTCCGCAAGTACGGAAATCGGATCAGGGTCGGCGGCGAACGCCTCGGCGACCTGCGGAGCGATATGCACGAGGGCTTGCCGCCGGAGAGCGTCGGTCATGCGGGTCACAGGCGGTCCTCCCAGGTGCCGCAGTCGAGCCGAGGCGCGCAATCGCGGCGCATCAAGTTAGGAGGAGACCGGTGCGCTTGGCAATACGGCAGAGAAGCGGGCCTGCCCGGCGATGAGCACCGCTTGGGTACGACTATGCACGCCCAGCTTGCGCATGATTGCGGTGACATGGGCTTTCACGGTTGTTTCGGCGATCGCGAGGTCGAAGGCGATCTGCTTGTTCAGCTTTCCCTGGCAAATCAGCTGCAAGATGCGGGCCTGCTGGGCCGTGAGCGTGGACAGCCGTTCAACCGCGTCGCCCGTATCCCCGTCCTCTCCCTCGGATTCGACGAAATCAGTCGGAAGAAACGTTTCTCCGCGCGCCACGGTGGCAAGGGCCTCACGGAACGTGCTTCGCGGGCTGTGTTTCGGCACGTAGCCGGACGCGCCTGCCTTCAGTGCGGCCGAGATCACCTGGTTCTCCGCCATGGAAGACACCACGATGACTGGAACGCCTCGGGCAACGGCCTTCAGGCGGATCAGCCCGTCAAGGCCATCGACATCGGGCAGGTTGAGATCGAGTACGACGAGATCTGGCAGCGTGTCGTTCAGCATCGCAAGAGCCGCAGCGAGCGTGTCGCAGGTGCGGACCTCCTTGAAGGCCGCGACGCTGGTGAGCGTGAGTTCGAGGGCGTCACAGAACAAGGGGTGGTCATCCACAACCAGCGCCCAACCCGCCAGGGCTCCAGAAGGTATGTCAGGGTGCAGATTTTCCATATGGCGAGACTAGCCGTGCTATTGCTGCCAGTCACTTGCCAATTGGTCGGGGGCAGGTGACACTCGCGCCGGACATGCCCGGACCAAGCCTTTGGTCGAATAGGCGCAGCCCTCTGCGCTTCCTAGGGTCTTAATCAATTGAGGGAGGTGATTCATGGAACTCAGCGACAGCCGCGTGATCAAGGCTGATCCGCAGACCGTGTGGAACGGCCTGCTCGATGCGGATGTGTTGAAGGCATGCGTGCCGGGGTGCACAGAGATGTCGGGCTCGCCCGAGGAAGGATTCGAGGCCACGGTCGTGCAGAAGGTCGGGCCGGTGAAGGCGACGTTCAAGGGCGCGGTGACGCTTTCCGACATGAGCGAGCCGCATTCGCTGACCATCTCAGGTGAGGGCAAGGGCGGCGCTGCAGGATTTGCGAAGGGCGGTGCGGACGTGGAGCTGAAGGCCGTCCCCGAGGGCACCGAACTGTCTTACAAGGTCGAGGCGAAGGTGGGTGGCAAGCTCGCCCAACTGGGGTCCCGCATCATCGACGGATTCGCCAAGAAGATGGCAGACCAGTTCTTTGCCAACTTCCAACTCGCGATCGAAGGGCCGCCGGAGGGCGAGGAAGACCCGGCGGAGGACGCCTCGACAGAGAAGAAGGGGTGGCTGAAGCGCCTGACAGGCAGCTGAGCCCCGGTGCTCCCACCCCCAGCACGACACGCCAGGATAACCATACAGGGAGGATTGCAATGGCAACGGTAACAATGACGGTCAACGGGAAATCCCGGACCGGACAAGCGGAGGGACGCACCCTTCTCGTTTCGTTTCTGCGCGAAGAACTGAAACTTACCGGCACACATGTCGGCTGCGACACCAGCCAGTGCGGTGCCTGCGTCGTGCATGTGAACGGCGAGGCCGTGAAAGCCTGCACCATGTTTGCCCAAGAAGCAGACGGCGCCGATGTTCGGACAATCGAAGGCATGGCCAACTCCGACGGCTCGCTGGGTACCATCCAACAGGCCTTCCAGGATCATCACGGCCTCCAGTGCGGCTTCTGCACGCCCGGCATGGTGATGTCGGCCGCGGCCCTGCTGAAGGACAACCCGAAGCCCTCCGAGAAGGAAATCCGCGAGTACCTGCAGGGCAACATCTGCCGCTGCACCGGATACCACAATATCGTCAAGGCGATCATGGCGGCCAGCGGACAGGACGTGAGTGCGATTGCAGCCGAATAAGTCGGCCGCGAGGAGGAAGCTGCAGGGTGGGTGCAACCCACCAGCCCAACGGGAGGAAATGAAATGCCCAAAGACGGTGGCATCGGCGCCAGCACTAAGCGGCGCGAAGACGTGCGGTTCTTGACCGGCAAAGGCAAGTACACCGACGACATCAACATCAACGGTCAGACATACGTTTACTTCCTGCGGTCCGACGTTGCGCACGGAAAGCTGAACGGCGTCGATACCAGCGCCGCCGAGGGTATGCCCGGCGTGGTGCGCATCTTCACCGGAAAGGACTTCGAAGGCGTCGGCGGGCTGCCCTGTGGCTGGCAGGTGACTGACCGCCAAGGCAACCCGATGCAGGAGCCGCCCCACCCGGTGCTGGCCCAAGGCAAGGTGCGCCATGTGGGCGACCCCATTGCCGCCGTTGTGGCCGAGAGCCTCGAGCAGGCGCGCGACGCCGCCGAAGCCATCGTGGTCGATATCGAGGATCTACCTGCCGTCATCGACATGAAGGAAGCGGTGAAGGACGGTGCACCCAAGGTGCACGACGACCTCACCTCGAACCTTTGTTACGACTGGGGCTTCGTTGAAGACAATCGCGAGGCCGTGGATGACGCGATCAAGAGCGCCCATCATGTGACCACGCTGGAACTGGTAAATAACCGCCTGATAGCCAACCCGATGGAGCCGCGCGTCGCCGTGGGCGACTACAACGACGCGACCGGTGATCATACGCTCTACACAACCTCGCAGAACCCGCATGTGATCCGCCTGCTGATGGGCGCCTTCGTGCTGGGCA
>CAYVQK010000201.1:0-6341 GCA_964454145.1 uncultured Oceanicola sp. | reverse complement strand
TAGACGTAGAAGGGCGAGTGGACGAAGTGGGGGATGTAGGCCCAGAAGGTCTCGTAGCCCTCCATGAACTCGAACGCGGGGCCGAGGCTCTCACCCTGGACCGACATCCAGATCTCGTTGATCTGGTCGGGGGTCAGCTCGCCCTCGGCGCGGGCGGCGTGGAGCTTGCACTCGAAGTCGTAGAACGCGATCTGGCGGACGACGGTGTTGATCATGTCCTCGACCTTGCCGGCGAGCAGCACCTTGCGCTCCTTGTCGTCCTTCGCTGCCGCGAGGAGTTTGCGGAAGGTGAGCATCTCGCCGAAGACGCTGGCGGTTTCGGCCAGGGTCAGAGGAGTGCTGCTCAGCAGTTCGCCCTGCTCGGCGGCGAGCACCTGGTGGACGCCGTGGCCGAGTTCGTGGGCCAGGGTCATCACGTCACGCGGTTTGCCGAGGTAGTTCAGCATCACGTAGGGGTGCACATCGGTGACGGTGGGGTGGGCGAAGGCGCCGGGGGCCTTGCCGGGCTTCACCTCGGCGTCGATCCAGCCCTTCTCGAAGAAGGGCTGGGCGATATCTGCCATCTTGGGGTCGAAGCCGGCGTAGGCGTCGAGCACCGTGCTTCTGGCCTCGTCCCAGTTCACGATCTTCTCGCTCTCCATCGGCAGGGGCGCGTTGCGGTCCCAGACCTGCATCTTGTCGAGCCCGAGCCAGCCGCGCTTCAGCTCGTAGTAGCGGTGCGACAGGCGAGGGTAGGCTGCGACGACGGCGTTGCGGAGGGCCTCGACCACCTCGGGCTCGACGTGGTTGGAGAGGTGCCGGCCGGTCTGGGGCGTGGGCATCTTGCGCCACTTGTCCTCGATGGCCTTTTCCTTGGCCAGCGTGTTGTGGACGCGGGAGAAGATGTTGAGGTTGTCGGTGAGGACGGAGGCGATCTCGCGGGCGGCGGCCTCGCGGGTGTCGCGGTTCTGCTCGGAGAGGAGGTTGGCGACACCTTCCATGCCGAGCACCTCGCCGTTCACCTCGAATTCGAGCGCGGCGACGGTTTCATCGAACAGGCGGTTCCAGGCGGCGGCGCCGACGGTGGATTGATCGTGCAGGAATTTCTCCAGCTCGTCGGAGAGCTGGTAGGGCTTCAGCGCGCGCATCCGGTCGAAGACGGGCTTGTAGCGGGCGAGCTCTTCGGAGCCGGCGAACCACGCGTCATAGGTGGCGTCGGGGACGCGGTTCAGCTCGAGGGAGAAGAACACCAGCGACGACATGATGTCGGTGATCTGCTGCTGCATGTTGCCCATGAACTGGGCGCGGCCGGGGTCGATGGTGAGCTGGTAGTAGCGCAGGCCGGCGAAGGACATGATCCGGCCGGCGATGCGGTCGATCGCCTCGTAGCGGTGGACGCAGTCGAGCATCTGTTGCGGCGTCAGCGTGTCGAGCTTGCCCTCGTAGGCCTCGGCGAAGGCGGGGCACTCGGTGGCGAGCCACTCGAGATCGCGCTTCAGCTCGGGGGCGTCTTCGGCGGCGTAGAGGTCGGAGAGATCCCACTCGGGGAGGTCGCCGAGGTTGCGCTTGCCGCCGGAGGGGGCGGCGGCGTCGAAGACGGGGGATTTCATCGGGCTGCTCCTGCGTTGTGTCTCTTGGGGAGATATGCAGGAAGGGGCGGGGGCTTCAACCCTCGGGCGCGGTTTCATCCTGCGGCAGAAGGGCGGGCGCGAGGCCGAGGGTGCGGGCGGCGGCGAGCGAGAGGGTGTCGCTGTCGAGGCCCTGGGGCGCCTGGAACTTGCGGATGGCGCGGCGGGTGGGGCTATCCATCGTGCCGGTGACGGGGCCCTGGTGGAGCCCGCGGGCGGCCAAGGCGCGCTGGACGGAGGAGATGTAGTCGGGGGTCATGACGGAGGGGCAGGGGGTTTCGAACCAGCGCTGGACGGCGGGCTTGATGACCTGCTCCTGCGGTGCGCGGCGGTAGATCGGCGGGCTGATGACCGTGCCGTCGGAGGCGATCTGCGCGGGCTGCACGAGGGTGGGCAGGATGACGGTCTTGGTTTCGGGCGGCGTGGTTTCCTTGCCCCAGCAGGAGCCGGGGGTGGCTTTGGGCGGGGCCTGCAGCGTGGTGACGATGGTGGGGGGCGCGGAGAGCTTCTGGACTTCGGGGGGCTGCACGCAGCCGGCGAGCGCCACGAGCCCGCAGGCGAGGACGGCCCCGAGGGGGCGGCGCTTGGGTGTCGGTCGTGTCACTGCTCTGGGCTCTCTTGCGGGCCGCGTTGGGCTCAGAGTAGCGCGGGCGCGGGGCTGCTCATAGCCCGGGGGCGGGGAGGACGGGCGCGGCGGCGGGCTCTTGCGCCCCTTTTGCAACAGGCGGCTCCAGCAGGGTGTCGAGCAGGGCGGAGATATCCTCGACATGCTCGGCGACGACGTGGACCACCTCCTGCTCGCGCTGGATGCGGCCCGTCACCCGGAGCAGCCGCCCGGCGATCACGGCGCGGCGGAAGCGCTCGTAGATCTTGGCCCAGACCACCACGTTGCAGGTGCCCGTCTCGTCCTCCAGCGTGACGAAGATCACCCCCTTGGCGGTGCCGGGGCGCTGGCGCACCAGCACCAGCCCGGCCACCGTCACCCGGGCGCCGTTGGGCGGGCGGTCGAGCAGGCAGAAGGGGAGGGCGCGGGGCGGGCGCGGCCAGTCGGGCGGGGCGGCATCGGGGCTGTGCATGAGAACAAAGGTAGAACAAATGCACCGCGTCGGCAATGCTGGAATCTCGCGTGGTGATCCGGTAAAGGGGCCTTTGCAGGCATATCGGAGCGGAGCATGGCCAAGATTACCTATATCGAACATAACGGCACGAAGCATGAGGTCGAGGTGGCCAATGGCATGACCGTGATGGAAGGCGCCCGCGACAACGGCATTCCGGGCATCGACGCCGATTGCGGCGGGGCCTGCGCCTGCTCGACCTGCCATGTCTATGTCGACCCGGCCTGGCTCGACAAGATTCCCGCCCGCGAGGCGATGGAAGAGGACATGCTCGATTTCGCCTATGAGCCCGACCCGGAGCGCTCGCGCCTGACCTGCCAGATCAAGGTGACCGATGCGCTGGACGGGCTCGTGGTGCAGATGCCCGAAAAGCAGATCTGAGCGCATGCGCCGCTCGGTCAGAGATTGGCGCAATTTCCTGACGATCGGTAAAACGCTACGGGCGGCGGTTCTGGCGCTGCTCGCAGGCCCGGCCTGTGCCGCCGGGCCCGCGGTGGAGTGCGTCGAGGAGATCACCGGCGCAAACTATGCCCTGCCGACCGCGCGATACCCCCATGGCGCGCTTGGCGATGACGAGGAGTGGGGGGCGATGGTGGTGCAGGTGCGGCTCAAGCTGCCGTGCCGCGCCGGGTTTTCCGGCTACCAGGCGACCCTGCCGCAAGAGCTTGTTTTCGAAGATGTTTCTCCGCGGCTCTGGGACATGACCGGCGACGGGAAGCCCGAGGTGGTGGTGGTGGAGAGCCATGCCGAAAAGGGCGCACGGCTGGCGGTCTGGGGGATCGGGGAGACCGGGCTGGAGCGGCTGGCGGGGACGCCCTTCATCGGCACGCGCAACCGCTGGCTGGCGCCCGTGGGTGCGGCGGACCTCGATGGCGACGGGGCGGTGGAGGTGGCCTATGTCGACCGGCCGCACCTGGCGCGGGTGCTACGGGTGTGGCGCTGGGTTGAAGGCGAACTCGTTGAAATAGCGTCGCTTTCGGGTGTCACGAACCATCGCTTCGGGGAGCCTGCGATCAGCGGTGGCCTACGGAGATGCCGGGGCGGGCCGGAGCTGGTGCTGGCCGATGCTGCGTGGCGGCGGATGGTGGGGGTGCGGCTCGAAAACGGGGCGTTGCTGGCACGGGATCTTGGGCCGATCGAGGGGCCGGAAAGCTTTGCGATAGAGCGCACCTGCCGTTAAGACTTGGACATTTCGAACATGATTTGGCCGAAATCACGGGAGCAACACCCCATGCACAGCTGATGCACAACTGATGCACAGCTTATGCATACGCGATTTTTGCACAGATAGGCGGGTTTCGGCGTTAAATGTGCGGGACGGTGGGGCGACGGTTTGGCAAGGGCTGCTTCTGCCCGGACGTCACCCTCGGGTTCGCCCCGAGCATCTCCCGGCGGTGGAGATCCTCGGGTCAGGCCCGAGGATGACGGGGAAAGGTCAGAGCGCGCGCCAGCCGATATCCTTGCGGTAGAAGCCCTCGGGCCAGTCGACGGCCTCGGCCAGCGCATAGGCGCGGTCGCGGGCCTCGGCCAGGTTGGCGCCACGGGCGGTGGCATTCAGCACGCGGCCGCCGGTGGCGGTGATCGCGCCGCCCTTCGCGGTGGTGCCGGCGTGGAAGACCATCTGTGTGGAGGTCTCGGGCAAGGCATCGAGCCCCCCGATGACCGAGCCCTTGGGGTAGCTGCCGGGGTAGCCCTGCGTCGCCAGAACCACCGTCATCGCGTGGTCGTCGGCCCAGTTCACCTGGGCCTCGGCCAGCCGCCCCTCGGCGCAGGCGAGCAGCAGGTCGAGCGCCTGGGCGCCGAGGCGCATCATCAGCACCTGGCACTCGGGGTCGCCGAAGCGGGCGTTGTATTCGACCAGGCGGGGCTGGCCGTCCTTGATCATGAAGCCGGCGTAGAGCACGCCCTGGTAGGGGGTGCCGCGTTTAGCCATTTCGGCGACGGTGGGCTTCACGATCTCGTCCAGCGCCTTCTGCGTGACCGCCTCGGTCATGATCGGGGCGGGGGAGTAGGCGCCCATGCCGCCGGTGTTGGGGCCGGTGTCGCCCTCGCCGACGCGCTTGTGGTCCTGCGCGGTGCCGATCGGCAGCACGTCGGTGCCGTCGACCAGCACAAAGTAGGAGGCTTCCTCGCCGGTCATGAACTCCTCGATCACCACCTCGGCGCCGGCACCGCCGAAGGCGCCGCCGAACATGTCGTCGATGGCCGCTTCGGCCTCTTCAACCGTCTCGGCGATGATCACGCCCTTGCCGGCGGCGAGCCCGTCGGCCTTGACAACGATCGGCGCGCCCTGGGCGCGGACATGGGCCTTGGCGGCCTCGGCGTCGGTGAAATGGCCGTAGCCCGCGGTGGGCGCCTTGGCAGCGTCGCAGATTTCCTTGGTGAAGCTCTTCGAGGCCTCGAGCCGGGCGGCGGCCTGCGACGGGCCGAAGACCAGCACACCGGCCTCGCGCAGCCGGTCGGCGACGCCCGCGGCGAGCGGCGCCTCGGGGCCGACGATGACGAGGTCGATGGCGTTCTCCCCGGCAAATTCCGCCACCGCGCCGCCGTCCTCGACGTCGAGCGTGGCGCATTCGGCGATCTGCGCGATGCCGGCATTGCCCGGGGCGACGATCAGCTTGTCGCACTTGGGGTTCTGCATGACCGCCCAGGCCAGGGCATGTTCGCGACCACCGCCGCCGAGGATGAGGATGTTCATGGGGCCCGCTCTCTCAAGGTAAGGATCGCGGGCTTCCTAGCGGTGGTAGGGGGTTCTGGCAAGAAGTCAGGGGATCGCGGGGGGCAGGCGGAGGCGGCTTTGTAACAACTGCATGAAATCGTCGGAATGGCCTCGCGCCGCGGCGCGTTGCTCCAAGCTGATGCGGTGCATCCGCGCGCCACGTCGGAGGGAGGCCGAGCATGATCGAGGACCTCTCACGTAACCCGCTATCTCGCCATCGGCGGCAATCACGTCGTGGATGCCGAAGATTGCCGGGCATTTCCCCGGCGCGCGACCGAGCCGCTGGGCACATTCGAGGGATGCGCCCCGCCGCTTCTGAAGCTGCGCGAGAGCCGCGGCCCGATTGAGGCCTGTACCCTGTTCCGGTTGCGACGCCATAATGTGGCTGAGACCGAGGTGACGCGGGCCGCCCTACGCATCGCGCCTGAGCGCGCCACCTTTCGTTCGCCGGCGGGTGCCGCTAGTCTGGGGCCAACACGAGCAGGACGAGCAGCATGGACCTCTTCGAAGACGACGCCCCGGAGGGCGCAGGCGACGGCAATATGCCGGAATTCACCGTTTCCGAGCTTTCCGGCGCGGTGAAACGGGTGATCGAGGGCGAGTTCGGCTTCGTGCGGGTGCGCGGCGAGCTCGGGCGCATCTCGCGGCCGCGCTCGGGGCATCTCTATCTCGACCTCAAGGACGACAAGTCGGTGATCTCGGGTATCGTGTGGCGCGGCGTCGCCTCAAAGCTCGACATGCAGCCCGAGGAGGGGATGGAGGTCATCGCCACCGGGCGGCTGACCACCTATCCCGGCCAGTCGCGCTACCAGATCATCATCGAGGACATGCGTCCCGCGGGTCTCGGCGCGCTCATGGCGATGCTGGAGAAGCGCAAGGCCATGCTGCAGGCCGAGGGGC
>CAYVQK010000200.1:0-6420 GCA_964454145.1 uncultured Oceanicola sp. | reverse complement strand
CACAGCACCGGATCTGGCACGACGGGCTCGGCGCGCTTGTCCCGGCCCGTGCCCTCACCCGCCTGCCCCGCATCGGCCTGCTGCACGGGCGGCGGGCCATCGACTATGTCCACATCGTCCTGCCCCGTCACGCCATTCTCCTGGCGGAGGGCTGCCCGGCCGAGAGCTTCTGGCCGGGCCCGATGGCGCTCTTCGGCCTCACGCCGGTGCAGGCCGCACGGGTGCGGGCCGCCATGGGGCTCAAGCCCCAGCCCGCAGCGCCCTTCCTGCAGATGAAACAGGCCGAACGCGCCCTGCGCGGCGCCTAATCCTCGCTCTTCCCGAGCCCGCTCATCGCCTGCATCATCCGGATCATCGCTTCCGGGTCGTCCCCCGCACGAATGCCGAAAGCCCCCGGCAGCGGTTCAGGCGCCTTGGGCTTTCCCGGCAGGTCCAGGTCGTCGGGGTTGTCGCCCGCGTTGATCGTGAACCCCCCGCCCTTCGCGGGGCCGAAGTTCCAGCGATCATGCGGCGAGGGGCCCCGCCGCCAGCCCTCGCCGACAAAAACCTGCGCCGAACCGCAGCCCGGCCAGTGGCTGCCCTGGTGCCCGTGCATCACGATGGGCACATCCTCGAAGACGATGTCCTCGGCCCCCGTGGTGATCTTCCCGGTCGAGAAATGCGGGCAACAGGCGTTGCCGAGGTCCACCTTCGGGATCCGGTAGGGCGCGCCCACCGTGGCGATCCGCCGTCCCTGGTACACCGGGCCGAAATCGAGCGGCACCGCGATATGCCCGAAGCCCCCCTCGCTCACCACCCGCGCACCCTCGAAGGCCACATGGCGGTGGCGCCGGGCGAGCCACTCGAGGAAGAGGCCGATCTCCTCTTCAAACATTCCGGACAGTTCGATCATCGCGCGACCTCCTGGGGGTGCAGCCATGCTATGCCCCACCGCCCGCGAGCGCAAACGCCTCGCTCAGAGCCCGAGCGTGCCCTTCAGCGCCGCGAGGCTCTGCCGCTCCGCCTCGCCCCAGCCGCCGGCGCGCGCGCGGAACAGCGTGGCCTGGCTGCGATGCACCAGACCGTCGGCAAGGATCTTCAGGTGATTGGCGCGCAGCGTCTCGCCCGAGGAGGTGATGTCGGCCACGGCCTCCGCCGTCTCGTTCTTCACCGTCCCCTCGGTCGCGCCCTGGCTGTCGACAAGGGCATAATCCGCGACCCCGTTCTGCCGCAGGAACTCGCGCACAAGCCTATGATACTTTGTCGCAATCCGAAGCCGGTGGCCATGGGTCGCCCGGAAGGCAGCCGCCGCGGCGTCGAGGTCGTCGAGCGTATCGACATCGGCCCAGAAGGCCGGCACGGCGATCACCAGGTTCGCCTGGCCGAAGCCCAGCGGCTCCAGCTCCTCGATCCGCTGCTCCCAACCGGCGATCTTCTCGCGCACCAGGTCGGTGCCGGTGACGCCAAGGTGAATGCGCCCCTCCGCCAGCGCCGCCGGGATCTCGCCCGCGCTGAGCAGATGCAGCTCGCAGCCCTCCACGCCCTCCACCGCGCCCGCATATTCGCGCTCGCTGCCGGTGCGCTTCAGCCCCACGCCGCGCGCCCCGAACCAGTCGAAGGTCTTCTCCATCAGCCGGCCCTTCGAGGGTACGCCCAGCTTCAGCATCACGCGCCCTCCAGCTCGGCCAGCAGCGCGGGCCGGATCACCGCCCCGACGGCAGGAATTTCCCGACCCTGCCCCAGCACCCGGCACAGCGCGTCGTAGCGCCCGCCCGAGGCCACCGCCGGCAGGTCGGGCCGCGAGGGCGCGAAGAAGCCGAAGACGAAGCCGTCGTAATACTCCAGCAGCGTCCGGCCGAAGGAGCCTTCGAATTCAATCGCTTGAAGGTCCACGCCCGCATCGGCGAGCGCATCCAGGCGGGCCGCGAAATTGTCGAGCGCGGGGGTCAGCCCCGGCATGTCCACCGCCAGGTCGCGCAGGTGCTCCAGCGCATCCACCGGCCCGGCCCGCACGTTCAGCATATCATCGAGCAGCCCCAGCTCCGCCTCGGGGATCGGCGGCTCGGCGGCATCGGCCTGCAGCGCGGCCATCCGCGCCAGCACCTCCTCCGCCCGCCGCTTGCCGATCGTCACGCCTGCTCCCGCCAGCACCTTCTCGGCAGGCTCCTGCCCGAGCCGCGCCAGCAGCGCCGTGCGGGAGGCAGGTACCGCCGCCCGCCCGCCGAAGCGGTCGAGCAGCGCCTTGAACCGGCGTGGCCGCCAGAGGTGCCGCATCAGCGCCGCCCGGCGTTTCTCCGAGGTCGAAAGCCCCCGCACCGCCGCGCTCAAAAGCCCGATATCGCCAATCGCCGCCCGCAGCCCGCGCCCTTCAAGGCATTGGGACATCAACGAAAACACCTCGGCATCGGCCCGCGCCCGGTCGCCCCGGTCGAACAGCTCGAAGCCCACCTGCTCGAACTCGGAGGGCCGCCCGGTGTCTTCCTCCTGCATCCGGAACACCGTGCCCGCGTAGCAATAGCGCGCGGGCTCCTGCCCCTGGGCCATATGCGCCTGCACCACCGGCACGGTGAAGTCGGGCCGCAGCATCAACTCGCCGCGCAACGGATCGTGGGTCACATAGGCCCGCGCCCGGATCTCCTCGCCGTAGAGGTCCAGCAGCGTGTCCGCCGGTTGCAGCACCTCCGCCCCCACGCGCACCGCACCCGCCGCCTCGAAGAGGCCGATGAGGCGGTTCACCTCCTCGCGCGGCACCTCCTTGAGCATCAGCCGCGGTCCAGCATCTTGCGGACTTGTGCCACGAGATCGGCCCGCGCCACTTCCACCTGCGCCGGCTGCTCGGCCCATTCCTCGCGGCTGAGCCCCTCGGCCAGTTTCGCGCCCAACACGAGATCCTTGAGCTGAACCACGCCGCGCTCGGCCTCGTCGCCGCCCTGGATCACCGCCACCGGGCTCTGGCGTTTGTCGGCATATTTCAACTGGTTGCCGAAGTTCTTGGGGTTCCCGAGGTACACCTCGGCGCGGATCCCCGCCGCCCGCAACTCGCCCACCATCGCCTGGTAGTCCGCCATCCGGTCGCGGTCCATGACCGTCACCACCACGGGGCCCCGCGTCTCGCCCGAGAGCCGCCCCTTGGCGCGCAGCGCTGCCAGCAGCCTGTCCACCCCGATGGAAACGCCCGTCGCCGGAACCGCCTGCCCGGTGAACCGCTTCACCAGGTCGTCATAGCGCCCGCCGCCCGCAACCGAGCCGAACTGCCGCGGCCGCCCCTTCTCGTCGGTGATCTCGAAGGTCAGTTCAGCCTCGAACACCGGCCCGGTGTAATAGCCGAGGCCGCGCACCACCGAGGGGTCCACCTCGATCCGATCCGGCCCATAGCCCTGCGCCGCCAGCAGCGTGGCGATCTCTTCCAGCTCCGCGATCCCTTCGGCTCCAATCACGCTTTCGCCCACGGCAGCGCGCAGGTTGGCAAAGGTCTCCTCGGCGCTCGCCGCCTTCGAGGTCAGAAATGCCACCACCGGCTCGGCCTGCGCCTCGGCCAGCCCGACACCCTCGATGAAGGCCCCACTGTCATCCTTCCGGCCCTTGCCCAACAGCTCGCGCACGCCGGCCTCACCCACCTTGTCGAACTTGTCGATGGTCCGCAGCACTGCATCCCGCTGGCCATCATCTGCCAGCCCCATGCACTCCAGCACCCCGTTCAACACCTTCCGGTTGTTGATCCGCACCAGGTAATCCCCGCGCGGTATTCCCACCGCCTCCAGCGTGTCCGCCAGCATGGCACAAATCTCGGCGTCCGCCGCCGGAGACGCACTCCCGACCGTATCCGCATCGCACTGATAGAACTGCCGAAATCGCCCCGGCCCCGGCTTCTCGTTGCGCCAGACCGGCCCCATCGCATACCGCCGGTAGGGCGAAGGCAGATCATTCCGATACTGCGCGGCCACCCGCGCCAGAGGAGCCGTCAGATCATAGCGCAGCGCCACCCAGCCTGAATCCTCTTCCTGCCAGGCAAACACCCCATCGTTCGGCCGGTCCACGTCGGGGAGGAACTTGCCCAGCGCCTCCACGGTCTCCACGCCGCTCGTCTCCAGCGGGTCGAAGCCGTAGAGCGCATAGACCCGCGCGATCTCGGCCAGCATCGCGCTGCGCTCCTCCACCTCCGCACCGAAATAGTCGCGGAAGCCCTTGGGCGTCTCGGCCTTGGGCCGGGGCTGTTTCTTCTCTTTCGCCATGGGTATTCGACCTTGCGCGGAGCCTTCAAAACCAGTCGCGCGGGGCATAGCGCAGCAGGGCCAAGCCCGCAAGCAAGGGCTGGCGGCGGCAGAGGCTCCGCTATACAGACGTTACATGACCGAACGCCTCGAAGAAGAACTCGCCCACATCACCCGCGCGGTGGAAGACCTGCACGAGATGGTGGTGGGCCAGGGCCGCAGGCTCGACGTGGTGGAACGCCGGGTCGAGATGCTGATGAAACGCGCCGCCGAGAGCGAGGCCGACAACACCGGCGGCATCGTGCTGGGCGACGAGCGCCCGCCGCACTACTAGCGAACGGCGGCCGCCACCAGCTTGCGGTCGTGCATCAACAGCTCGAAGCTCTGCCGCGCGCCCGGCGTCGGGTAGACGCTCACGAACGCCGTCGACCGCTCCAGCCGTTTCAGCTTGCCCTCCGAGCACACCGCGTTACCGCAGCCGCGGATGCCCGCATAGGCCTTGTCGGTCTCGGTGCGCAGCACGCCACCTCCACCGCCGTAGTTGACCAGCTCGTAGAGTTCGAGGTTGCCGAAGAGCGCCACCGCCCCTGTCACCTTCCGCGCACAGCCGTCCCGGAAGCCTGTGACGAAGAAGTTGCGCGGCCCCACAGCACCCGGCCGGGTGTCATAGAGCTTCCACCGCCCGTTCTTCTCGATCAGCGCCCCCAACTCCTTGCCGTTCGCGTTGCAGCTCTCCTCCACCGCCCCGAACGGCAGCGTCGCCTGGGGCGACTTCGAGGAGGCCGTGCCCTTCGCTTCGGGCAGCGAGGAACAGGCGGACAAGAGCGCAGCGAGCGCGGTCAGGATCAGTATTTTCTTCATGGCAGCAGTCAGATGTCTTCGACGGTCACAACGCCGCCCAAGGACTTGAGCGCGCTTTTGATCTGCGGATTTACCGGAAAATCGCCCTGAAGCTCAAGGTGGACCTCCCCCGGCAGGTCGGCGGCCATGAGGCAGAGGGCCACCGAACCACGCGATTTCGACGCCCCGTCGGCCTCCGCCCGGTCGAGCAGAGACTTCACCGCAGCCGCCGCCGAGATGTCATCGAGGAACAGCCGGATGTCGGTGCGCCCGGCCTGCGCCGCAACCACGTCGATGGGGGCCACCGAGCGACCCAGCAGCTTCAGCTGGTCGGCCTCCAGGGTGGCCTCGCAGGTCACCACCACGTTGGAGCCCGCGTCGAGAAAATCGCGCGACTTCTCCAGCGCCTCGCTGAACAGCGTCACCTCGTAAAGCCCTGTCGGATCAGAGAGTTGCACGAAGGCAAAGCGGTTGCCCCGCGCGCTCTTCCGCTCCTGCCGCCCGGCGACCGACCCCGCCAGCTTCACCACCGCAGGCGAGCGCTGAACCTGGAGCATCACCTGCTCCAGCGTGCTCACGCCCTGCCGCTTCAGCGGGCCCATGTAGTCGTCCAGCGGGTGCCCCGAGAGGTAAAAGCCGATGGCCTTGTGCTCCTCCCCCAGCCGCTCGCCGACCATCCAGTCATCCACCTGCGGCAGGCGCGGTTCGGGCAGGTCGTCGCCCGCCTCCCCGAAGAGCGAAACCTGGGCGGAAGCCCGCTGATCATGGATGGCGGCGGAGTAGTTCACCAGCGGATCGAGCGCGGCAAACACCCTGTGCCGATTCGCATCGAGCGCGTCGAAGGCCCCCGCGCGGGCCAGCATTTCCAGCGGCCGCTTGCCGATCCGCTTCAGGTCAACCCGCCGGGCGAAATCGAACAGCGAAACAAACTCGCGCCCCTCCCGCGCCTCCACGATCAGCCGCATCGCATCGGCGCCCACGTTCTTCAGCGCGCCCAGCGCATACACCACCTTGCCGTCCACCACGCTGAAGGTCTCCAGCGACCGGTTCACGCAGGGCGGCACGATCTCGATATCGAGCCCCCGCCGCACCTCCTCGGCATAGACGGCAAGCTTGTCGGTCAGGTGGATATCGCAGTTCATGACGGCGGCCATGAACTCCACCGGGTGGTTCGCCTTCAACCAGGCGGTCTGATACGACACCACCGCATAGGCCGCCGCGTGAGACTTGTTGAAGCCGTAGTTGGCAAACTTCTCCAGCAGGTCGAAGACCTCGCTGGCCTTCTTCTTCTCCACCCCGTTCTCGGCCGCGCCCTTCTCGAACTTCGGCCGTTCAGCGTCCATCGCCTCCTTGATCTTCTTGCCCATGGCGCGTCGCAGCAGGTCGGCGC
>CAYVQK010000199.1:0-6449 GCA_964454145.1 uncultured Oceanicola sp. | reverse complement strand
CGACATGGACATCTACAAGGAGGAGATCTTCGGCCCGGTCCTCTCCCAGGTCCGCACCGAGAGCTACGAAGAGGCCCTGAAGCTGGTGATGGACAACCCCTACGGCAACGGCACCGCCATCTTCACCGCCGATGGCGACACCGCCCGCGACTACGCGAGCCGGGTGAACGTGGGCATGGTCGGCATCAACTTCCCGATCCCGGTGCCGCTCAGCTACCACACCTTCGGCGGCTGGAAGAAATCCGGCTTCGGCGACCTCAACCAATACGGCCCCGACGCCTTCCGCTTCTACACCCGGACGAAAACGGTCACCTCCCGCTGGTTCTCCGGCATCAAGGAAGGCGGCGAATTCGCCTTCAAGCAGATGGATTGATCGGGCCTCGCCTGGCCCGAAATACCAAAAGGCCCGGCCACAGCGCCGGGCCTTCGCTTTTTCCGACAGGCGCCAATCCGAACATCAGTTGCCCTTTTCCACATGGAGCCTGTCCGCACTCGCCGCATAATGGCGACTTCTGCGGCCAAGGAGATTGCCGAAGGCCCCCGCGATCTTGCCGGCCTTCCGGGCAGCGCTGAACACGAGCTTTCCCCGGTTTGCCGGTCGCACCACCAGAAAGACGGGCAGCAGAAGTGCGAGCAGGACCACTTCCAGCGATCGTTTCGCCAGGAAGGACAGGCGCTTTGCCACCGGCCTGCCGTTCATCATCATCTTGTTCATCTGATGGTCCCGGTTGCGCCGGTAGATGTAGGACAGCGTCAATCGCTTGGTCGGTTGCATCTCCTCTGCCACCGCCTCCGGCACCCAGCCTATTCTGGCTCCCGCAGCGCGCATGTCCCGGCTGAACACCGAATCCTCCCCGCCGCTTTCCGCCGTGGTCTCGTCGAAGCGGATCACCCCCATCCGCCGCGCCGCTGCAAGCCGCAAACACCAGTTTCCGGTGAAGGCCTCGACATCCGCACCCTCATCCGCCCTGCCCGTCCGGGCACGGGCCTGCTCTCCCGCGCGGAACCGCTTCTGTAGCTCTTGCAGAACCATCTGCTGCAACCGCGTCAGCCGCTCCGGCGGCGCGATCGGCGGCACCGGCCCGGCGGCAAGGTCGAGCCTGCGCTTCTCCACCGCCGCCAACATCCGCACCAGCCAGTCCGGCCGCACGATCTCGTCGTCATCGACAAAGGTGAGAAAATCGAACCCCTGCTCCAAGGCCGCCGCCAGCACCCGGTTGCGGGCGAAGGGAATGCCCTTTCGCGGCTCCAGCATCAGCTGTACCGGCTCCGAAACCGCCGCCCGAAAGGCCTCCACCACGCCCGAAACCCGGCTCACCTCGTCGTTCTCGCAGACCAGAAACTCGATCTCGGCCCCCTCGGGCCGGTCCATCTCCGCGAAACTCCGCAGCAGGCGCCTCAACCCCTCCGGCCTGCGGCGTGTGATGCACCCAACGGCAATACGCAACCTGTCACCTCCCGACCTTCGCTACCTCCCCCAACCCGGAAGAAGCCCCGCCTGCTTTAGGGGCCCAAGCCGCGGTTGGCCAGTCCTGCCCCCATCCTTTGTCGGCCCGTCGGCACCTCCGGCGTCCCATGCCCCCCGTCGGAAGCACGCCACACTCACCCAGTGCCTGACGTCTGGACTTTCCTTGACCACCCGGTAAAACACTGGACCGAGGTCCCGGAGAACACATGCCCCTCAGCTACCGCATCTACCCCGACATCGGCCTGGTCTACGTCCGCTACAGCGGCCACGCCGACATCTCCGAGACCTTCGAGGTCTTCGCCCGGTACATGGCCGACCCGGAATTCCGCCCCGGCCAGAAGCAGCTGGTCGACCTCTCCGCCGTCACCTCCTTCGACAAGGACTACGCCGCCCTCCTCGCGCTTCAGGCCAGGAAGGCCGAGGCCTTCCTGCGCGGCCCCGAGACGATCATCGTCTACTACGCCCCCACCCGCGCCACGCGCGAGTTCGCCAGCCTCGCCATGCGCAGCTGGGAGGAGCTCGATGCCATCGTCGCCGTGGTGCAGGATACCGAGGCCGGCGCCCTCGAGGTGCTGGGCCTCGCCGAGAAGAGCTTCGACGCGCTCGAGGAACGGCCCGCCTGATCTTCCGCGGAACCGCCGGCCCCGTCCCCGCGTTGCCCCTGCAACCGAAAGGACAGCCCCGATGACAACCCGCCTTCTTTCCCTCGCGCTGCTCGCCGGCCTCACCGCCGCTCCGCTCGCCGCGCAGAGCTTCGTCTCGCCCGACTGCCCCGCCAATTCCACCCGCGTCGGCAACGCCTGCTATGCCCCCAACGGCACCGTGGTCCAGCGCTTCGCCCTGCCGCAGATCGAGGAGGCCGACGAGGTGCAGGTCTACGACCTGTCCTCCGACAGCCCCTATCGCAGCGGCGACGGCGACCGGGTGGTGATCCGCAAGAACGCCTTCTTCATCACCGACCTCGACACCAACCTCACGGTGATCGCCGACTGACCTCCCTCGCCCGGAGGCCTCCTCGCCTCCGGGTCCGCGCGGCGGCCCGGCTCCCTCACGGGCCGCCGCGCCAAGTCCCCCCTGTCGCGTGCTCCCCGCACACGTCTTTTCCTTCCCCCCGCCGCAACCCTCTGCCACTCTCTCCTGACCGACGAAGGGAGAGAGCCATGGCCGTCATCACCCCCAGCTTCACGCTCGGCATCGAGGAAGAGTACCTGCTGGTCGACCGCGACACGCTCGACCTCGCCCGCGCACCCGAAGAGCTGATGGAGGCCTGCACCGCCGAACTCGCCTCGCAGGTCAGCCCCGAGTTCCTGCAATGCCAGATCGAGATCGGCACCCGCGTCTGCGAGAACATCGGCGCCGCGCGGGCCGAGCTGAAGCGCCTGCGCGCCACCGTCTCCCGCTGCGCCGAGGCCCACAACCTCGCCCCCATCGCCGTCTCCTGCCACCCCTTCGCCGACTGGAAGACCCAAGCCCACACCGACCGCGAGCGCTACAACACGCTGAGCCAGGACCTCGGCGGGGTGGTCCGCCGGATGCTCATCTGCGGCATGCACGTCCACGTCGGCATCGAGGACGACGACCTCCGCGCCGATCTCCTGCCGCAACTCTCCTACTTCCTGCCCCACCTCCTCGCCCTCTCCGCCTCCTCGCCGTTCTGGCAGGGCGAAGACACCGGCCTCGCCTCCTACCGGCTGACGGTCTTCGACAACCTCCCCCGCACCGGCCTGCCCCCCAGCTTCGAGAGCTTCGGAGAATACGAGCGCACCGTGCAGGTGCTGATCGACCTCGGCGTGATCGAGGACAGCACCAAGATCTGGTGGGATCTCCGCCCCTCCCACCGCTTCCCGACGCTCGAGACCCGCATCTGCGACGTCTCGCCCCGGCTCGAAGACACCCTCACCCTCGCCGCCACCAACCAGGCCCTCCTGCGGATGCTCTGGCGGATGCGCAGCCGCAATCTCCGCTGGCGCCGCTACGACCGCTTCCTCATCGCCGAGAACCGCTGGCGCGCCCAGCGCTACGGCACCTCCGAAGGCCTGATCGACTTCGGCGCCCGCGAGATCGTCCCCATGCGCGCGCTGGCCGAGGAGCTGGTCGAGATCCTCGCCGAAGACGCCCACGCGCTGGGCTCCGAGGCCGAGATCGCCCGCCTGCCGGAGATCGTCGCCAAGGGCACCGCGGCCGACCGCCAGCGCGAGGTCTACCAGGGCAACCTGAAGGCCGGCGCCGACAACCCCGCCGCCATGCGCTCGGTGGTCGAACACCTGATCGACGAGTTCCACGAGGGGCTCTGACACCGGGCCCGCCTCCCCTCCCCCAATGACGCACCGTCACGCTTTCCGCCCCGCGCCCCACCGCCCATCCTGCGGCCCGAACCGGGAGGCCTCACCATGAAACGCATCATCGCCCTCATCCTCGCCGCCCTGCTCGCCGGCGGCGCCATCTTCTTCTTCGGCATCCTGCCCGGTCGCATCGAGGCCGCCCGCAACGCCGTCACCCCGCACGCGCCCTACCCGGTCTCCGCCGAGGCCCGGGCGCTGCACGACAGCCTCCTCATCGGCGACCTCCACGCCGACAGCCTGCTGTGGAACCGTGACCTTCTGGCGCGCGGCACCCGCGGCCAGGTCGACTTCCCCCGCCTGCGGGAGGGCAACGTCGCGGTGCAGGTCTTCACCGCCGTCACCAAGAGCCCGGCCGGTCAGAACTACGAGGCCAATTCCGCCGAGGCCTTCGACAACATCACCCCGCTCGCCATCGCCCAGCTCTGGCCGCCCCGCACGTGGACCAGCCTGCGCGAGCGCGCGCTCTACCAGGCCGAGCGGCTGCACCGCTACGCCGACGAGGCCCCCGACACCGTCACCGTCCTCACAAGCGCCGCCGACCTCGAAGCCCACCTCGCCGCGCGCGCCGCGGGCAGCCGCACCGTCGCCGGCCTGCTCGGGCTCGAGGGCGCCCATGCGCTCGAGAGCGACATCGCCAACCTCGAGGTGCTCTGGAACGGCGGTTACCGCCTGATCGGCCTCCACCACTTCTTCGACAACGCCCTCGGAGGCTCCCTCCACGGCCAGGGCGACACCGGCCTGACCGAGTTCGGCCGCGAGGTCGTCACCCGCGCCGCAGCGCAGGGCTGGGTCATCGACCTCGCCCACTCCAGCCCCCAGGTGGTGCGCGACGTGCTCTCCCTCACCGATGTCCCGCTCGTCGTCAGCCACGGCGGCCTCCACGGTCACTGCCCGGTCAAGCGCAACCTGCCGGACGCGCTGATGCGCGAGGTGGCGGCCAGCGGCGGCGTGGTCGGCATGGGCTACTGGGGCGACGTCACCTGCGGCGACACCACCCCCGCCGGCGTGGCCGGGATGATCGCCGCCGCCGTCGCCACCCTGGGCGAGGATCACGTGGCGCTCGGCTCCGACTACGACGGCTCCGTCGAAACCGGCTTCGACACCTCCGAACTCGCCGCGCTCACCCAGGCCCTCCTGGCCGAGGGCCTGACCGAGCCGCAGATCGCCAAGGTGATGGGCGGCAACATGATGCGGGTGCTGGCCGAACGCCTGCCCTGACCCCCCGCAAACCCATTGCCCGGGGGCCCTTTCCCCGCCATCCTTTCCCGAACGGAAAGGGAGCCCCCATGTCAGATCCCGATGTCATCATCGTCGGCGCAGGCGCCGCCGGCCTCGCCGCCGCCAAGACCCTCACCGCCGCGGGCAAGTCCGTCACCGTCCTCGAGGCGATGAACCGCATCGGCGGCCGCGCCTGGACCCGCGACACCGATTTCGGTGTCCCCTTCGACATCGGCTGCGCCTGGCTCCACGCCGGCGACCGCAACCCCTTCATGGCCGATGCCAAGCGCCTCGGCTGGACGACCAAGCACCACGACATGGGCCTCGACCACCTCTACTTCGGCGCCCGCAAGGCCAGCACCGACGAGCTCGCCGCCGTCACCCACGCCGATGACCGCATCGCCAACGCCCTGGCCGCCGGCACGCCGGATGACCGCCTCTCCTCTCTCCTCGCAGACACGGGCGCCATGCGCGCCAGCGCCACCTACGCGGGCCCCATGGACTTCGGAAAGGACGCCGACGAGATCTCCGCCGCCGATTTCGCCGCCGCCGCCGATCTCTACCCCGACTATTTCACCCGCGAGGGCTTCGGCGCCCTGATCCACGCCTGGGGCGCCGACGTGCCGGTGGAGTTGAACACCCCCGTCACCGAGATCGACTGGTCCGGCCAGAGCGTCGCCGTCACCACCCCGCGCGGCACCCTGCGCGCAAAGGCCGCCATCGTCACCGTCTCCACCGGCGTCCTCGCCTTCGAGGACATCCGCTTCACCCCATCCCTCCCCGAGACCCACCAGGAAGCGATCTTCGACCTGCCCATGGGCCTCCTCACCAAGATCCCGGTCGAGATCCCCGGCGACATGCTCGGCCTCTCGCCCTTCGACGACCTCCTGATCGAGCGCCGGGCACAGCACGACCTCTACTTCCTCTGCTTCCCCTTCTCGCTCCCCCTCATGGTCGGCTTCGTCGGCGGCGATTTCGCCTGGGAGATGGAGGCCGCCGGGCAGGACGCCGCCGTCGATTTCGTCACCGACCGGCTGGTCGACATCTTCGGCTCCTCGCTGCGCCCCCGCATCGGCCGCAGCCTGATGACGAACTGGGCCGGCGAGCGCCGCACCCGCGGCGCCTACGCCTCCGCCCGCCCCGGCCGCTCCGGCGCCCGCGCCACCCTCGCCACCCCCGTGGCCGACCGCCTCTTCTTCGCCGGCGAAGCCCTCGCAGGCGCGCTCATGCAAACCGCCGGCGGCGCCCGCCTCTCCGGCGAAGCCACCGCCCGCGCCCTCCTGCAAACCCTCTGACCCCGAAACATTCGACGAAAATCCACCGCCCCAAAAAACACCCATCCACCCCCAATTAACCTTTCCAATTCATCTAAAATTCGCCCCACCCCCAGCCCCATTTTCTTGCTGCAAATACTCCGGGGG
>CAYVQK010000198.1:0-6490 GCA_964454145.1 uncultured Oceanicola sp. | reverse complement strand
GCTTCCGCTGCCACCGGCGCCGGGCTCGGCTTCGCCGCAATCTTCCGCCCCATCCCGGAGATCGCCTCCGCGTCTCCCGGCACGGGCTGCACCACGGGCTCTCTGTCCGCGTCCGCCGGGGCCTCCGCCTCCAGCGCCCGCGCCGCCAGGGCCACCGCCTCCGACAGCGAGGCAATCTTCGACAGCCCCTCCTCCGAGTATCCGGCCTCCTGCGCCTGCGCGTCCCGCACGGCCTCGGCCACCGCCACGGCCACCTCGGGCTCGCTCACCACGAGCTCAGGCGCCGCCTCATCCACCGCCGCCAGCTCCCCGCTGCGCATCAACGCGCCGGTCGAGCCGGGCTCCATATCCGCACGCTCCAGCTCCGCGCCCGGCATGATCAGCACCGCCGCCAGCGTGACCGACAGCAGCACCGCCGCCGCCACCAGCGCCCTCAGCAGGTAGTCCGGTTCTCTCGCCGCCATCAGATCGTCTCTTCTGCCCCTTCACGCATCACCCGGCGCGCCGCAGTCCTCGCGCCGCGCCTGACACGTCCCTCAAATCCCGGTGCGGCCCTGGATCGTGAGTTCCGACCCGGCCCGCTTCCCTGCTCGGCTCAAGATGTAGCGAATTTGCAGCGAATCGGTCAACATGATGCGCGTCGCCGCCCGCGCGCCCCGGGTGTGAAATCAAGGATTTGCGAGTCCTTCCCGGCACTTGACCTGAAAACAAAAAATCAGGCCCGTCCGCCCAGCACCGCGCCCGCAAGGTAGAGCGAGCCGCAAATCACCACCCGCGCGCCCGGCTGTTGTTCTGCAATCCGCGCCAACGCCGCCGCCAGGTCGGGCGCCACCTGCGCCGCCAGCCCCATCCGTTCCGCCGCGCGTGCCACCGCCTCGGGAGCATGCGCCTTCTCCTCGCCGGGGATCGGCACCGCCACCACCCCGCCCACCTGCGCCGCCAACGGCGCGAGGAACTCCCCCACCTTCCGGTTCGCCAGCATCGCCACCACCAGCACCGTCTCCCGCGCCGGCAACTCGGCCAACCCCTCGGCCAGCACCTTCGCCGCCGCCGGGTTGTGCCCGCCGTCGAGCCACAGCTCCAGCCCCTCGCGCGGCTCCAGCCGCTGCATCCGCGCCGGCCACTCCGCCCGCAGCATCGCCGCCTCGAGCGCCGCCTCGCCCTGCCCCAGCGCCCTCAGCGCCGCCACGGCGACGCCCGCGTTGGCCACCTGGTGCGGCCCGCGCAGCACCGGCAACGGCAGGTCCACCAGCCCGGTCTCGTCCTGCACCACCAGCCGCCCGCGCTCCCGTTGCCCGTGCCAGTGCTGCCCCTCCACGAGCAGCCGCGCGCCCACCCGCGCCGCCGCCCGCTCGATCACCTCTTCCGCAGCCTCCTCCTGCCGCGCCACCACGCAGGCCACGCCGCGCTTCAGGATGCCCGCCTTCTCGCCCGCGATCTCGCCCAGCGTCTCGCCGAGAAACTCCTGGTGATCCAGCGCCACCGGGGTGATCACGCAGAGCGCAGGCGCATCGACCACGTTTGTCGCATCCAGCCGCCCGCCAAGGCCCACCTCCAGCAGGCACCAGTCGGCGGGCTCCCGGGCCATCGCCACGAAGGCCGCCGCCGTCGTCGCCTCGAAAAAGGTGATCTCCTCGGCCCCGTTCGCCTCGATCACCTCCTCCAGCACCGCGCAGAGCGCCTGTTCCGAAATCTCGTGCCCCGCCAGCCGGATCCGCTCGTGAAACCGCACCAGGTGCGGCGAAGTATAGGCATGCACCCGCCCGCCTCCGCCCTCGAGCCCCGCGCGCAGCATTGCCTGCACCGAGCCCTTGCCGTTGGTGCCCGCGATATGCACGACGGGCGGCAGCTGTCGCTCCGGGTGGCCCAGGGCGGCCAGCAGCCGGTGCATCCGGTCCAGCGTCAGGTCGATCTCGGCAGGGTGGAGCCGCATCAGCCGCTCCAGCAGCTCCGCGCTGCTCACGTCTTGGGCTCAGCCTTCGGTGCGGCACTCTCGGCCGGCTCGGGCGGCGCGATCTGCTCGACCACCGGCGCAGGGGCGGGCAGGTCTCCGGCCACCGGCGGCTCCATCTTCATCAGCATCCGGCAGAGCGACACCAGCTCTTCCTTCATCTTCCTGCGATGGGTCACCCGGTCCAGCATCCCGTGATCCAGCAGGTACTCCGCCCGCTGGAAGCCCTCGGGCAGCTGCTCCCGGATGGTCTGCTCGATCACCCGCGTCCCGGCAAAGCCGATCAGCGCATTGGGCTCGGCGATGTGGATATCCCCCAGCATCGCGTAGCTCGCAGTCACCCCGCCCGTGGTCGGATGGGTCAGCACCACGATATAGGGCAGCCCCGCCTCCTTCAGCATCTGGATCGCCACGGTGGTGCGCGGCATCTGCATCAGCGCCAGGATCCCCTCCTGCATCCGCGCGCCCCCGGCGGCGGAGAAGACGATATAGGGCCGCTTCATCGCCACCGCGCGCTCGGCGCCCGCGATGAAGGCATTGCCCACGTACATGCTCATCGACCCGCCGATGAACCCGAAGTCCTGCGCCGCGGCCACCACCGGCGTCCGCCCGATCTCGCCCTCGGCCACCAGCATCGCCTCATGCTCGCCGGTCGCCTTCTGCGCCGCCTTCAGCCGGTCGGGGTAGCGCTTCTGGTCGCGGAAGTGCAGCGGATCTGCCACTGGCTCCGGCACCTTCACCTCGGTGAAGATCCCGCCGTCGAACAGCGCGGTGAAGCGCTCGCGCGGGGTGATCTGCATGTGATGGTCACAGCTGGTGCAGACGTTCAGGTTCTCCGTCAGCTCCCGGTGAAACAGCATCGTCCCGCACTCGGGGCACTTCTTCCACAGGTTCTCGGGCACCTCGCGGCGCGAGAAGAGCGAGTTGATCTTGGGCCGGACGTAGTTGGAAATCCAGTTCATCGCACCTTTCCGGGGCTGCCTGCTGCACCCCGTGAGATAGGCCGGGCCGGGCGGAAATGCAATCAGCCCCTGCGGTGGGCGGCCCAGGCGGCCCCCAGCGCGCCGAGGGCGAGGGCAAGGAGCGCGCCCAGCAGCGCGGGCGGCGTCGGCTGTGCCGCCACCAGCACGCCCACCACCGCCGTCACCCCCGCGCCCAGCGCCACCGTGATCGCCCCCATCAGCCCCGAGGCGCTGCCCGCAAGCCCCTCGACCGCCGCAATCGCGCCCGCGTTCGAGGAGGGCATC
Organism: uncultured Oceanicola sp.; assembly: GCA_964454145.1. GTDB lineage: Bacteria > Pseudomonadota > Alphaproteobacteria > Rhodobacterales > Rhodobacteraceae > Vannielia. Next base: position 3,292 of record CAYVQK010000198.1, on the reverse strand, counting down.
GTCAGCCCGTTGCCCAGCCCGATGAACATCACCGAGGCCACCACCCCCGGCGCCGAGAGCGGCCCCACGAGCAGCGCCCAGCACAGCCCACCGCTCAAACCGGCAACGGCGCAGAGCCGCCCCGCCAGCATCATCCGCGTCAGCCCCACCCGCTCCGCCAGCCTGGCCGAAACGAAGGCCCCGCACATGAACCCGCCGGTGATCGCCCCCAGCGCCGCGCCAGTGGCGGCCTCGCCAAGGCCAAAGCGCGCCTCCGACACCGCCGGAAAGCCCGCGATGTAGCCGTAGAAGCAGGAGGTGGAGAGCGCGGTGCAGGCGGCAAAGGCCCAGAAGCCCCCGTCACCCAGGAGCCGCCGTGCGCTGGCGGCGAGCGGCTCCCGCGGCGCGTGCTGCCGCGTCTCGCCGAAGTCGCGCCAGCAGATCGCCAGCATCACCGCCCCCGCCACCGCGTAGAGCGCAAAGATCGCCCGCCAGCCCAGCACCTGTGCCACCCCGCCGCCGATCAGCGGGCCGAGCAGCGGCGCCAGCGCCATGGCGCCCGAGATGGTGCCCATGATGCCCGCCGCCTTTCCCGGCGCGGCGGTGTCGCGCACCACCGCCAGAGTCACCACCCAGCCCGCCGTGATCGCCGCCATCGGCATCCGCCAGCCCAGGAAGGCCCCCACGCTGCCCGACAGCGCCACGCCCGTGGCCGCCAGCACGTAGAGCGCCAGCGCGCCCAGCATCACCGGCCTGCGCCCGAAGCGGTCCGCCAGCGGGCCCATCACGATCTGCGCCACCGCCGTCACCGCGAGATAACCCGCGATGGCAAGGCTCACCGTGGCATAGCTGGTGCCCAGTTCCGCCGCGATCGCGGGCAGCGCGGGAACGAACATGTTGAGCGAAACCGTCGAGAGACCCGTCAGCAGGATCAGCGTCAGCAAACGTGGTGGCGTCCGCATCACGCGCTCCCTTCCGGCCGAGAAAAAGCCCGGCACAGAACGGGCTGGCCGGGCGCTCCGGAAGGCGGCAAGCCGCGCTTCCACGGCAAAGTTTCAGGTCTTCTCACCTTTGTTCTGCATCCTACATCGCGGGTGCCGCTCACGCAAGCCTCAGCGGTCGAGCAACCCCTTGATGATCCACCAGTTGGCGAAGAGCAGAACGATCGAAACCACCAGCCCGAGCGACACGATCCCCTCCTCCGCCAGCCCCCAGGGCGTGACGTAGAGGGCAAGCCCGGTGATGGTCCCCTTGATGCTCAGGATGAAGAGCGCCAGCAGGTTGTTGGCGAAGTGGAAGCCCATCGCCGCACCGAGCGATCCGGTCCGTTCGGTCAGGTCGGCGGCGACGAGCCCGAAGGCGAAGGCCGCAAGCAGCACCAGCGGCAGGTTGCGGCCCGCCTCCGGATCCCAGTGCAGCAGGCCGAAGATCAGCGCCGGCAGGGTGAACCACACCCAGCGCGCGGCAAACCGGGCCGCGAGCTGTTGCATCAGGTAGCCGCGAAACACCAGCTCCTCCGCCGCGATCTGCAGAAAGAGCAGCGGCAGCGCCAGCGGCAGCCACATCAGCCAGCGCGTCATCTCGAGGTTGGCGACCGGCGGCCAGATCAGGCCGCTCGCCACCATCAGCGCCCCGAAGACGGCCATCACAACGGCAAAGGCGGTGACAAAGCCCCGCGCCCAGTCGTCCCATGGCCCGAGCAGCGTGCCCGGCCCGCGAAAATGCAGCGCCGCGGCGGCCAGCACCGGCCCCAGCGCCATGCCCCCGAAGGTCAGCAGCAGGATCGCCACCGACCCCGGCATCCGCCCCACCTGCAATTCCTGGAAGAAGGGCATCACGCCCCAGAGCCCCTGCTCGGCGGCGACGAGGCCCACCGCCCCGCCCAGCACGATCAGCGTCCAGGAGACGTAGATGAAGAGGATCAGCAGCACGCCCAGCAGCAGCCGCCAGATCTGCGGATAGATCTTCGCCGGCACCAGCATCGCCGTGAATTCCGGATGTCTCATCTCGCCTGCTCTCCTCGGCCCTTTTTCGGGCACGTTACCTCAACCCGCGGCAAACGCCACACCCACACCACTCGTAGGCCGGGCGTAGGCCGGGCTTCAGCCCGGCACACCCCACACTCACGCCCGGATCGCCACCCGCGCCGCCAGCCAGCCCACGAACAGCAGCGCGAACTCCATGGGCATCAGCCCCGGGATCACGCCGGCATCCGCGGCGAACGGCGTGTGATACAGCGCCAGCCCCGCCGCCGGACCCGGCAGGGCCACGCCCAGCAGCGCGACCCCGTTGTTCACGATGTGCAACGCAAGCGCGGGCCCGAGGTTTCCCGCCCGCGCCGTCAGGTCGGCCGCGGCCAGGCCGAAGCACAGCGCCCAGAGGCAGAACCAGATCGCGTTGTCGCCCGAGCCCGAGGTCCAGTGCAGCAGCGCGAACAGGATCGCCGGCACCGCCATCCAGGCCCAGCTGCCCTCCCGGCCCCCCGCCGCGATCTGCTGGGTCAGGTAGCCGCGGAAGAACACCTCCTCCGTCCCCGCCTGCACCGCCACCGCGGCAATCCCGATCGGCAGGTACAACAGCCACCGTCTCGTCGGCATGGCCTCGTTCGGCAGCAGGTCATAGCCCGTCGGCAGAAAGGCGACCGCCGCCACGTAGAGCGGCGCCACCCAGTAGAGCACCCGAAAGAAATCGCCCACCGCATGCACGCCCGGCCCGAACAGGCTCAGAAACCCCCGCCAGTGTACCGCCTTCAGCGCGATGGCGAGGGCGAGCGCGAACAGCCCGTGCGAGAACAGCGCCGCCAGCGTCCGCCCCGCCGAGGTGCCGTCCGACTCGAAGACGGCCTCCACCGCCGCCTGCCCGCCCAGCGCCGCCAGCACCACGAAGACGAGCTGCTGCAGCATCAGCACCGCCAGGAACATGACGCCCAGCACCGCCCCGATCCGCCACAGGTCGGGCGTCGCGCGGGCCGGCGCGACGAACTCGCCGAAGCGGTCATATCCCATGGGTCTGCTCCATCCCGTTGAGATAGGCGAGCGCGCGCCGGGCCGCAATCCGGCTTGCCCCTGCGTGCCGCCGGGACTATTCCGGCAGGCGACTGATTTCGGGAGAGGAACCATGCTGAAACGCCAGGCCGACAAATCGAAACTGCCCAGCCGCCATGTCACCGAGGGCCCCGAGCGCGCACCGCACCGCTCCTACCTCTACGCCATGGGCCTCTCCGAAGACGAGATCCACCGCCCCCTGGTCGGCGTCGCCACCTGCTGGAACGAGGCCGCGCCCTGCAACATCGCGCTCAACCGCCAGGCCCAGG
>CAYVQK010000197.1:0-6505 GCA_964454145.1 uncultured Oceanicola sp. | reverse complement strand
GCGCTTCTTGAACGCCCGCAGATCATGGATACCCGGCCTTTCCCGCGGGTCTTCCCCGGCGGCGAAGAGCGCGTGTTTCTGGACTTTCTGGGTGCCGGTCACCGGGATGTCGTCGACGAAGAGCACCCAGCCGGGCGGCTTGTAGTAGGCCATGCGGGCGAAGGCGGCGTCGAAGATGGCGCGGGCAGTCTCGGGCGTGGCGGGGTGGCCGGGGGCGAGCTTGATTGCCGCCAGAACCTCCTCCTCGCGGGTCTCGTCGGGGCAAGGCAGCACCGCCACGTTCTGCACCGCCGGATGCTCGAAGAGCACGTTCTCCACCTCGGCCGCGGCGATGTTCTCCCCTGCCCTGCGGATGATGTTTTTCTTGCGATCCACGAAGCTTATGACGCCGTCTTCATCCATCACCACGGTGTCGCCGGTGTGGAACCAGCCGCCCTCCCAGGCCTCTGCCGTGGCCTCGGGCTTGTTCAGGTAGCCCGAGAAGAAGCCGCGCCGGGGGGTGGCCTCGGAGTGGCGGATCACCATCTCGCCGGGGGTGCCGCGCGGGCACTCCCGGCCTGCATCGTCCCAGACCTGCACCTCGAGATCGTCGCGCGCCCGGCCCATCGCCCGCGTGTCGGGATGGCGCGGCTCTTCCTCCATCGACAGGATCCGGCACATCTCGGTCATGCCCCAGAGCTCGACGAGGGGGATGCCGAAGCGGGCCTCGAAGCCGGTGTGCAGCGCGGGCTCGACCCCCGCGCCGAAGCCCGCCCGCAATGCGCCCAGTTTCTCCGGCCCCGCCGACCTGTCGGCCATGAGCACCGAGATCACCACGCCGAGGTAGTGGAAGACCGTCGCGCGGGTCTCGGCGCAGTCCTCCCAGAAGCGGCTTGCGGAGAATCGGCCGGGCTGGATCAGGCAGCCGCCGGCCAGCATGACGCCCAGGAAGGTGAGCACGCCCGCGTTCACGTGGAAGGCGGGAAGCGGGTTGAACACCCGGTCGGCCCCTGTCACCGCCATGGCCCCGCGCGGGCGGAGGTAGGAGGCGCCCATCATCAGCTCGTAGTCATGGCTGAGGATGCAGCCCTTTGGCCGCCCGGTGGTGCCCGAGGTGTAGAGCAGGCTCGCCTCGGTCTCGGGCGTCAGTGCGCCGCCGGGGGCCGGGCAAGGTGCGGCCGTCACGTCAAGGTCGCCATGGAAGAGGCTGAGAAGAGGAGGATTTTCCATCTCCGCCATGGCGGCGCGCGCGAGATCTTCGTAAGCCGGGGCCGCGACCAACATCACGGCGCGCGAATCCTCCAGCACGTAGGCCAGTTCGCCCGGGCGGTAATCGGGGTTGATCGGGACGAAGGAGATGCCGAGCTGGTTCATCGCCAGCTTCAGCACGTAATGCGCGGGGCATGTGCCGAGCAGCACCGCCACCCGGTGCCCGGCGCCGTAACCGGCCCCCGCCAGCGCCGCACCGGCCCGCGCGGCGGCCTCTGCCACCGCGGCGTAGCTCAGGGCCTCGCCCCCCGGCGCCACCAGAAACTCCGCCTCCGGCGCCCGCGCCACGGCCTCCGCAAAGACCTCGCCGATCACCCGGCCCTCTATCCCGATCATCGCCTGTCCTCCTCGCCGCCACCCTGCCGCGAAGCCCCGGGCTTCACAACGGCCTGTTGTGCGGATCGGCTTGACCTTCCCCGCGCGCCGCACCACCTTCCGCCCGCAACGAGGGAGGGCACCATGGCAAAGATCCACGTCACCGGAAGGCTGATCTGCCAGACCGAGGCACAGGCCGAGATCGCCCGCACCCATCTGCCCGAGCACATTCGCCTGTCGCGCGAAGAGCCGGGAAATATCCGCTTCGATCTGACCCAGGGCGATGACCCGATGGTCTGGCACCTCGACGAGCTGTTCGAGAGCGCCGAGGCCTTCGCCGCCCACCAGGCCCGCACGAAGGAGAGCGCCTGGGGCAAGGCCTCCACCGGCATCACCCGCGATTTCACCGTGACCGAGGTGGAGGCGTGAGCGACGCGCCCCGCACGCCGGGCGAGATCGCCCCGGCCGGGGCCGCCAACCGGGCGCGTGTGCCCGAGGCCCATGCGGTGCTGCCCGCCATGGCCTGGATGCTGGGCGCCATCGCCTCCTTCGCCACCATGGCGGTGGCAGGCCGCACGGTGAGCGCCGAACTCGATACCTTCGAGATCATGACCTACCGCAGCTTCGTGGGCATCGCGATCGTGTTGGCGGTGGGGCTGGCCACGCGGCAGATGCACCAGGTGAACACCCGCAACCTGCACCTGCATTTCGCCCGCAACGTCTTCCACTTCGCCGGACAGAACCTGTGGTTCTTCGCCATCACCATGGCACCGCTGGCGCAGGTGATCTCGATCGAGTTCACCTCGCCGCTCTGGGTGATCCTGCTGGCCTCGCTGTTTCTGGGCGAGCGGTTCACCGCGGTGAAGGCTGTCACCGCGCTCATGGGCTTTCTCGGCGTGCTTGTGGTGGCCCGGCCCGACTTCGGCAACCTCGATCCCGGTCTGACCGCCGCCGCCGGGGCGGCCGTGGGCTTCGCGCTGACCGCCGTCTTCACCAAGCTCCTCACGCGGCAGGCGGGGATCCTCTGCATCCTCTTCTACATCACCACGATGCAGGCGGTCTTCGGGCTCCTCTGCGGTTTCTGGGATGGCGAGATGGCCTGGCCTTCCTCCGGCCTCCTGCCCTTCGTGGTGCTGATCGGCGTGGCCGGGCTTTCGGCACACTTCTGCCTCACCCAGGCGCTCAGCCTCGCGCCGGCCTCCATCGTGATGCCGATGGACTTCTTGCGGCTGCCGCTGCTCGCGCTGGTGGGCATGGTGTTCTACGGAGAGCGCATCGACCTCTGGGTCGTCCTGGGCGCGGCACTGATCCTCGCGGGCAACTTCATCAACCTCCGCGCGAACGCACGCTAAGCGCCGACACCCGCAACCTGTGTGCTCTCGGCCACAACTCTTGCGTTATTCCGGCCACCCGCGCGGCCTTTTGCGCTCTGACGCAGGGTAACAAATTGACCACAATTCACGGGCTCCTCAAAAAGATGTCAATCGCGAGACAAATCGGGGAGGAGACACCCATGAACCGCATCACCGGCGCCACCGCCGCCCTTCTTGCCACCACCACCGCCGCCTCCGCAGGCGGGATCGAGCGCAGCACGCAGAGCGTGGCCTTCATGTTCGAGCAGGGCAGCTATGCCGAACTGAGCTTCAGCCACGTCGATGCCGATGTGTCGGGTGTCGTGCAGCCCGTGCCCTCCGTCACCTCCGGCGACATGAGCCCGAGCTACCGGACCTTCGGGATGGCGTTCAAGACCGACCTGAACGAGCGGATCTCGCTCGGTTTGCAGTTCGAACAGCCCTACGGGGCCGACGTGTTTTACCCGGACACCGCGGCGGCGTCGTTTCCCGGCGGTACCGACTATCCCTACGCGGGCTCGAATGCCGATCTGAACACCGACGAGTTGAAGCTGATCATGAAGTACAAGCTGGACGGCGGCTTCTCGGTCTACGGCGGTCTGAGAATGCAGCAGGTGAGCGGCGACGTTCTCGTGCTCGCTCCCGGTACAAACTATACCCTGTCGGTTCCCACCAGCTCCGAACTCGGATACCTCGTCGGCGTGGCCTATGAGAAGCCCGAGATCGCGATGCGGATCGCCCTCACCTACAACTCGGCCATCACCCACAGCTTCGATGCGGTGGAGGCGGGCGTCCTGAATACGAGCTTCGAAACCGAGTTCCCGCAGTCGCTGAACCTCGAGGCCCAAACAGGGATTGCGGAGGGCACTCTGCTGCTCGGCTCGGTCCGCTGGGTCAATTGGTCGGCTTTCGACATCACGCCGGATGTGTATTCCGATGGCGTGCCGGACGGGAACTTCGGAGCTCGGAGCCTCGTCGACTACGAGGATGACGTGATCACCTACACCCTCGGCGTGGCGCGGCGCTTCACCGACAACTTCGCCGGGATCGCCACCATCAGCTACGAGGCGCAGAACGGCGGCTTTGCCGGCAACCTCGGCCCGACCGACGGCCGCACCTCGATCGGGCTCGCCGGACGCTACACCGTGGGCAAGGCCACCATCACCGGCGGCGTGAACTACTCCTGGATCGGCGATGCAGAAACCGAGAGCCCGATTACTGCGGGCACAACCCTCGGCGACTTCCAGGACAACTCGGCCCTCGGCGTCGGCATCCGCATCGGATACAACTTCTGACCGCCAGCGGCGGAACAGAGGGACAGGGAAAGGCCCCGGGCATCACGCCCGGGGCCTTTTCGGTTCGGCAGGCCGCATCCGCAATTTCCGGGTCGCTCCGGCCCGCGGGGGCCGCTACTCAGACCGCATGAACCAATCCACCGAGATCTCCGCCCGGGCCTGGGCCGAACTGCTGCTTCTGGGGCTGATCTGGGGCGCCTCCTTCCTGTCGATCCGGGTGGCGCTCGACGAGGTGAGCGTGCTCTCCTCGGTCTGCCACCGGGTGGGCTGGGCGGCGCTGGTGCTCTGGGGCGTGGTCTGGCTGCGCGGGGAGGCCCTGCCGCGCGGCTGGCGGCTCTGGGGCGGCTTCGCGGTGATGGGGCTTCTGAACAACGTGCTCCCCTTCACACTGATGGCCTGGGGCCAGCTCTCGATCGAAACCGGGCTCACCTCGATCCTCAATGCCTTCACCGCCGTGGCGGGGGTGCTGGTGGCGGCGGCGGTCTTTGCCGACGAGCGGCTCACCGCGCGCCGCCTCACCGGCGTGTGCCTCGGCTTTGCGGGCGTGGCCGTCACCGTGGGCCCCGCCGTGCTGGCGGGGTTCTCCCTGCGCTCGCTGGCGCAGCTCGCGGTCCTGGCGGGCACGCTCTGCTACGCGATGGCGGGCGCCTGGGCGCGGGTGCGGCTGCGCGGCCTGTCGCCCACGGTCGCCGCCGCCGGGATGCTCACCTGTTCGACCGGCATGATGATCCCGCTGACCCTCATGCTGGAGGGCGGCATCGACCTGCCCGCCACCCTGCGGGGCACCGCGGCCATCGGCTACTATGCCCTCATCGCCACGGCCTTCGCCTACCTGCTCTACTACCGGGTGCTGGCGATGGCTGGCGCGGGAAACCTGATGCTGGTCACCCTGCTGATCCCGCCTGTCGCGATCCTGCTCGGTGCGCTCCTGCTGGATGAGGCGCTGCACACCCGCGCCTATGCCGGGTTCGCCCTGCTCGCCGCGGGCCTCATCGTGCTCGACGGGCGACTGTGGCGGCGGATCGCGGGCCGTCCTGCCTGATTCCGCTGGACCGCCCCCGCCGCCTCGCGCTACCCCTCCGCGGACGAGTGAGGGACAGCATGATCTATCAGACCGCCGCCGACTGGGACGCCGCAGAGCGCAAGCGCGTGCTGCTCTTCGGCATGTCCGGACTGGGCAAGACCCATCTCAGCCAGCTTCTGCGCGACAGCGGGCAGTGGTTTCACTACTCGATAGATTACCGCATCGGCACCCGCTACATGGGCGAGCGCATCGCCGACAACGCCAAGCGCGAGGCGATGAAGGTGCCGTTCCTGCGCGAGCTGCTGATGACCGACAGCATCTACATCGGCTCCAACATCACCTTCCACAACCTCAGCCCGGTCTCCACCTATCTCGGCAAGCCCGGCAGCGAGGCGAAGGGCGGGATGCCGATGGCCGAGTACACCCGCCGCCAGGCCCAGTTCCGCGAGGCGGAGGAGAAGGCGCTGATGGACACGGGCTATTTCATCGAACGGGCCGAGGCGCTCTATGGCTACCCGCATTTCATCTGCGACACCGGCGGCTCGATCTGCGAGTGGGTGGACCCGGAGGATATGTCGGACCCGCTGCTGACCGAGCTCTCGAAGCAATGCCTGATGGTCTGGATCGAGGGCAGCGAGGCGCACACCGCCGAGCTGATCCGCCGGTTCGACAAGGCGCCCAAGCCGATGAGCTACCGGCCCGATTTCCTGGCGAAGGTCTGGGGAGAATACCTGAGCGAAAACAACCTCTCCGAGGGCGAGGTTGATCCGGATGCCTTCATCCGTTTCACCTACTCCCGCGCACTCGCCCACCGCCAGCCGCTCTACGAGGCCATGGCCCGCAACTGGGGCGTCAAGATCAGCGCCGACGAGGCCAAGGCGGTGAGCTCCGAGGCAGACTTCACCGCGCTCATCGCCCGCGCCCTTGAGCGCAGGGCCGAGACGGCCTAAATCCACCTTCCCGCAACAGCAGAGATCAGCGCAATGCCCATCACCCTGCCCTCCGACCTTCCCGCCTACGCCGTGCTCGAGCGCGAGGGCGTGATGGTCATGGGCGAGAACCGGGCCGAGCACCAGGATATCCGCCCGATCCGCATCGGGCTGCTGAACCTGATGCCGAAGAAGATCCAGACCGAGACGCAGTTCGCCCGGCTGATCGGCGCGACGCCCTTGCAGATCGACTTCCAACTCATCCGGATGAGCGAGCACGAGACGAAGAACACCGCCGCCGAGCACATGGAGGCCTTCTACCGGCCCTTCACCGAGGTCGAG
>CAYVQK010000196.1:0-6511 GCA_964454145.1 uncultured Oceanicola sp. | reverse complement strand
GAGGTTGGCGGTGATCCGCCCCTGCCCGATGCCCTCGGTGATCGAGCTGCCCTCGGCCTTGTGCTCACCCGTGGTGTAATAGCTGTAGAGCGTGGCGCCCATCGGATCGGCCAGACCGATCTTCACGCCCTTGGGCTGCAACGCCATGGCCACCCCCGCCAGCGTGCCCCCCGAGCCCACAGCGCAGATGAACCCGTCCACCTTGTGCTCGGTCTGCGCCCAGATCTCGGGGCCGGTCGTCTCGATGTGGGCCTGCCGGTTGGCCACGTTGTCGAACTGGTTGGCCCAGATCGCGCCGTTGGGTTCGCTCTGCGCCAGCCGCTCGGCCAGCCGGCCCGAGTAGCGAACGTAGTTGTTGGGGTTGCGATAGGGGTTGGCATCCACCTCCACCAGTTCCGCCCCCGCGAGCCGGATCATGTCCTTCTTCTCCTGGCTCTGGGTGCGCGGGATGACGATGACGGTCCTGAACCCCATCGAGGCCCCCACCAGCGCAAGCCCGATCCCGGTGTTGCCGGCCGTACCCTCCACGATGGTGCCACCCGGCGCCAGCAGGCCCTTCTCCACCGCATCTCTGATGATGAAGAGCGCGGCACGGTCCTTTACCGACTGCCCTGGGTTCAGAAACTCGCATTTGCCCAGGATCTCGCAACCAGTAGCCTCGCTCACCTTGTTGAGCCGGATGAGCGGGGTGTTTCCCACCGCCGCGGCGAGGTCGGGTTTGATATCCATGGCTGGCGTCCTTCTGTCTGCCCGGTTCGAGCGTTATCTCACTTGATAGGCCCCCGGCCCGCGAGGTCAACAGTGCCGAGGACGCAGGCCGAGGAACGGCGGCCCGGCGGAACGGCGATGCGCACCACAGGGTTCGCAGGATCGTCCCCCGGTCGAGAAATCGTCTCGACGGTTTTCACGCCCTGAAGAAAATTCGTGGAAATTCGTCAGTGCATGCCGCGAAGCTCGTCGCGCAGGCTGGCGAGTTGCAGCAGCGAGATAAGGGTCGTGCCCACGTTCACCTCGCCGCTCCGCACCAGCGCCATCGCTTCGTCGAAGCCGATGAGATGGGCGCGGATGTCCTCGCCCTCTCCCGGCGCGCCGCCGAGGCCGGCCACGCCGTCGGGCAGGTCGGCCAGGCCGATGAAGCCGTGCAGAAACTCGCTCTTCGCCCCCGGGCTCGGGTAATAGCCGCCCAGGGGGATCAACCGCCCCAGCTCCAGCCCGGCCTCCTCCTGCGCCTCGCGGCGGGCGCAGTCCTCCGGCGTCTCCCCCGGGTCCACCCGCCCGGCGATGGGCTCCAGCACCCAGGGCTGCGCATCGCCCCGCGCCAGCGGGCCGGTGCGCAACTGCTCCACCAGCATCACCCGGTCGCGGACAGGATCATACGGCAGCACCGTGGCCGCATCGGCCGAGACGAAGGCTGCCCGCTCGAGCGGTGCGCTGCGGGTGCCGTCGAAACGGCTGTGGGTCAGCTCATATTCCTCCACCGCGAAGAAGCTGGCATAGGGCCGCGCAAAGCCCGCCACCTCCACATCCCCCGGCCCCGCCGTGCGGCGCAGGGTGGTGGGCGCCGTGGCGCGCGCGTTGAGCCGCGCCTGTGCCCGGGTGCAGATCACCCTGTAGCGCCGCCCCACTTCGGTGGTCGTGGCCCGCCCCATCCACCACATCACCTCCTCGGCCGCGAGCACCGAAAGCGCGCCCCAGCGCTCGGCCCAGGCCTCGAGGCTCCATTGCCCGCCCGCTACGCCATCCTCCGAGAGCGGCACATAGACGGTGGCCTCCGCCGGACCCGCCTCCGTCAGCACCTCCACCGGTTTGCGAAGGTAACCGTAGTTGTCGAGCCCCTCGTAGAAATCCGCCCGCGCGGCCGCCTCTTCGGTCAGCCCCGCCAGCAGCAACCCTTCCGCCGCTGCCCCCGCCTCGGCCCGCACCATTGGATAGATCTCTCCGGGCACCGCAGACACGCGCCAGCCCGGCAGCCGCGCCGGGCGCACCTGCAACGTCTCGAACCCCTCGCCCAGCACCACCCGCAGCAGCGGCATGTGCATCAGCGTTCCGTAGATGAAGATATCGGCCATGCGCCCCTCATTTGCGGGCGCCGGTGCGGGGACGGGATCAGGCGATCTTGCCTGCGTCCGCCGAGCGCTCCTCGGTCCACTCCGCGAACCATCCGCAGAGCATGCCACCGACGATCAGCACGAGCGGCACCTGGGGCACAAAATAGGTTCCCTCGCCGAGGGTAAAGGAGATTCTGGCGTCCTGCAGGATCAGCAGCGCGTAGTCGAAGATGAAGCCGAAGGCGCCATTGATCGCCTCCACCGGGCCGGCATATGTGCCCGGGCGGGTGGATTCGCCCAGCATCTCCCAGACTGCCCAGAACAGCAGGCACCAGAAGGCCGTGGCCAGCGCGGTTCGCACGCCGCCGCCCGCCGCGGCAAACACCCCGCGGCCCGCCAGACGCCCCATGATCATCCAGCCGCACAGAAACCCGATGCCCGCGTCGATCGGAGACAGCATCCGCACCTGCGTGCCTTCCGGCAGCAGCGGTTTGAACACTTCCGACGCGAAAAAGGCCAGCACGGCGAAGGCCAGGGCAGACATCAGCTTGGTCGCGGTGGGCATGGGAACTCCATGGCAGAAACAGGGCCGGCTGAGGCCCCTCGACCCGAGGATCACACCATGCGATGCGGGCGAAAATAAGGCAGAAACGCGAGAAACCGGCGACTGTCGCCGCCTGGGGCGACCATTGTTCCGGCTTCAGAAATCGCGGTGCTCGTAGGCCTTCAGTGCCGCCTTTCGCCCCTCGTCGAGCCCCACCACCGGCTCTGCCGGCCGGTCCTTGCCCGGCTCCAGCTTCCAGCTCCGGGGGATCGCGTCGTAATAGCTCGCAGCCGCCTCGCCCTTGCCCAGCCAGCGCGCGCGATACTGCCCCCTGGCATCGAATTTCTCCGCCTGGCTCGCCGGGTTGAAGACTCGGAAGTAGGGCGCCGCATCCGGCCCGCAGCCCGCAGTCCACTGCCAGCCGAGGCTGTTGGAGGCCTCGTCCCAGTCGATCAGCGTATCGGCGAACCAGTCGCGGCCCACCCGCCAGTCGGTCATCATGTGCTTGGTGAGATAGCTCGCCACGATCATGCGCGCCCGGTTGTGCATGGTGCCGGTGACATAGAGCTCCCGCATCGCCGCATCCACCACCTCCACGCCCGTGCGCCCCTGCTTCCAGGCCTTCACCTCCGCCGCGCGTTCGTCGTCCTTCCAAGGGAAGCGGCTCCACTCCTCGCGCCACTCGCGCTCGAACATGTGGGGAAAGTGAAAGCCAAGCTGCCAGCCGAACTCGCGCCAGGCCAGCTCCTTCCGGAAAGTCTCGCTGCCCTCGCCCTCGGCCGCATTCCAGCACTGGCGCGGGGAGATCTCGCCATAGGTCAGGTTCTCGCTGAGGCCCGAGGTCCAGCTTTCGGCCAGCATGTCACGGCCCTTGGGATAATTGTGCATCCGCTCCTGCACGAAGCGCCGCAGCCGCTCCTGCGCCGCCTTCTCGCCCACCACAACGTGGCGCGCCACGATCTCCGCGCCTCGCTTCATCGCGGCGCCGAGCGCCCAGTCCTTGAGGTTCTCGCTCTCGGGCCAGCTCGCCGGTGCCTCCAGCTTGCGCGGCCGCGGGCATTCCTCCCCCGGTGCCTCGCCCTTCATCACCTTCCACATCGGCGAGAAGACCTTGTAGGGCCCGCCCTGACCCGTCTTCACCTCCCAGGGCTCCCAGAGCAGCTTGCCGGGGAAACTCTTCGCCTCCACGCCCGACTCGCGCAGCGCCGCCTTCACCTCGCTGTCGCGCTCTATGCTCACCGGGTCGTACTCGCGGCTCCAGTACACCGCCTCCGCCCCCGTGTCCTTCACCAGCGCCCGCAGCACCTCGAGCGCATCGCCTGAGCGCAGGATCAGCCGCGAGCCCACGCCCTCCAGTTCCTTGGCATGCGCCTCCAGCGACAGGCCCATCCGCCACTTCGCCGCCGCCCCCAGCGCATCCACCTTACGCTCGCGGATGAACACCGGGATCACCGCCCCGCCCTCCCGCGCCGCCGTCAGCGCCTGAAGGTCCGAAAGCCGCAGGTCGCGGCGATGCCAGAGGATGGTGGTGCGGGTCATGGGTGCTCCTTGCTGTCTCCAATCAGGTAACGCAAGGCGCTCGCCTTCGGGTCAATAATTGCCCGCAAGGTGAGTGAAACCCACCACGGCACAAACGGAAATCCCCGCCCGGTTCCCACCGGGCGGGGCCATTTCACATCGCCGAAGGCCTACTCCGCCGCCACTTTCGGCGCATCCGGCCAGGCTGTCGGGTCCGTGTCGAGGTCGGGGAACTTCGCCGGATCGAAGACCGGCATCTTCACCCCGGCTTTCAACTGCGACTGGAAGTCCCGGATCAGCCGCACCGCCACCGGGAAGAGCATCGCCAGCGCCAGCAGGTTCACCACCGCGAGGATGCCCATCATCGGGTCGGAGAAGTTGAACACGAAGGTCGCCCCCGGCGCCACCGCGCCCAGGAAGACGATTCCCACGATCGCCACCCGCAGCACCTGCACCGCCATCGGGTTGCCAGTCATGAAGGTCAGCGCGTTCTCGCCCAGGTAGTAGTTGTACATGATCGAGGAGAAGCTGAAGAGCAGGATCGCCACCGTCAGGTAGTACTGCGACCAGGCCCCGACGTGATCCACCATGCTCTGCTGGGTCAGCGCCACGCCGTCGACGCCCTCTGCGCCCGGCTGGTAGACATCGCCCAGAAGGATCACGAAGGCGGTGCAGGAGCAGATGATGATCGTGTCGATGAAGACCGAGAAGCTCTGCGTGATCCCCTGGCTCACCGGGTGCTTCACATAGGCCGTCGCCGCCACGTTCGGAGCCGAGCCGAGGCCCGCCTCGTTGGAGAACAGCCCGCGCCGCAGCCCGTTGGCGATCGCCGCGCCCATGCCGCCCGCAACCGCCTCGCGGAAGCCGAAAGCATTGGCCACGATGTCCACGATCACCCCCGGCAGGGAGCCGATGTTGATGATGATGATGACCAGCGCCATGCCGATGTACATGAAGGCCATCACGGGGATGATGATGTCGGCCGCCTTGGCGATGCGGTGGATGCCGCCCCAGACGATCACCGCCGTCAGCGCTGCCAGCACCACGCCGGTCACCATTCGCGGGATGCTCATGCTGTCGAGCGCCGCGCCGGCCACCGTGTTGCCCTGGAAGGCGTTGAACCCGATGGAGAAGGAGGCGATGAGGCAGATCGCATAAACTACCGCCAGCCAGCGGTAGTTGGCGCCCAGCCCGTGGATGATCGCCCGCGCCGGCCCGCCGCGATAGTCGCCGTTGGGCTCGGTGCGCTTGTAGAGCTGCGCCAAGGTCGCCTCCACCAGCGCCGAGCACATGCCGACAAGCGCAATCGCCCACATCCAGAACACCGCGCCGGGGCCGCCCGCGGTGATCGCGACCGCGACGCCGGCGATGTTGCCGCCGCCCACGCGCCCGCCCACAGAGACGAAGAGCGCCTCCCGGGCGCTGATCTTGGTCGGGTCGTTGTCCTCGTCGGTGCCGGTCAGCACCTTGAACATGCGGGTGAAGAAGCGGAACTGCACGAAGCCGCTCGCTATGGTGAAGAAAACCCCGAGCACCACGAGGAAGGGCACCAGCGCCCAGCCCCACGTGAGGTCGTTGATGACGTTGAAGATACTGTCCAGAAAACCCATCGTCCGCGTCTCCTTGTTGTGTCCGTTCGCGGTATCACTGGCCCCAGCCTGACGCCTTTCGCGGCCGCGGGGTAACGGGAGCGTGACACAAACCGCCGTCCAGGCGAGAGAAATCCGACCAACCGCCCACCAATTGGGCATTTGCCCGCCGATTGTTGCCGGAAGCACATATTCCCGGCAGCCACGAAAAAGCCCCGCCCGACTCGCGCCGGACGGGGCTCGCTGTCTCGTTCCGGCTCAGGCCCGGCGTTCGGCCTGAAGCCCCCGGAAGATCGCCCAGCACATCAGCAGGAGCACGACCGTGAAGGGAAGCCCGGTCGAGATCACCATCGACTGAAGGCTCGCGAGGCCGCCCGCCGAGAGCAGGAGCACGATGGCCACGGCGCCCTCGAAGATGCACCAGAAGACCCGCTGGGGCACCGGCGCATCCACCTTGCCGCCCGCCGTGATCGTGTCGATCACCAGCGACCCCGAGTCCGAGGAGGTGACGAAGAACACGATGACGAGCACGATCCCGATGAAGCTGGTGATCGAGGCCAGCGGCAGCTGGTCGAGCATCTTGAACAGCTGGATCGGCAGATCCGCCTCCTGCGCGGCCGTATACCCATCCTGCACGACCTGCTGAATCGCCACGCCGCCGAAGACGCTCATCCAGAGCACGCAGACGAGGCTGGGGATCAGCAGCACGCAGATCACGAACTCGCGCACGCTTCGCCCGCGCGACACCCGGGCGATGAACATGCCCACAAAGGGCGACCAGGAGATCCACCAGGCCCAGTAGAACGAGGTCC
>CAYVQK010000195.1:0-6526 GCA_964454145.1 uncultured Oceanicola sp. | reverse complement strand
GATGTCGTTGCCGCGCACCTCCATCAGCTTCTGCTCGTCCGCGCCCACCATCTGCTCGCCCTTGTAGCGCACCGAGCCCTCCACCCGGGCGCTCTCGCCCAGCAGGCTCACGGTGCTGAGCGCGGTGACGGACTTGCCCGAGCCGCTTTCGCCCACCAGCGCCACGGTCTCGCCCTTGCCCACGTCAAAGCTCACGCCCCGTACCGCATGGGTCGTCTCGCCGTCCTGCCGGAACGAAACCTTGAGGCCCTGGACCTCCAGAATGGCACTCATGCGAACACCTTCCTCGGATCGAAGGCATCGCGCACGCCCTCGAAGACGAAGACCAGCAGCGACAGCATGATGGCGAAGGTGAAGAAGGCAGTGAAGGCGAGCCAGGGCGCCTGCAGGTTCTGCTTGGCCTGAAGGGTCAGTTCGCCCAGCGACGGCGCGCTCGACGGCAGGCCGTAGCCGAGGAAGTCCAGCGTGGCGAGGCCGCCGATGGTGCCGGTGATGATGAAGGGCATCAGCGTCAGCGTCGCCACCATGGCGTTGGGCAGGATGTGGCGGAACATGATCTTGCTGTCGCTCACCCCCAGCGCCTTCGCGGCCCGCACGTATTCGAAGTTGCGCGCCCGGAGGAACTCGGCCCGCACCACGCCCGTCAGCGCGGGCCAGCCGAACAGCACCGTGAGAAAGACCAGCAGCCAGAAACTTCGCCCGAAGATCGCGAACATGATGATGATCACGTAGAGCCCCGGTATCCCGCCCCAGATCTCCAGCATCCGCTGGAAGAACAGGTCCACCCAGCCGCCGAAGTAGCCCATGGCAGCCCCGGCCGCGATCCCGATGATCGAGGCCACGGCGGTCACGATCAGGGTGAAGAGCACCGAAAGGCGGAAGCCGTAGATCACCCGTGCCAGCACGTCGCGGCTGGCATCGTCGGTGCCGAGCCAATGGTTTCTGTCCGGTGCCGAGGGGGCGGCCCCCTGGATATCGTCGCTGGGCGTGTTGAACGAATAGGGCACCAGCGGCCAGAGCGCCCAGCCCTTCTCGATCTCCTCGCCGTCCACTACCCCGTCGGCCGCGTCCTCGTAGACCGCCTCCGGATCGTCGAAGCACGCCTCCAGCCCGCCCGAACGGATCAGGCATTGCACCTCGATGTCGCGGTACTTCGCCTCGGTCCTGAAATCCCCGCCGAAGTCCTGCTCGGAGTAGAAGTTGCGGATCGGCATGAAGTACTCGCCGCGATACTGCACCAGGATCGGCTTGTCGTTGGCGAGGAACTCGGCGAACAGGCTCATCCCGAAGAGCAGGCTGAACAGGATGAGCGACCAGAAGGCGCGGCGGTTCTTCTTGAAGTTCCGCCAGCGGCGCTTGCCGAGCGGCCCGAGGGTGATCAGTGCCATCAGCCAGCCCTCCGCTCGAAGTCGATCCTCGGATCGACAAACACGTACATCAGGTCACTGAGGATGTTCACCAGGAGGCCGATGAGCCCGAACACGAAGAGCGTGCCGAAGACCACCGGATAATCCCTGTCGACCACGCTCTCGAAGCCGAGCCGCCCCAGCCCGTCGAGCGAGAAGAGCCACTCGATCACCAGGCTGGAACCGAAGAACACGCCGAGGAAGGCGCCCGGAAAGCCCGCGATGACGATCAGCATCGCGTTGCGGAAGACATGGCCATACAGCACCTTCTTCTCGCTCAGGCCCTTGGCGCGGGCGGTGATCACGTACTGTTTCTTGATCTCGTCCAGAAAGCTGTTCTTCGTGAGCAGCGTCAGCGAGGCGAAGCCCGCGATGGAACTGGCCAGGACCGGCAGGAAGATGTGCCAGAGGTAGTCCAGCGCCTTGCCCCAGAGGCTCAGATCATCCCAGATCGCGTTGGGCGAGGTCAGCCCCCTGAGCGGGAAGATCTTCCAGTAGGAGCCGCCGGCGAAGAGCACAAGCAGCAGGATCGCAAAGATGAAGCCCGGGATCGCATAGGCCGCCACGATGATGCCCGACGACCAGGTGTCGAACTTCGATCCGTCGCGCACCGCCTTGCGGATGCCCAGCGGGATCGAGATGAGGTAGGCGATGAGGGTGGACCAGAGGCCCAGCGTGATCGACACCGGCATCTTCTCGATCACGAGGCTCACCACCGACTTCGACTTGAAGTAGCTCTCGCCGAAATCGAAGGTCACATACTGGCCCATCATGATGAAGAACCGCTCGACCATGCCGATATCTTCCTTGCGGCATTCCTCGGCATCGAGGTCGCGGTGCGTGAGCGCCACGCCGTCGCGCGGCTCGTAGCCCTCTTCGCAGACCACGCGGGCAAAGCCCATCTGCACCTCGAGCTGGGCCAGGAACTCGGGCGACAGGCCCCGCGCGCCCTGGTAGCGCTCGTCCACGTTCTCGTTGGTCTGCTGGCCTGCGTCCGCGCCGCCGGTCACGTTGTCGCCCGCGCCCTCGCCCTGCTCGACCCGGGCGATCACCGCCTCGATCGGGCCGCCGGGGACGAATTGCGTAAGCACGAAGTTCACCAGCATGATCCCGAACAGGGTCGGGATGATCAGCAAGAGCCGCCTGAGGATATATGCGCTCATCTAGAGCCTTTTCGCCTGCATTCTTGTTGTTCTCGCGCCCCGCTCAGAACGCGCCGGCCGCCTTCAGTTTCTCGGCCTTCTCGGCGTTATACCACCAGAAATCCATGTTGCCGAGATCATAGGGCGGCAGGGTCTCGGGATGCTCGAAGATGTCGTAATAGGCCACCGTGTAGGAGTCCTTGTTCCACTGCCCGATGCGGAACTTCAGCGCCCGAAGCACCCGGTCCAGCGCCGAGATGGCCACCCGCAGCTCCTCCTCGTTCTGCGCCGCCTTGACCTTCTCGATCAGCGCATCGACGGCGGGGTTCTTCAGCCCCATCTTGTTGAAGGTCGAGGTGTCGGCGGTGGCACCGCCGAAATACTGCTTCAGCCCGTCGCCGGGGATGTAGCCCGTCGGCAGGAAGGCCGTGACGATGTCGAAGTCGTAGCTCGGCGGGCGCTCGCGCTCTGTCGCGCTGGCGTTGTCGACCCGCTGATGCACGGCGTCGATGCCCGCGGAGCGCAGGTTCTCCACGAAGGGGTTGATGACGCGGTCGAAGGTCTGGCTGTCGTTCAGAAACTCCACCCGCAGGGTCTTCCCGTCCTTCACCCGCAGGCCCTGGTTGTTGAACTCGCTCCAGCCCGCCTCGTCGAGCAGCCGGTTGGCCTGCCGCAGGTTGCGCCGGTCGGTCGCGCTGCCCGGATCGGAGGCCGGCTGCATGTAGGGCTCTTCCGTGAAGACCTCCTCCGGAATATCCGCGCGCAGCGGCTCCAGCAGAGCCAGCTCCGCCTCGCTCGGCAGCCCGCTTGCCGCAAGGTCGGTGTTCTCCCAGAACGAATTGACCCGGCTGTAGAGCCCGTAGAACAGCTTCTCGTTAGACCATTCGAAGTTGAACATCAGCCCGATCGCCTCGCGCACCTTCGGATCCTGCAACTGCTCGTGACGCAGGTTGAAGATGAAGCTCTGGCCGTTGGCGATCTGCCCGTGCGGGATCTCCACCTTCTTGACCCAGCCGTTCTCCACCGCGGGGAAATTGTAGCCCGTGGCCCAGTCCTTCGAACTCGCCTCGTTGCGGAACAGGTAGGCCCCGCCCTTCAGCCCCTCCAGCGCCACCGCGTAATCGGCGAAATACTCCACCCGCAGCGCGTCGAAGTTGTTGCGCCCGATGTTGATCGGCAGATCCTGCCCCCAGTAGTCGGGGTTGCGTGTCAGAACCACCGTCTTGCCCAGTTCCGAGCGGCTGAGGTCCAAGGCATAGGGGCCAGAGCCGATCCAGGGCGTGTTCTGCGGCTCCTCGAGGTCCATGTTGTTGCCTTCGTATTGCGCCTTGGAGAAGACCGGCAGGCCGCCCACCTTCTGGATCGCGTCGCGCTTCTCCGTGTCGGCCTTGAAGTCGAAGCGGATGCGGCGCTCGTCCAGCACCTCCGCGGTCTCCACCGTCTCGCTCAGCAGCTCGCGGAAGCTCGGCAGGCCCTTCTCCCGGAACAGCTCGAAGGTGAAGAGCACGTCCTCGGTGGTCAGCGGGCTCCCGTCGGAAAACGCGGTGCCCTCGCGCAGGGTGAAGATCACCCAGGAGCGGTCCTCGGGGTATTCGAGGCTCTCCGCCAGCAGGCCGTAATCCGTGCCGATCTCGTCGGCGGTCGCGGTCAGCAGGCTCTCGTGCATCGCGCTCGAGAGCGCGCCGGCACGGCCGTTGATGGTGTAGGGGTTCCAGTTGTCGAAGCCGCCGAAAGCCCATTCCGACATCTCGCCGCCCTTGGGCGCATCGGGGTTCACGTAGTCCAGATGCTCGAAGTCCGGGCCGTATTTCAACTCGCCGCCGGGGAAGGTCGGAATGCCGTGGCGGATCACGGTGGCCCCGTCCTGCGCCAGCGCCGGCAGGGCGGCAAGGCCGAGCGCCAGGGCGAGCCCGGCCCCCCAGGCCAGCAGGTCGCGGCGTTTCGATTTGAGGGCGGTGATGGCGATGGCGGGGCGGGGCGGCGTCTGGGTCTGGCGCAAGTCTGGGCTCCTCTCGCGGTCGGGCATGGCTGGTCCCGGCATTGGCCGCCCGTGGCGGGCATTTTACCGAAACACTGTTGGAATCAGCTAAATGCCCCACGTCCCGCTGTGCAAGTTGAAACCTCGTGAACCCGTGGTGAGGCCGCGTCGGGACGGCCCGCTGTCGCGGCTCAGTCCAGCCGCAGCACCTTGCGCACCAGCCCGTCCGCCATGCGCCAGTCCTCGAAGCCCATCGCGGCATAGTAGGCCAGCGCCCCGGTGTTGGTCTTGCCGATCGTCGCCTCGACCCGCCCCAGGCCCGCGGCCTCGGCGGCCCTGCGGGTGGGGCCAAAGAGCACCCGCCCCACGCCGCGCCGGGTCGAGCCCGGGTGCACATGGGTGCCGATGATGCCCCAGCCCGGGGTGACCCCCATCTCGTTGCCCGCCGTCGCCCGCTTCAGCGACTGAAAGCCCAGGATCCGGCCCGACGGGTCCACCGCCACCACCGTGGCGATCTGATCGGGATGATCCAGGTAATGGGCGCGCGCAAAACCCGCGTCGCCGGGCTTCTGCCGTCGGCCAGCCGCCAGCAGCGCCTCCAGAACCTGCCCCATCCCCTCGGCGTCCGCCGCCTCGGCCCGTCGCGTCGCAACCATCTGCCCTAGCTCCCGGCATCAAAAAAGGGCCGCTCCGGTCTCCCGCAAGCGGCCCCGCTGTGGGTGATATACCCGATCCTACTGCTGCGCCTGCAGGTAGGCGATCACGTCGGCCCGCTCTTCGATCCGGCGCAGACCGGCAAAGCTCATCTTGGTGCCGCTGATGTAGCCCTTGGGGTTGGCGAGGAAATCGCTCAGCGCTTCCGGTGTCCAGTCGCCACCGTGGCTGGCCATGGCGTCCGAATAGGCGAAGCCGCCAACGCTGCCGATCGCACGGCCGACCACACCATTCAGGTGCGGGCCGGTGCCGTCGCTGCCGTCGAGCTTGTGGCAGGCCTTGCACTTGCCGAAGACCTTCTCGCCCGAGGCCGCATCGGCGCTGGCGAAGACTTCCTCGAAGGAGGGGCCGCTCTCTTCTTCGGCGCCACCGCCCTCGCCGCTGTCCTCCACCACGATCGCATAGCCCTGCGTATGCTCTTCACCCTCTTCGCCGTGGCCGCCTGCGTCCATCGCGTAGAGCGATTCGCCGGCCCAGTTGATCAGGAGGTAAATCAGCAGCGCGCCACACAGCCAGCCGAACGCCTTGACCATCGTCATTGTGTCGAACATGTCTCATCCCGTGCACGGTTTCCGTCTCGCGGCCTTCTAACGGCTTCACCCCGTATGCTGCAAGCCGTATCAGGCGCGACCAAACGCCCGAGGGGGCAAAATCGAGTGAATTGTCAGGGAGGAGGCCGGAATGGCGGGCCGGATCGCGTTTCAGGGAGAGTTGGGTGCCTATTCGCACCAGGCCTGCGCCGAAGCGCGGCCCGAGATGGAGGCACTGCCCTGCCGCACCTTCGAGGACGTGATCGAGGCGGTGCGTGCAGGCCGCGCCGACCAGGCGATGCTGCCGGTCGAGAACTCCACCTACGGTCGCGTCGCCGACATTCACCGCCTTCTGCCCGAAAGCGGGCTGCATATCGTGGATGAAGCCTTCGTCCGGGTGCACATCTCTCTCATGGCCCTGCCGGGCGTGACGCTGGAAGAGGTGAAGAAGGTGCGCGCGCATCTGGTGCTCCTGCCGCAATGCGCCGCCTTCCTCTCCGAGCACGGGATTTCCGGCGAGGCCGCCGCCGACAGCGCCGGCGCCGCCGCCGAACTCCAGGCCTCCGGCGCGCGGGACGAGGGCGTTCTGGCCTCCGACCTTGCTGCAGAGATCTACGGGCTCAACATCCTCGCCCGCCACATCGAGGACCACGCCCACAACACCACCCGCTTCCTGATCATGGCCCCCGAGGCCCAGCCCGCCCGCCGCGCGCCCGACATGATGACCACCTTCGTCTTCCAGGTGCGCAACATCCC
>CAYVQK010000194.1:4133-6552 GCA_964454145.1 uncultured Oceanicola sp. | reverse complement strand
ACCAGCACACCGTCACAGTCGAAGATCACCAGTTCGGGGGTCATGCGCGCTCCATCAGCGTGATATGCGTATCGCCATAGGCGCGGTGTTCGATCAACTCGAAGCCCTCCGGCGGCTCCATCGGCGCGGACTCCTCCCAGACAACCAGCGCTTCGGGCGCGATCCACCCGCCTTCTGCCGCAGAGGCCAGCGCTTTCTGCCCCAGTCCCTTGCCATAGGGCGGATCGAGGAAGACGAGGTCGAAGGCCGCGCCCCGGTTCTCGCCCAGCCGGGTGGCGTCGCGGCGATAGAGCTTCACCTCGCCCATGGCCCTGAGCTTCTCCACGTTCTCCCGGATCAGCGCCCGCGCCTTCGCCCCGTCATCCACGGCGGTCACATGCACAGCCCCGCGCGACAGCGCCTCCAGCCCCAGCGCCCCGGTGCCGGCAAACAGATCCAGCACCCGCGCGCCCTCCACGCCGCCGCGCGAGGCCAGCACGTTGAACAGCGCCTCCCGCACCCGGTCGCTCGTGGGCCGCAGGTGCGCGCCCGCGTCGCCCTTGCCCAGCGCCGCCAGCGCCGTGCCGCGGAACTTTCCGCCGACTATTCGCATGGGGGCCTCACGCCTTGAGCAGCCCCTTCAGGTCGGTCGCCGGGTCCGCCACCGCCGCCTTCTCGGGGCTGATGTCGCGCTCGATCAGCCGCTTGCCCACCATGTAGGCCCGGCTGTCGTTCATCGCGTCCACCGCCACAAGCCTGTCGCCGCAGTAGTACCAGAAGCTCACGGTCTGCCCCTCGCCCTGCCGCGTCACGATCTCGTCGTAGCCGGTGTTCAGCCCCGCGATCTGCAGCTTGGTGTCGTACTGGTCGCTCCAGAACCACGGGCGCGCCACATAATCCTTCTCCGCCCCCAGCATGTTCTCCGCCACCAGCTCCGCCTGGTCGATCGCGTTGCCGACCGACTCCAGCCGGATCCGCCCGCCGTTGTGCGGGAAGGAGGCGCAATCCCCCGCGGCAAAGATCGACGGGTCCGAGGTGCGGCCCTTCGCATCCGTCCTTATCCCGTTCTCGATCATCAGCCCGCCCAGCTCGGCAATCTGGGTGCAGGGCGTGATCCCCACGCCCACGATCACCACATCCGCCGCCAGCTCCTCGCCGTCGGTCAGCAGCGCGCCCGTCACCCGGCCCTCGCCCAACAGCTTCTCCAGCCCGATCCCCTCGCGAATATCCACGCCATGGCCCTCATGCAGCGCGCGGAAGAAATCCGAGGTCTGCGGCGCGGCCACCCGCTGGAGGATCCGGTCGGCCATCTCCACCAGCGTCACCGTCAGCCCCAGCTTGGCGCAGACCGCCGCCGCCTCCAGCCCGATGTAGCCACCGCCGATGATCAGCGCCCGCTTGCCCTCGGTCAGTTCCGGCTGCATCCGGTCGATGTCGGCCAGCGTCCGCACGGTGAACACGCCGTCCAGATCACCCCCGATCTTCGCCGGCAGCCGCCGCGGCTCGCTCCCGGTGGTCAGCGCCAGCAGGTCGTACCTCAGCCGCTCCTCGCCCAGGTGCAGCTCCTTGTGCTCCCGGTCGATCCCCGTCACCGCCGCGCCGAGCTTCAGCGCGATGTTCTGCTCGTGGTAGAACTCCTCGCCCCGCAGGTAGAGCCGGTCGAGATCCATCTCGCCCAGCAGATAGGCCTTCGAAAGCGGCGGCCGCTGATAGGGCACCACCGGCTCGTCGCCCACCAGCGTGATCCCGCCGTCAAACCCCAGAGCCCTCAGCTTGCTCACCAGCGAAGCACCCGCCTGCCCCGCTCCGACCACCACGATATCCATGCCCGTCCTCCCTTGCATTTCCGCGCCGTTGCGGCATCTCATGACCGCAATGTCGCGAACAGCAAATAGATAAAGGGAGAAGATCATGCAAATCTCGGTGGGAGACACGATCCCTTCGGCAACTTTCGTGCGGATGGGCGCGGAAGGGCCGGAAGAGGTGGCGCTGAAGGATATCACCACAGGCAAGAAGGTGATCATCTTCGGCCTGCCCGGCGCCTACACCGGCACCTGCACCAACAAGCACCTGCCGAGCTACATCGAGAACATGGACATGCTGCGCGACAAGGGCGTGGCCGAGGTCATCTGCGTCTCGGTCAACGACCCCTTCGTGATGGACGCCTGGGGCAAGGACACCGGCGCCGCGGCAGCCGGCATCCACATGCTGGCCGACCCGGAGGCCACCTTCACCAAGGAGATCGGCATGGTCTTCACCGCCCCGCCCGTGGGCCTCATCAACCGCTCGCTCCGCTACGCCATGGTGCTGCACGACAACGTCGTCACCACCTTCAACCTCGAAGGCGGCCCCGGCGAATGCTCCGTCTCTGCCGCCCCGGCGCTCTTCGACGAGCTTTGAGCAACCGCGTAGGGTGCGCATTCATGGCGCACCCTGCCCC
>CAYVQK010000194.1:0-4033 GCA_964454145.1 uncultured Oceanicola sp. | reverse complement strand
ACCCCGCCAGCCTCTCCATCACCGAAGCCAGCTTCACGTCTTTCTCCGTCAGCGCACCCGCCGAATGCGTCGTCAGCCGCACGTCCACACGGTTCCACGAATTCGACCAGTCCGGGTGATGGTCCGCCTTCTCGGCGGCCAGCGCCACCCGGGTCATCCAGCCGAAGGCCTCGGAGAAATTCCGGAACTTGAAGCTCTTCGCCAGAACCTCCCCGTCCCTCTCCCAGCCGGCGTCCAGCAACTCCTCCAGGGTCAATCCTGCTCCTCCCGGTTCTCGCGCCTGAACGGCCCGTAGCCCGTCAGCACCTCGATCTCGTAATCCACCGCCCGCGACTCCTCCTCGAGAAACACCTCGATCGCCCGGCGGAAGCCCTCGTCGGCCACCCAGTGCAGCGAATGCGTCTCCTTCGGCAGGTAGCCCCGCGCCAGCTTGTGCTCGCCCTGCGCCCCCGCCTCGACCCGGGCAAGCCCGCGCGCAATCGCCTCCTCGATGGCCACATAGTAGCACAGCTCGAAATGCAGGCAGGGGTGATGCTCCACGCAGCCCCAGTAGCGGCCGAACAGCGCGTCCCGCCCGATGAAGTTCAACGCCCCCGCCACCCAGCGCCCCTCGCGCTCGGCCAGCACCAGCAGAATGTCATCGCGCAGATGCGCCTGCGCCTCGTCGAAGAAGGCCCGGGTCAGGTAGGGCGAGCCCCACTTCCGGCTCCCGGTATCCTGGTAGAACCGCCAGAACGCATCCCAGTGCTCGGGCTCGATCTCATCGCCCGTCAGCCGCAGGATCCTCCCGCCGAACCCCTGCGCCTGCGCCCGCTCCTTGCGGATGTTCTTGCGCTTGCGGCTGCTCAGATCGGCGAGGAAATCGTCGAACGTGCCGTACCCCCGGTTCTCCCAGTGAAACTGCTGCCCCCGCCGGCGCATCAGCCCCATCTGCTCGCCCGCCTCGGCCTCCTCCGCCGTGCAGAAGGTGGCATGCACGCCCGAAAGCCCCGCCTTCGCCGCCACCTGCACCGCGCCCTGAACCAGCGCGCTCATCCCGATCCGCTCCCAGCCCGGCTTCACCAGAAACCGCCGCCCCGGCACCGGCGTGAAGGGCACCGCGATCTGCAGCTTGGGATAATAGTCCCCGCCCGCCCGCTCCAGCGCATGCGCCCAGGAATGGTCGAACACGTACTCGCCCTGGCTGTGGAACTTGGCATACATCGGCGCCGCGGCGATCAGCTCCCCGCCCGCCCGCGCCAGCAGGTAGGTCGGCTGCCATCCGCTCCGCCCGCCCACCGAGCGCGAGTCTTCCAGCGCCTTCAGAAAGCGGTGGGTCACGAAGGGGTCGCGCGGGCGCCCCTCACCCGGTGCGGCGCAGGCGTCCCAGGCCTCGGGCGTCACCGCGCCGAGGCTGTCCACCGTCTCGATCGTGATCTCTGCAGCACCGTCCATACGCCGGCACACTTGGCCCGCCGCGCCGCGGCGTCAAGCGGCCGGGTAGCCCTCGAAGGTCACGTTGGCGGCAACCTCCCGCGCCTTCGCCTCATCCGCTTCGCTGCGGATCGTCCAGCACAGAATTTGCGCACCCCGCGCCTTCAGCTCCGCCACCCGCGCATCGCCCAGCGCACCGTGCCTGTGGCTGATGAAGCAGGCGCCCACCCGGTCGTAATCCGGGATGCCCCGCAGCTCCGCCCGCCGCGCCTCGGGGATCGTCTCCCAATCCTCGGGCCGGTAGTCATCCGTCACCAGCCCGCGCGGCACATCGGGCATCAGCTCCGCCATCGCGGCCATGGAATGCGGGTTGAAGCTCATCAGCGCCACGTCGCCGCCGTAGCCCCCCAGCACCTCCGCCGTGGCCCGCTCCAGCGCGCCGATATTCGGCCCCAGCGCCCCGTCCTGGTCCTTGATCTCGATGAGCAGCGGCACCCGGCCGTCCACCAGCCGCAGCACCTCCGCCAGCGTCGGAATGCCCTCGCCCCCGCCCGTGAGCCCGATCTGCCCAAGCTCCTCCGCCAAGCGCTGCGCCACCGGCCCGGTCTCCGCCGTCAGCCGGGAGAGCGCATAGTCATGAAACACCATCGGCACCCCGTCCTTCGACGGTTGCAGATCAAGCTCGATGCCATATCCCTCGGCAATCGCCGCCGCAAAGGCCGCGCGCGAGTTCTCCACCCGCCCCGCGGCCCTGTCATGGTAGCCCCGATGCGCGATCGGTCGGGCGAGAAAGCTCTCGGGCAGGCTCATTTCAGCTTGAAGATCCCCTCGATCTCCACCGCCACCCCAAAGGGCAGCGAGGCCGCGCTCACCGCCGAACGCGCGTGCCGCCCGGCATCGCCGAGGGCTTCCACGAGAAAGTCCGACGCCCCGTTCACCACCTTCGGCTGGTCGCCGAACTCGGCCGTCGAATTGACGAAGCCCGTCAGCTTCACCACCCGCTCCAGCCGGTCGAGGTCGCCGCCGCAGGCCGCCTTCACCTGCGCCAGCAGGTTGATCGCACAGACCTTCGCCGCCGCGGCCCCCGCCGCCACGTCCATGTCCGCGCCCAGCTTGCCCTTGATCATCTCGCCATCCGCCATCGAGATCTGGCCGCTGACGTAGAGCACGCCGTCCGCCTCCACGAAGGGCACGTAGTTGGCCGCCGGGGCCGAGGCCTCGGGCAGGGTGACGCCGAGGTCGGCAAGGCGGGTCTCGAAAGTTCCGGGCATGGGCAGGTCTCCTTTTGCGCGGACCATGGCCCCGCCCCTGCCGCCGGTCAAGTCACCTCCGCCGCAGCCGCTCCACCAGCCGCGCCATCCCGCCCGGCGCCAGCGGCACGCTGAGGAAGAGCCCGGCCAGGAAGCCCGCGATATCCGCGATCCAGTCGTTCCCCGCCCCGAACAGCACCCCGAACACGAGCTGGAACACCAGCAGCACCCCGATCAGCGTGAAGGCCCGATACTGGCTCTCCCCCATGTGCCCCAGGTGCACCCACATGATGTAGGTATACCCCCCGATCAGCGCATAGGCCGCCGGAAACGCCCCATACAGCGCCCCGCCGCCCGCCAGCGCCCAATAGGCCAGCGCCCCCGCCACCGTGCCCGCCAGGAACAGCACCGCCACCGCAACCTGCCCCAGCACCTCGCCCACCATCTTGCCCAGCGCCAGCACGAAGACGCCCGCAAACACCATGTGCGTGAACCCGCCATGCACGAACGGATAGGTCACCAGCCGCATCAGCTGGCGCGGCGGATATTCCCCCCGCTCCACCATCATCCCCATGATCTCCGGCGAAAACGCGAACCGCTGCAACGCGAAGATCCGCGCGTCATCCCCGCCCCGCGTCGCCCCCACCAGCCCGCTCTGGCTGAGCAGAAACCACAGCTCCACGGCAAACATCACCCCCACCAGCGCCAGCACCACCTGCGGCACGGCGTTGAACGGCGAGGCGTTGTGATCCCAGTCCATGCGCGTCCCCATGTTGAACTTTCCGAGCGCCATGGGTAAGCGAGCAGGGCGCATTTGACCAGACGAGGCACCCATGGCCGACACCACCTTCGCACCCCGCGTCTTCTCCGGCATCAAGCCCTCCGGCGGGCTGACGCTCGGCAACTACCTCGGCGCCATCAAGCGCTGGGTCGAGATGCAGGACGAGGGGATGGAGAGCATCTACTGCGTCGTCGACCTCCACGCCATCACCGTCTGGCAGGATCCGGCCGCCCTGCGCCAGGCCACCCACGAGGTCGCCGCCGGCATGCTGGCCTCGGGCATCGACCCGTCCCGCTCCATCCTCTTCAACCAGTCCCAGGTGCCCGAGCACACCGAGCTCGCCTGGATCTTCAACTGCGTCGCCCGCGTCGGCTGGATGAACCGGATGACCCAGTTCAAGGAGAAGGCCGGCGCCAACGCCGAGAAGGTCTCGCTCGGCCTCTACGCCTACCCCTCGCTGATGGCCGCCGACATCCTGCTCTACCACGCCACCCACGTCCCCGTGGGCGAGGACCAGAAGCAGCACGTCGAGCTCACCCGCGACATCGCCGCCAAGTTCAACCACGACTACAAGGTCGACTTCTTCCCG
>CAYVQK010000193.1:0-6602 GCA_964454145.1 uncultured Oceanicola sp. | reverse complement strand
GACGGTGGCGGTGGCCACGCCGTGCTGGCCGGCGCCGGTCTCGGCGATGATCCGGCTCTTGCCCATGCGGCGGGCGAGGATGATCTGGCCCAGCACGTTGTTGATCTTGTGCGCGCCGGTGTGGTTGAGCTCGTCGCGCTTGAAGTAGACCTTGGCGCCGCCCAGCCGCTCGGAGAGCCGCTCGGCGTGGTAGAGCGGCGAGGGGCGGCCGACGTAGTGCTTCCAGAGGAACTCCATCTCGGCCCAGAACTCGGGGTCGGTCTTGGCGTGCTCGTAGCGTTCCTCGAGCTCGAGGATCAGCGGCATCAGCGTTTCCGACACGAAACGGCCGCCGAAGTCACCGAAGCGGCCCTTCTCGTCGGGGCCGGTCATGTAGCTGTTGAGCTGTTCGGTCATAGCGCGGACTCCTTGGTGCTTCCGCGTTCTAATGGCGCGGGGGCGGCGCGGCAAGCCGATCAGGCGAGAAGGGTGTGGTCGATCAGGATGGCGGTGCCGAGGGCCACGAGGGCAAGGCCGCCCGCGATCTCGGCCCAGCGGCCGAAGCGGCGGCCGAGGCTGGCGCCGGCGAGGGTGCCGAGGGTGGCCATGGCCATGGTGGCGCAGCCGATGGAGAGCGCGACGATGAGGATCGGCGCGCCGAGGACGGCGAGCGAGATGCCCACGGCGAAGGCGTCGATCGAGGAGCCGATGGCGGTGACGATGAGCGAGCCGGTGCCGGTGGCCGGGCGGCGCCTGCCGAGCGCGTGCAACACCATGCGGGCGCCGACGAGGGTGAGCAGGAGGAAGGCGATCCAGTGGTCGATGGCGGTGACGAACCGGCTGGCCGCCAGCCCCGCGGCCCAGCCGAGCAGCGGCGTCACGGCCTCGATGGCCCCGAAGACCGCCCCGGTGGAGAGCGCCGCCACGAAGCCCGGGCGCGCCGCCTGCGCACCGCGCCCGAGCGCAGCCACGAAGGCGTCGATGGAAAGCGCAAGCGCGAGCGTGGCGATGGCAAGCGGGGTCATGGCGTGTCCTGTTCCTGAGGTGTCAGGTAGGGGTGTGCGCCAGAAAAGTCAATGAAAACAATTATTTGTAATTGAGACGCAGTTGCATTCTCATAAAGCGGCAAGCAGCTCGGCGGTGGGCCAGCCATCGGCGGGCAGGCCGAGGCGGGCCTGTTCGGCGCGCACGGCGCTGCGGGTCTTTGCGCCGAGGATGCCGTCGACGTCGCCCACGTCGAAACCGCGGTCGGCCAGCTTCTGCTGGAGCGCCTTCATCTGGCTATCCGACAGCGCCGGGTCGGGGTTGCCGGCGTCGTAGACCGGTGCCCCCATGAGCCGGGTGGCGAAATAGGCGGCGGTGGTGACGTAGACGAAGCTCTGGTTCCACTCGAAGTACACGCGGTAATTCGGGTAGGCGAGAAAGGCCGGGCCCTTTCGGCCCTGAGGCAGCAGGAGCGAGGCGGGCAGGTCGGGCAGGCTGCCTTCGCGCGGGGAGACGCCGAGGGCGGCCCAGTCGGCGGCGGGCTTCTCGGTTTCCAGCCCGGTCTGCGACCAGTCGAGCGTGTCGGGGATCGTGACTTCTTGCAGCCAGGGTTCGCCCGCGCGCCAGCCGAGCGATTGCAGCATCTTGCCGCCCGACATGAGGGCATCGGGGGCGGAGGTCTTGAGGCTCACATGGCCGTCGCCGTCGCCGTCGACGCCGTTTTCGAGGATGTCCTCGGGCAGCATCTGCACCATGCCGATCTCGCCGGCCCAGGCGCCGGTGGTGCGGGCCGGGTCCATGTCGCCCTGCTCGAAGAGCTTCATCGCGGCGAAGAGCTGTGGACGGAACAGACCGGGGCGGCGGCAGTCGTGGGCGAGGGTGGCCAGCGCGTTGGCGGTGTTGAAATCGCCCTGGACGGCGCCGTAATCGGTTTCGAAGGCCCAGAAGGCGAGGAGGACGCCGCGGGAGACGCCGTAGCGCGCCTCGATCTCGGTGAAGATGGCATCGTACTTCCGGGCATTGGCGCGGCCCCTGTCGATCCGGCCCTGGCTGATGAGGCGGCGGGAGAAGTCGACGAAGGGCATCTGGAAGACGCCCTGGGCGCGGTCGGCCTGGAGCACCTTGGGATCCTGCCGCACGCCGGAGAGGAAGGCCTCGGCCGTTTCGGCGGAGACCCCGTGCGACGGGGCTTCGGCCACCAGCCCGGCCTTGAAGGCCTCGAACCCGCCGCCGCAGGGCACGGGCGCGGCCTCCTGCGCGGCAAGGGGAGCGGCGGCGAGGGCCAGGAGGGGGACAAGGCGGTAGGGCATTTCGGTCTCCGGTGCGAGCAACTAGGGGAGGGTAGGGCCGGCGAGAGGCAAGGCAAAGAGGCAGAGAATGGGCCGGGTTTGAGATGAACTGCAACGATCCCGGGCGTCAACGGGTTGGAACCGGGCCAGTTCCCGGAATCGTGCAGCCGCCGCGCGGAAACCGCGTTAATCGGTATGGCGAATGTGTTAATGAGGGCTTAGGGAATCCGGTCCATTGTGGATGGCGGGGGTGTTGGGTTCGGCCCGGTCCGAACGGCGAGGCGTGGTGTGAAGGTTCTCATCGTGGAAAGCGACGAGGCGCTCGGCGAGATTTGGGCGCGGCATCTGGAGCGGCAGGGCTGCCAGGTGACGCTTCGGCACGATCAGGACGGCGCGATCGACGCTCTGCGTAATGACGAGGCACGGGTGATCGTGCTGAACCTCGTGCTGCGCGAGGGCAGCTCGCTCGCGGTGGCGGATTTCGCCTCTTACCGGCATCCGGAGACGCGGGTGATCTTTGTCACCGACACCACCTTCTTCTCCGACGGTTCGATCTTTGCGCTGGCCTCCAACGCCTGCGCCTACCTGCCCACGGGCACCCCGCTCGACGACCTGGCGGCGATGGTGGAGCACTACGGCGGCGGCTTCGCGCCCGACGGGCCGAGGACGGCTGCCGCGTTGCGGCACTGAGACGGGCCGGAGCGAAGGGCGGATTTGCCGAGGCGAAGGCTTGCCCGGGCGGGGCGAATGACACAGGCTGAGGCGAATCCTCCGGGGCCTGGATATGAAGACAATCGTGCCGCTGAAAACGCCGAAACCCGCCGCCAGACCGCGCGCGTCCGATCTTCGACATGGCGGGCAGGTGCTTGTGGACCAGCTGCGCCTCCGCGGAATCGAGCGGGTCTTCTCGGTGCCGGGCGAGAGCTTTCTGCCGGTGCTCGACGGGCTGGTGGGCTCTGGCATCACCAATGTCGTCTGCCGCCAGGAGGGTGGAGCAGCGATGATGGCGGAGGCCGAGGGCAAGATGACCGGCGAGCCGGGCGTGCTCTTCGTCACCCGCGGGCCGGGCGCGGCGAATGCCTCGGCGGGCCTGCACGTGGCGAAGCACGACAGCACGCCGATGGTGGTCTTCGTGGGGCAGGTGCCGCGCGGACAGCGTGACCGGGACGCCTTTCAGGAGGTGGACCTGCGGGCCTTTCTCGCGCCCGTCGCCAAGTGGACGGCGGAGGTGGATGACGCCGCGCGCCTGCCCGAGTACATCGACCGCGCCTTCCGCCTCGCCACCGCCGGGCGGCCCGGGCCGGTTGTGCTGTCGCTCCCCGAGGACATGCTGCACGACCAGGTCGAGGTGCCCGACCGGCCCGACGATGCCTTCTTCACCTCGCCGGAGGGCTCGAACTTTGCCGAGCTGGTGATTCACCAGATCGAGCGGTCACACCGGCCGCTGCTCATCGCCGGGGGCCCGGGGTGGAGCGCGGAGGCCTCCACCAACCTCGCCCGCTTCGCCGAGGCGCTGGATCTGCCGGTGGCGGTGCCGTTCCGGCGGCAGGACTACATGGACAACCGACACCCCAACTACATCGGCGATCTCGGCGTGGGGATGAACCCTGCGCTGGCCGATGCGGTGCGGCAGGCCGACCTGATCGTGGCGTTGGGCACCCGCCTCGGCGATGTGACCACGGGTGGCTACCGGCTGCTCGACGTGGCCGCGCCGCACAAGCGGATCATCCAGGTGCACCCCGACCCCGACGAGATCGGCAAGGTCTATCCGGTGCAGCTGCCCTTCGTCGCCGAGGCGCCCGTGGTGCTGGCCCGGCTCGCCCGCGCGGTGCGGCCGCGCAGCGACAAGCGGCAGTGGACGACCGATTATCGCACCGCCTACGAGAAATGGCTGCGGCCGAAGGAGACGCCGGGCGCGCTGAAGCTGGAGCAGGTGATCCGCTGGCTGTCCGACAACCTGCCGGAGGATGCGGTGCTGACCAACGGCGCGGGAAACTACGCGGCCTGGCTGCATCGCTACTACCAGTTCAAGCGCTACGGCACACAGCTCGCCCCGACGAGCGGCAGCATGGGGTACGGGCTGCCCGCCGCCATTGCCGCCAAGCTGCGGCACCCGGAGCGGGTGGTGGTGGCGCTGGCGGGCGACGGATGCTTCCAGATGACCTGCAACGAGATGTCGACGGCGGTGCAGCACGGCGCGGCGCCGATCGTGCTGGTGGTGAACAACGGCCGCTATGGCACCATCCGGATGCACCAGGAAAAGACCTTTCCCGGCCGCGTCTCGGGCACCGATCTGGCCAACCCCGACTTTGCCGCGCTGGCCCGCGCCTATGGCGGATTCGGCGAGCGGGTGGAGCGGACGGAGGACTTTTCCGGTGCCTTCGTGCGCGCCCAGGCCAGCGGGCGGCTCGCCGTGCTGGAGCTCGTGGTGGACCCGGAGGCGCTTTCGACCGGCATGACACTGAGCGAGACCCGCGAGGTGGGGCGCAAGCGCTAAGGCGCGTGCTGCGCGGGAGGGGTCCGGCACGTCTTCCGGACGTCTGGCGGCCTAGCTGTCCTGTCGGACGATGTCGATGATGAGCACGTCGGTCAGCGTGGCGCCGAGCACCTTGCGGCCCACCTCCTCGAGCGCCTCGGAGAGGTGGCGCATCTTGGTGCCGGTGGTGAAGTTGCCCGAGAAGCCGCCCGAGTTGGCGTGGTCGAAGAGCACCTGCAGGAAGCTGTCGCGCAGCTTGGGCTCGCGGGCATAGACGGTTTCGCGTTGGCCGATGTCGACCTCGAGGCTGAGGCTGAGCACGACCATCGAGGCCACCTTGCCGTCTTCCACGATGGGCACGATGAACTGGTTGTTCAGCTTCACGTAGTCGCGGGTCGGGTCGGCCTCGGAACCGGTGGTGTCTTCGGCCTCGGCCTGGGCGCCGGCTTCCTCGGGGTGGCTCTCGGCCAGGGCCTCGCCCGCCTCGCCGCAGGGGTTCATCACGATCTCCTCGGGGGGAGGGCGCAGCATCATGCCGGCCCCGGCGCCGGCGCCGATCCCGACGGCGGCGAGGATGAGGATGAGGAGGATCGACTTCATGCGGGAGGGCTCCGGTCAGAAGGGCAGGACGATGTCGGCCACCTGCTGGCCGTAGCGCGGCTGCTGGACATCGGTGATCTGGCCGCGGCCGCCATAGGAAATGCGGGCGCCGGCGATCTTGTCGTAGGTGATCTCGTTCTGGCGGGTGATATCCTCGGGGCGGACGTAGCCGGTGACGAGAAGCTCGCGCAGCTCGAAGTTCACCCGCACCTCCTGGCTGCCCTGGATCCGCAGGATGCCGTTGGACATTTCCTCCACGATGGTGGCCGCGATGCGCAGCTCGAGCTGCTCGTTGCGGCTGACATTGCCGTTGCCGGAGAAGGTGGAGGAGGATTTGGCGGAGACGGCATCGGCCATGCTGGCGCCCTCGGGCAGGCGCTCGTCGATCCGCTGGGGGATGCCGAAGAGCGACGGCACGCCCATGCTCTCGGAGCCGTTGCGGCTGCGGCCGGTGGCGTTGGAGATGGAGGCCGAATCGTCGATCTCGATGACCACGGTGAGGATGTCGCCCCGGCGCACGGCCCGCCGGTCGCCCAGCAGCGACTTGCGGTTGCGGCTCCAGAGCGAGGCCTGCTCGGCGCCGCGCTTGTCGTCGAGCACGTCGGGCAGGGGGACGGAGGCCATGGCGCGGTATTCGTAGGTCTGCTCGGTGGGCTCGAAGGCGGGGGCCTTGCCCACGTTCTCCAGCCTGGCGCAGGCCGTGAACGCAAGGAGCGCGAGAAGCAGAGGGGCGGTTCGGGTCATCAGAAATCCTCCAGGTCTTTCAGCAATCGGGCGCTCGGGCCCACGATGACGCGGCCCGCCTCGTCGACCTGGCCGGTGACGGTGCTGCGGGAGGCGAGGTTCATGACGCGCAGCAGGTCGCCCTCGCCGGCCCGGCCGAGGGCGCGGGCCTCGGTGGCGATCAGGAGGCCGTTCTGGCGGTAGACGAGGGTGACGGTCTGGTTGCGTTCGATCAGCGCGGGCGGGCCCAGGTCGGCGGCGCGGATCGGGCGGCCGGGGTAGAGCGCGACGCGGGCCTCGAGCCCCATCGCCGCGTCGGGGTGCGCGATGCTGCCGGCCGCGCTGCCCTCGCGCAGCACCACGTCGGCGGGCTCCAGCACGGTGCCGGCGGGGATGGTGCGGGCGGCGACGAGCATCTCCGCCCGGAGCGGCAGGGCGGCGAGGCAGAGAAGGGCGGCGAGGCGGAGCATCGTCAGCGGATCTGTGTGGTGGCGCCGAGCATCTGGTCGGCGGCGGTGATGACCTTGGCGTTCAGCTCGTAGCCGCGCTGG
>CAYVQK010000192.1:3335-6680 GCA_964454145.1 uncultured Oceanicola sp. | reverse complement strand
AGGGGGATGGAAACGCCCATCGGGGGCGGGCCCGTCTCTGCGCGTTCTGTCGGGAGCAGGGCTCGCCCCCGACGTGGCGTGGTCATACGCGGGCCGCGCGGACCCGCGATTGTCGGTCTGCCGTCAGGCGGCGTAGCGTGCCGCGGCAGGGGCGGCGGCGGGCACGCCGCGGGCGGCCTGCTCGGCCACGATGCAGCTCGCCAGCAGCCGGGCATCGTCGAGCGAGAGCACCTGGTAGGCGCAGCTCTCCGTGCCGTTGAACTCCTCGCTCAGCAGGGCGGCCATGCCGATCGGCTCCCCGGCCGCGCCGGTCGGGCAGAAGATCAGCGCGGAGCCCTCGACGAAGATCACCTGGTCCTCTGCGAAGCTGATCGAGACCACCTCGATCTCGGAGCTCGGGCAGATCCGCTCGACGCCCGGCATCTCGGTCAGCGCCAGGGCGGGGATCAGGGCGAAGGGATCGTCGTACATGTGCTCGGCGGTGTCGCTCTCGATCACCACGGTTTCCTCGGGCATCAGCACCAGCTCGCGGCGGTTGCCGACGAGGCCCGCAGGCACCCGGATCGGCCACATCGCGCGGGGGCATTCGCTCTCGCCGTTCCAGAGGCGCGCCCGGCTCATGCCGGTGATCCGCTGCATCCCGCGGTCGAAGGTCATCACCTCGTCGCCCACCATCAACGCCTCGACCGGGCGCCAGCCCATCTCGGTGGCCACCAGCGTGCCCGCCACGATACCGTGCCCGGCCCCCCGCGGATCCCGGCGCCGATCGCCCGCCGGGCGCAGGCCCGAGGCTTTGAAATCGTTGGTCTTCCATCCCATGAACATCACGACCCATCCCATGTTGCGGAACCCTTCCGGCAGCTGCGGTTCCGGTGACAGCAGGGACAGTGGGGATGATTCCCTAGCCCTCAATCGGACTGGAACCGGGCCGAAATGGGGCAGTGTTGCGGCAGAGGCAACAATTCCGCGGACCGCTAAAAATTGAATTGGATGCGTTCCGAAATTTACCAAACCCGGTCAATCGGGGTCGAAGGCGTATCCGAAACGGGCGATGTCGCGGGCGGCGAGGGCTTCCACGGCGGCCCTGCTTTCCTTGTCATACTGGCTGCGCCAGTCCTCCGCGCGGGCACTCCGGTTGACATGGGGCAGGGGGGTGAGGGGAAAGCCCAGGTGGGCCTCCAGTGGGGCGATATCGGCCTCGAGGTGTTCCAGCCGGATGAACAATCGGCAGTGCTCTTCCCCCGAGGGCAGGCGCACATAGCTGCCATAATCCGCGGCGCCGAGGCTGGTCTGGGTGTGGGGGTGCGCCACGAAATGGTTGAAATCCAGTGAACGGGCGAGACCCACCGCCGGGTGATCGAAGCTCTGCGCCCGGAGCCAGTGATAATAGCTCACCATCCGCGCCCAGGGGTTGCGCACGAGGGTGAAGGTGAAGAGCCGGCGCATCTCCTCCTCCTCCACCAGCCCCGGCAGATCGACGAGGCGCGAGTGCTTCCAGAGCCGCCCGGCGGTTTGCACGCCCTTCACCCGCCGCCGCCGCTTCAGCGCCTTCGGCGTGTCGCCCAGCATGATGTCATCGGCCATGGCGCGGTCTTCCAGCGCCAGCGCCATCGAGGTGCCCCCGG
The DNA here is from genome assembly GCA_964454145.1 of uncultured Oceanicola sp. GTDB lineage: Bacteria > Pseudomonadota > Alphaproteobacteria > Rhodobacterales > Rhodobacteraceae > Vannielia. Next base: position 5,055 of record CAYVQK010000192.1, on the reverse strand, counting down.
TCTTGGGGATGTGGATGAAGAGGTAGCCGCGCCCGCGTGAGAGGATCATGGCGCGACACTAGCCGCCGCCCCGGGCCCCGGCAATTTCTTGATCCGCGCCGCGCGACGTCTATTCTGGCGCGACGGAGCAGAGGGGGAGCGTGATGGGCTGGATGAGAGACGAGAGCGGGCTGCAGAAGCGCCGGGCCAACCATGCGCCGCTGACGCCGCTCAGCCACCTTGCCCGCGCGGTGAGGCTCTTTCCCGAGCGGGAGGCGGTGGTTTACGGCTCCACGCGCCACACCTATGCCGAGTACCACGCCCGTGTCTCCCGCCTCGCTTCGGCGCTCGAGGCACGGGGGATCCGGCCGGGCGAGGTTGTCTCCACGCTGCTGCTGAACACGCTGCCCCATGTCGAGGCGCATTTCGGCGTGCCCGCCTGCGGCGCGGTGCTGAATGCCATCAACGTGCGGCTCGACGTAGGCACGGTGGCCTATATCTTCGAGCACTCCGAGGCGCGGATGGTGCTCTGCGACACGGCCTTCATTCCGCTGGCCGAGGAGGCGCTGGCGGTGATGGAGGGCGAGAAGCCGGTGCTCATCGAGGTGCCCGACGCGGAGGCGGGGCTGGAGGCCACCGGGCGCCACCTGACCTACGAGGAGCTGCTGGCCGAGGGCCGCGAGGACTTTCCCTGGATCATGCCCGAGGACGAGTGGGAGAGCCTTGCGCTCAACTACACCTCCGGCACCACCGGGCGGCCCAAGGGCGTGGTCTACCACCATCGCGGGGCCTATCTCAGCACGCTGGGGCAGGTGATCTCGTGGCGCATGGTGATGGAGCCGCGCTACCTGGTGATCGTGCCGCTGTTCCACTGCAACAACTGGTGCCACACCTGGATGATCCCGGCGCTGGGCGGCACGGTGGTGTGCTGCCGCGACGTGACCGCGAGGAACATCTATGCGGCGATTGCCGACGATGGCGTGACCCATTTCGGCGGGGCGCCGATCGTGCTGGGGCTGCTGGTGAACGCGCCGGACAGCGAGCGGCGGGAGTTCTCGCATACGGTCGAGGTCTTTACCGCCGGGGCGCCCCCGCCCGCCGCCATCCTCGCGGCGGTGGAGCCGCTGGGGTTCAACGTCAACCAGGTCTACGGGTTGACCGAGACCTATGGGCCGATCACCGAGTGCCTCTGGGACGGGGCGCGCTGGGACGGGCTGGAACAGAAGGACCGCGCCGCCATCAAGGCCCGCACCGGCGTGGCGATGCCCACCGCCGAGGAGGTGACGGTGATGGACGAGTTCATCAGCCAGACCCCGATGGACGGCGAGACCCCGGGCGAGATCGTGATGCGCGGCAACATGGTGATGAAGGGCTACTACAAGAACCCCGAGGCGAGCGAAGAGGCCTTCCGGGGCGGCTACTTCCACTCCGAGGACATCGCCATCCAGCACCCAGACGGCTACATCCAGATCACCGACCGGGCGAAGGACATCATCATCTCGGGCGGCGAGAATGTGAGTTCGGTCGAGGTGGAAGGCGTGCTGATGCACCACCCGGCGGTCTTCCTCTGCGCCGTGGTGGCGAAGCCCGACGAGAAATGGGGCGAGGTGCCCTGCGCCTATGTCGAGCTGAAGCCGGGGGCGGAGGCGACGGAGGAGGAGCTGATCGCCCATTGCCGGGCGTCACTGGCGGGGTTCAAGACGCCGAAGCACGTGGTGTTCCACGAGCTGCCGAAGACGCC
>CAYVQK010000192.1:0-3235 GCA_964454145.1 uncultured Oceanicola sp. | reverse complement strand
CCTCAATCCACCCGTCGCACCTGCAACTGGTTGCCCGATCCCCGGCGCGTCTCCAGCACGGCGATTTTGCCCACCAGGTCGGAGAACTTCCGGAACCCGTAGGTCCGCACGTCGAAATCGGGGTTGGCCGTGGTCACCTGCTGGCCCAGCGGGCCGAGGGCATACCAGTCGTCCTCGGTCTCCAGCGCATCCATCGCGCGGAAGATCAGGTCGCGGGCCTCGTTCAGCTTGTCGCTGCTCTTGGCGGCCTGCTTCTGCTGCGGGGCACCTTCGAGGTTTTCGAGAAAGATGAACCGCTTGCAGGCCTTGCGGAAGGCCTCGGGCGTCTTCTGGGCGCCGATGCCGAAGACGTCGTAGCCCTGTTCGCGGATGCGGCTGGCGAGGCGGGTGAAGTCGCTGTCGGAGCTGACCAGGATGAAGCCGTCGAACCGGCCGGTGTGCAGCAGGTCCATGCAGTCGATCACCAGCGCGATGTCGGAGGCGTTCTTGCCCACGGTGTTCGCCGGCTGGTGGTGCGGCACCAGGCCGAACTCGGCCTGCACCTTGGCCCAGCCGTTCATCTGGCTGGAGGAGAAATCGCCGTAGACCCGCCGGACACTCGCTTCACCCATGCCCGCGATCTCGTCGAAGATCGCCTTGGCCCATTTGGGAGAGGTGTTGTCGGCGTCGATCAGGACGGCGAGGAGGTTTGGTTTGTTGTTCTGATTGTTCATGGGTCATACCTAGGGCTTCGCTCGGCGGTTTGAAAGCGCCTCGGCGAGATAGTCCCACACCACGCGGATGCGGCGCGAGGAGTGCAGCTCGGAATGGGCGACCAGCCAGACCGGGATGGTGATGAAGGTGAAGTCGGGCAGCACCGGCTCGATGCCTTCGCCCGGCGGCACGTTCTGCCGGGCCATGATGCCGATCCCCATGCCGTGCCGCACCAGCTCCCAGTAGGCGAGCCCGTTGTCGGCCACCACGCGGACCCGCTCGCGGGGGATCGCGATCCCCTTGTTGGCCAGGTAGGCCAGCATTGTCTCCGGGTCGGAGTGGCCGACCCAGTCGTGCCGCGCGAGGTCGGCGAGGCTCTCGGGGCGGCCCATGCGCTCGAGGTAGGCGGTGGCGGCGTAGAAGCGCGCGTCCTGCTCGGCCACCAGCCGGGCGACCAGCTCGGGCTCGGTCGGGCGGACGTGGCGCAGGGCGATATCGGCCTCGCGGCGGGTGAGGTCCGAGAGGGTGTTGGAGCTGAGTAGCTCGATCTCGAGCTCCGGCGCCATCCGGGCGAGGCGGGCGACGAGGGGCGGCAGCACCCGGGCGGCCATCATGTCGGAGGCCGAGATGGAGACGCGCCCCGAAAGCCCCTGCGCCTGCCCGGCGGCCAGCATGGCGACATGGCCGGCGCTCTCCTCCATCGCCTTCAGGTGGGGGATCAGCTCGCGCCCCGCCGCCGTCAGCGCCAGCCTGCGCCCGGCCCGCTCGAACAGGGTGACGCCCAGCGCCTCTTCCAGCCCGGCCACCTGCCGCCCCAGGGTGGGCTGGGTCTGCCCCAGGGCGCGGGCGGCGGCGGAGAGAGAGCCCGCCTCGGCGGCGGTGAGGAAGGCGCGGGCCTGGTTCCAGTCGAAGGTGGCGGCGGGGTCTTTCATGCGTATATGCATAGATCAAATGCGAATTCTGGCAATTCTTATGTGATCCGCGTTTGGGTAGACCGGCCTCAGCCGATCGAGGAGAGAGAACATGACCGACCCCGCAGCCTTCTGGAACAAGGTCGCCCCGCGCTATGCTGCCCGCCCCATCGGTGACGAGGCGGCCTATGCCACCACGCTGGAGCGGACCGCGAGCTACCTGGAGCCCACCGACCGCCTGCTCGAGGTGGGCGCGGGCACCGGCACCACGGCGCGCCGGCTTTCGCCCCATGTGGCCGAGGTGGTGGCGACGGATATCTCCGACGCCCTGCTCGAGATCGCCCGCGACCGCATCGCGGCGGACGGGATCGAGAACATCCGGCTGGAGAACCACAGTGCCGAGGCCCTGCCCGACGGCCCCTTCGACGCGGTGGTGAGCTTCAACGTGTTGCACCTGCTGGACGACCCGGCCTCTGCGCTGGCCGGGATGGCGGCGCGGGTGAAGCCCGGCGGCCATGTCATCACCAAGACCACGGCGCTTGCGGGCGCCTGGTACTTCCGGCCGATCATCGGGATCATGCGGCTCTTCGGGAAGGCGCCGAAGGTGCAATTCCTCTCGGTCGCGCAGATCGACGCGCTGCACGAGGCGGCGGGGCTGACCATCGTGGAAACCGGCAACTACCCGGCCAGGCCCCCGGCGCGCTTCGTGGTGGCGCGGAAGGGCTAGTCGCCCGAAAGCTCGTCGAGTAGCCGGGTGACGAGCAGCGCCCCGCCCGCGATCACCATGGAGCGGCCGAGCGAGACCGAGAGGTTGTCGGGCGCCACGCGGCGCAGCCCGTCGCGGCCCTTTCGGGCGAAGCGTTTGAAAATGCTGCGTTTCGGGTTGTTGTCGAGCGGCACAGGGTCGGGGAAGTCCAGCGCGTGGGGCCGGGCCCGCCAGAGCAGCGCACCCGCCGCCACGAGGCCCGCGGCCACGGCGACCGGCACGAGGCGGTTCTGGGTGTCCTGCGTGGGGAGGAGGTCTTTCGGGAAGGCGGGCTTGGTGTTCATCGGCGGGGCTCCTTTGCAGGAAGAACCGCGCTGTGCCCGCTCCGGTTCCCTCGGGTCAGCGCGGCATGGGCGGCCGCGCCGGTCAGCCGGGGCAGGAGGTTTCGCCGGTGAGGGCCTTCACGAAACCCTCCACCTTCTCGGGCGGCACCGGGGTGATCACCATGTTGGGGCCCGCGATCCGCTCCATGATCCGGGGCCGCAGCACCTCTTCGCCGCAGATCGAGAAGGCCACCTCCTCGCCGATGCTCTCGGCGGTGAACTCCGCCATGGCCTGCGAGAAGGCCGGGCCGACCGAGATGTTGAGGCCCGGCGGATAGCTCTCCATCACCGCCACGCTCAGGATGTCCTCGGTGGTCGCCACGATGGCGCGCGGCCCCGCCCTCAGCTCCAGCACCGGCTCGGCGGCGATGGCCGGGGCGCAGGCGGCGAGCGACAGGAGCAGGGCCGCGGCGCGCATCAGTACTCCACCACCGCGCGGATGGACTTGCCGGCGTGCATCAGTTCGAAGCCCTCGTTGATGTCCTCGAGCTTCAGCTTGTGCGTGATCATCGGGTCGATCTCGATCTTGCCGTCCATGTACC
>CAYVQK010000191.1:4126-6834 GCA_964454145.1 uncultured Oceanicola sp. | reverse complement strand
CAGACCGAAGAATATGGCGACATGTTCAAGTTCGGCGTGATCGACCCCGCCAAGGTGGTTCGCACCGCTCTGGAGGATGCCTCCTCCGTGGCCGGCCTGCTCATCACCACCGAGGCGATGGTGGCCGACAAGCCCGCCAAGGAAGGCGCTGGCGCCGGTGGCGGCATGCCCGACATGGGCGGCATGGGCGGCATGATGTAAGCCAGCCCGGCTTTGAAATCAGGGAACGGGCCGCCTTCGGGTGGCCCTTTTTCTTTGCCGCGGGGCGGGATACTTCGGCGCCATGCGCACTGCCCTGCTCATCGCGGTCACCATGGTGGCCTTCGCCGCCAACTCGCTGCTCAACAGGGCGGCGGTGGAGGGCGGGTTCATCGACCCGCTGGGCTATGCCCTGATCCGGGTGGCCTCGGGCGCGGCGATGCTATGGCTCCTCGTCGCCTTGCGGGGTACTCGCCCGGTTTGGGGCGTGCCCTGGGTCGGGGCCCTCTCGCTCGCCACCTACATGCTGGGCTTTTCGCTGGCCTACCTCACGCTGGGCGCTGGGCTCGGGGCGCTGATCCTCTTTGGCGTGATACAGATCACCATGTTCGCCGTCGCGGCCCTGCGCGGCACGGCGCTCGGGCCGCAGCGGCTCGCGGGCGCGGCCCTCGCCTTCGCCGGGCTTGTCTCGCTGCTTTGGCCCGGTGGCACGCTGCGGGTCGATCCGGGCGGCGCCGCGCTGATGGCCCTCGCCGGGGTCGGATGGGCCTTCTACACCCTCAATGGGCGCGGTGCCGCCAATCCGCTCTCCGCGACCGCCGCCAATTTCATTTGGTGCCTGCCGATCGTGGCTCTTGCCGCGCTTCTGGCCATGCCGGGCTGGCCTGCACCTGGCGGCATACTGCTGGCGGTGATCGGTGGCGCCGTGACCTCGGGGCTGGGCTATGCGCTGTGGTACGCGATCCTGCCGCGGATCGAGACGACCACCGCCGCCGTGGTGCAGCTTTCGGTGCCGGTCATCGCCGTGGCCACCGGGGCCCTGCTGCTGGGCGAGCCGCTGACCTGGAAGCTGGTGCTTGCCGCGGCGGTGGTGGTAGGCGGTATCGCGGTGGCCGTCACCGCGCCAGTGGCTCCAGCGGGTCGTAGCCGAAGCCGCGGCTGAAGGCGACCGCGCCGAGGCTGTCGGGCTTGTGGGGCAGCGTGGCGAGTTCTTCCGCCGTGACCCATCTGCGGCGGGTGACGACGCGCTCGGGATCTTGCCAATCGTCCCTGAGCTCGCCCGACAAGACCTTGCAACGAAAGAAGATTTCGACCTGGTGAAAGCCCGTGGACTCTTCGTGATACTCGTTCACGAGGCAGGGCGGGCCGACCCTGACGGTGAGGCCCGTCTCCTCATGCACCTCGCGGGCGAGGTTGTCGGGGAGTGAGGCGTGCATCTCGGCGCCGCCGCCCGGGGCGCACCAGAGCTGCACCTTGGGATCGGCCCAGGCATTGACGATGAGCAGGCGGTTCTCCTGCACGATGATGGCGCGGGTGGCGAGGCGGATCGGCATGGCGCGACCGTGACGTTGCGGCGCGGGAGTGGCAAGGGGCGAAGCGCAACCCTACCTCTGGGCCATGCGCCTGATCCTTGCCCTCTGCCTCGCTTTCGCCGCCGCGCCCGCGATGGCGAAGGACTGCGTCGTGCTGCTGCACGGGCTGGCGCGGGGCACCGGCTCGATGGCGGCGATGGAGCTGGCGCTAGGCGAGGCGGGTTACAACGTGGTCAACCAGGGCTACCCCTCGACCCGCAGGCCGGTGGAAGAACTGGTGCGTGCCGTGCCCGCCGCCTATGAGACCTGTGATGGCGAGAGGGTACATTTCGTGACCCATTCGATGGGCGGCATCCTGCTGCGGATGTGGCTGGAGGACGCCCGGCCGGAGCGGCTCGGACGGGTGGTGATGATGGGGCCGCCCAACGAAGGCAGCGAGCTGGTGGATGAGCTGAGCGACTGGGCGCTGTTCGAGGCCGTGAATGGTCCGGCGGGCGACCAGTTGGGCACCGACGCCGCGAGCGTGCCGCAGAAATTGGGGCCGGCCTGGTTCGGACCCGGGATCATTGCCGGGACGCTCAGCTTCAACCCGGTCTACAGCTCGATCATACCGGGGCCTGATGACAGCAAGGTGGCAGTGGACAAGACTCATGTGGAGGGCGAGGCGGACTGGATCGCGCTGCCGGTGACCCACACCTTCATGATGACCAACCCGGTCGTCATGCTGCAGGTGCTGACCTTCCTCGAGACCGGGGCATTCGATCCGGAACTTGGGTATGCAGACGCGGTGGCCGCCGGGCTGAGGGAAATCAGCGAATAGCGGAGGTGGGCAGATGGCCCACCCTAGGGCTTCACCCGGTTCACGTGGCCCATCTTGCGACCGGGGCGGGCCTCGGCCTTGCCATAGAGATGGATCGCGGCGTGGGGCTCGCGAGCGATCTCGGGGATGCGGTCGATGTCGTCGCCGATCAGGTTTTCCATGACCACGTCGGAGTGGCGCTTGCCGTCTCCGAGGGGCCAGCCAGTGATGGCCCGGATGTGCTGCTCGAACTGATCGACGGCACAGCCGTTCTGGGTCCAGTGGCCGGAGTTGTGCACGCGGGGTGCGATTTCATTGACGATCAGCGCGCCGGGTGTGACGAAGAGCTCCACGCCCATGACGCCGACGTAATCGAGCGCGTTCAGGATCTTGCCCGC
>CAYVQK010000191.1:0-4026 GCA_964454145.1 uncultured Oceanicola sp. | reverse complement strand
CTGTCTTGGCTCACGCGCAGTGCCTCGCGGCCGGGGCGGATCGGGCGGATCGCTTCCAGCGTATCGAGGGCGGCGGTTGGGATGTTCTCGAATTCGTATGTGATCACGTCGACCTGCGCCGCGAAGGCCACCAGAGCTTCGGTGTCATCGTAGCGGGCCTGGGTCACCTTGGCGGCCACGTCACCGGCGGGTGCAGCGCCCGGCTCGAAGATATGCGCCTTGTAGCCCAGCCGCGCGGCGGCCACGGCGAGCATCCGGCCCAGCTGACCGCCGCCGAGGATGCCGATCACCGATCCCGGGGCGAGGGGCTCACTCATCGGTCGGCGCCTCGGGAATGGAGGCGGAGAGGGCCTCGCGCCAGGCATCGAGCCGCTCTGCAAGCGCCTCGTCGGAAACAGCAAGGATGCCTGCGGCCATGAGGCCCGCGTTCACCGCGCCGGCCTCGCCGATGGCCATGGTGGCGACGGGAAAGCCGCGGGGCATCTGGACGATGGAGTAAAGGCTGTCGACCCCCGAGAGTGCGCGGGTCTGTACCGGAACGCCGACAACGGGGACGCGGGTTTTAGAGGCCATCATGCCGGGCAGATGCGCGGCTCCGCCAGCGCCGGCGATGATCACCTTCAGGCCTCGCCCGGCGGCTTCCTTGCCGTAGTTCCAGAGCCGGTCGGGCGTGCGGTGAGCCGAGACGATGCGGGCCTCCCAGGGCACGCCAAGCTCGTCCAGCACATCGGCGGCGTGTTTCATCGTCGGCCAGTCGGACTGGCTGCCCATGATGATGCCCACGACGGGTTCGGCCATTGTCAGCTTCCTCTCATCCCCCGAAAGAGCGGCCTTTATAGCCGCGCCCGTGGGTTACGCAATGATATCGGGATAGAGCTCGTCCTCGATCCGGGCGATTTCGTCCTTCAGGACGAGCTTCTTCTTCTTCAGCCGCTGCAGGGTGAAGCTGTCGCCCGTGGCCTTCTCCTGAAGCGCCTTGATCGCCTCGTCCAGCTCGCGATGCTCGCGCCGGAACACCTCGAGCTTCACGCGGAGCACGTCTTCATGGCTCATTTCGCCGGGAGCATTCATCGGGCGGGTCTTCGGACTGGGGACAAGTGCGCCGATCATATGCATTTTGCGTGCCCGCTCAATGGCCAGCCCTTGCCCGGCGAGAGATGAGACCCCATATTTCGAGGGCGGTCGCCAGGACGGGGCCGCATTCCGCATCGTCGCTTCGATCAAGGGCCATGCCAGATGAGCAAACTTACCTTCGGGTCACACCCGTTTCTCCTCGGTTTCGAACAGCTCGAGCGGCTGGTCGAGCGCACTGCCAAGTCGGGCAACGAGGGATATCCCCCCTTCAACATCGAGCAATCCGGCGAGAATGCCTATCGGATCACCCTCGCGGTGGCAGGTTTCTCGGAACAGGATCTCGCGATCACGGTTGAGGATTCGCAGCTTGTCATTCGTGGCCGCCAGTCGGACGACGAGGATGGGCGGGTGTTTCTGCACCGTGGCATCGCGGCTCGCCAGTTCCAGCGCAGTTTCGTGCTGGCAGATGGTGTCGAAGTGGCCGGCGCGAAGCTGGAGAATGGGCTTTTGCACGTGGATCTCAACCGCGCCGAGCCCGAGACGGTGGTTCAGACGATCAAGATTGATCGCGGCTGACCGCCGAAGGCCCGCATCGCCGGGCCGTGGGACGCGCAACTGGTAAGGAGACGTGTGATGGACACGAAGTTTGCAATAGAGACCTCCGAAGCCGCCGAGCGGCCGATCGTCTACGTCCGCAAGGTCGAGGTGGCGGAGCTGCCTGACGAGATCAAGGCACAGGCCCGCGCGGTGGGTGACATCTATGCCGTGCACAATGACGAAGGTGAGCGGCTTGCGCTGGTGCAGGGCCGTGAACTGGCCTTCGTTCTGGCGCGGCAGCATGACATGACGCCCGTGACGGTGCACTGACCTCCTGCCAGAGAGTCCGGGCGCAGCGCCTCGCGTCCCTGCCCGATGTCGGGCGGGTCCGCGGCACATGCCCGAGTGCAGGTAGGGTGAGCGGACTTAGGGAACTCTAGGCGGCCGACCTGTTGGCCTGTTCGGCATCCGGGCCGCCCCAGATATGGTACTTGTTCTTCATGTAGCGCGCGCAGGCCCGGTTGGCCGCGTGACGGTCAGCGCCATCTATAACCGACGTGTTGAGCGCATCGACCTCGCGGGTCGTGGTGTAGGTGAACCGCGACGCCTGTGCCACGGCCCAGGGGCGGTGACCATTCTTCGTCGTCATCCCGGATAGCCAGATGTCGTCCACGGCCCAGAGCACGTCGGGGATATCGAACACTTCGGCGTCGAAGAAGCGCGGTTTCACCATCACCCCGCCTAGCCCCTCGAAGGTATCCATGAAGCCGGACTTTCGGATGAGATTGCGCCACGGCTTTTCCTGGCGCTCCAGATGCCATCTGCGCCTGGTGATCTGGGTCCGGACCTTGCGCCAGCGGTAGTTCAAATCGAAGGTTCGGCTTTGCGGTGCGAAGTGGGGTTGGTCGGCATTGGCCGCAGACGCCATCCCGAGGAACGACAGATCCCAGCCGGAGCTGCAGAGTGCCTCCTCGGGCCGTTCCTTCCGCGCGGTCACGAACTGTCGCGCCCAGTCGGGCTGGTAGATCAGGTCGTCATCGCAGAACAGGATATCGGTCTCCGGCGTGTCGGCGAAATCGCGCACCGCGTGCAGAACCTTGGAGGCCGGACCGTAGTCTTCGTCGGGTTGGCGAATCTCGACGCCGGCCGGCACGGCTGGCAACTCGCCGTCGTAATCGGGAAAGCGCCGATAGACCTTGGGGATGTAGAGGATGACATGGTCAACGGGAACATCCTGGGACACCAGGGCCTCGAGTGCCGGACCCAGGCTGTCAAATCGCGGGGGGATGGACGAAAGCGATATTACCAGCATTCACCGTCTCACAAATGATGTGCGCCGAAGCGATGCCCCGGCGCACTCCTCGTTTCATCGGATGGTCTATCACACTGCGGCGACGAGGCCCATCTGCTCGAGTTTCAGCAGCACCTGGTGGGCGCAGTTGTCGACGTCGGTGCCCTCGGTTTCCACCCGGAGTTCGGGGTTCTCGGGCACGTCGTAGGGGTCGGAGATGCCGGTAAACTCCTTGATCTTGCCTTCGCGGGCGAGCTTGTAGAGACCCTTGCGGTCACGCCGTTCGCATTCCTCGATGGTGGTGGCGACGTGGATCTCGACGAAGGCGCCGTACTGCTCGATCTCCTCGCGCACGGCCCGCCGGGTCGTGGCATAGGGTGCGATCGGGGCGCAGATGGCGATGCCGCCGTTCTTGGTGATCTCCGAGGCCACGTAGCCGATGCGGCGGATGTTCAGGTCGCGGTGCTCCTTGGAGAAGCCCAGCTCGCTGGAGAGGTTCTTGCGGACGATGTCGCCGTCGAGCAGCGTCACCGGGCGGCCGCCCATCTCCATCAGCTTGACCATCAGCGCGTTGGCGATGGTCGATTTGCCGGAGCCGGAGAAGCCGGTGAAGAACACGGTGAAGCCCTGCTTGGCCCGCGGCGGGCGGGTCTTGCGGAGCTCGCTCACCACCTCGGGGAAGGAGAACCACTCGGGGATCTCGAGGCCCTCGGCGAGGCGGCGGCGCAGCTCGGTGCCGTAGATATTGAGGATGGTCACGTCGTCCTTGTCGAGGATCTCGTCCATCGGCTCGTACTGCGCGCGCTCCTGCACCCAGACCATGTGTTTGAAATCGACCATCTCGATGCCGATCTCGGCCTCATGCTCGCGGAACAGATCCTGCGCGTCGTAGGGGCCGTAGAAATCCTCGCCCTTCGAGTTCTTGCCGGGGCCCGCGTGGTCACGGCCGACGATGAAATGGGTGCAGCCGTGGTTCTTGCGGATGATCCCGTGCCAGACGGCCTCACGCGGGCCGGCCATGCGCATGGCGAGGTTCAGCAGGCTCATGGTGGTGGTGGCGCCCGGGTACTTGTCGAGCACCGCCTCGTAGCAGCGCACGCGGGTGAAGTGATCGACGTCGCCCG
>CAYVQK010000190.1:0-6843 GCA_964454145.1 uncultured Oceanicola sp. | reverse complement strand
GTACCGGCCTGTCACGCCGGGGGTCGCGGGTTCGAGCCCCGTCAACCGCGCCACTCCTCTCTCTTCATCCGACGCGCGTTCGCCGTTTGGCGGACGGTGTGCCGTGGGGGGCCAGCCCCCCACACCCCCCGGAGTATTTCCAGCAAGAAAATGAACGTTGCGGGCGGCGATGGTCGCGCGATCTCGTGATGGTGCGGGTGCCGTTGGGGGGCTTCGGGCGCGTTGGGACAGTGGGGCGCGGGCTTGCGGATTGGCTCAGGGGGAGGGGTGCAGCGCGGGCAAGGGGGACGCGGTGGGCGGCGTCGATGCGGCTCAGCGCGTGGCGAGGAAGGCCTGCACGGCCTCTGCGGTTTCCGAGGGCGCGGTGTCGGGGAAGAAGTGGCCGCCGGGGAGGGCGGCGTGGGTCATTTGCGTGGTCTTGGGGGCCCAGGTGGCGGGGACGTCGTAGAGCTTGGCCATGGCGCCATCGCGCCCGTAGAGGATTTGCGCGGGGCACTGGATGCGCGTGCCGAGATCTGCCGTGTCATCCGCGAGGTCGAGGGTGAGGGCGGTGCGATAGTCGTTGCACATCGCCCGCCGCGTTTCTGGGTCGGTCCAGGCGGCGCGGTAGGCGGCGAGTTGCTCGGGGTGGAAATCGGAGAGTTTGGCGGACCCCCAGCCGAGGAGGCAGGATTCGTAGTAGGCCTCCGGGTCGGGTGCGATCATGGATTCGGGGAAGGGTTCGGGCTGGGCGAGGAAGAACCAGTGGTAGTAGCTCCTGGCCACCGGGAGCTTGAGCTCGGTCAGCAGCGTGTGGGTGGGAACGATGTCCATCAGGGAGACGGCGGCGACCTGCGCGGGGTGGTCGAGCGCCATGCGGTGGGCGACGCGGGCGCCGCGATCGTGTGAGATGACGGCGAAGCGGGTATGGCCGAGGTGGGCCATTAGGGCGGCGAGGCGGCGGGCCATCTCGCGGAAGCTGTAGGGCTCGAGCGCCTGCGGCTTGGCGGAGGCTCCGTAGCCGGGGAGGTCGGCGAGGACGATTGGATGTGCCGCGGCGAAGGCGGGGGCGATGGGGTGCCACATCGCGCGGGTCTGGGGGAAGCCGTGGAGGAAGAGGAGGGGGAGGCCGGCTGAGGCGCCGCCGGTCTCGTAGGCGATGGTGAGACCGTCGATCTCGCGGCGTTGCTCCGGGCCGATCATGCGGTTAGGGCAGCGAGGATGCGGGCCCAGCTGCGGGTGCCCTTGTGGAAACTCTCCACGTCGTACTTCTCGTTCGGGCTGTGGATGGCGTCGTCGTCCTTGCCGAAGCCGATGAGCATGGCGTCCATGCCGAGGATCGACTTGAAGTAGCCGGCGATGGGGATGGAGCCGCCGCAGCCGACGTAGGCGGCCTCGCGGCCGTATTCCTCCGTCAGCGCCTGGCGGGCGGTCTCGAAGGCGTCGTGGCTGGTGTTCATCTGGCCGGCGGGGCTGGCGCCGTGGGGGTGGAACTCGACCTCGCAATCGGGGGGCAGCATGGCGCGGACGTGGGCGCGGAAGTGCTCGCGGATGGCGTGGGGATCCTGGTCGCCCACGAGGCGGAAGCTCACCTTGGCGGAGGCCTTCGAGGGCAGGACCGTCTTGAAGCCGTCGCCGGTGTAGCCGCCCTTGATGCCGTTGATCTCGCAGGTGGGGCGGGACCAGAGCTGCTCGAGCGCCATGCGGCCCTTCTCGCCGGCCAGCTCGGAGAGGCCGACATCTCCGAGGAAGGTTTTCTCATCGAAGCCAAGGGCTTTCCAGCTTTTCTTCAGGTTGTCGCCGATCTCCGGCACACCGTCGTAGAAATGCGGCACGGTGATGCGGCCGTCGTCGTCATGGAGCGAGGCGAGGATCTTCGTCAGCACGCGGATGGGGTTCATCGCGGCGCCGCCGTACATGCCGGAGTGCAGATCCTTGCTGGCGGCGGTGATGGTGATCTCCTCGCCGAGCAGGCCGCGGAGCTGGGTGATGATGGCGGGGACGGTATCGGCGAAGAGGCCGGTGTCGCAGATCAGCGCGATGTCGGCTTTCAGCTCCTCGGCGTGCTCCTTCATGAAGGGGATGAGGGAGGGGGAGCCGCTTTCTTCCTCGCCTTCGAAGAAGATGGTGAGCTTGCAGGGCAGGCTCCCGTGCTCTGCGACCCAGGCGCGCAGGGCCTCGACGAAGGTCATGAGCTGGCCCTTGTCGTCGGACGAACCGCGGGCGCGGATGACCTTGCCCTTGGGCGTGTCCTGGATCTCGGGGTCGAAGGGGTCACGGTGCCAGAGCTCGAGCGGGTCGACGGGCTGCACGTCGTAGTGGCCGTAGAACAGGAGGTGGGGGGTGCCATCCGGCCCGCCGTGGGCGACGACCATCGGATGGCCGGGCGTGGGGCGGGCGGAGGCGTCGAAGCCCAGCGACTTCAGGTCTTCCACCAGCCAGTCGGCGGCGGTGGCGCAATCGGACTTGTAGGCGGGATCGGTGGAGATGGAGGGGATGCGCAGCAGGGCCATGAGACGCTCGAGCGCGTCGGGCAGTTGAGAATCGATGCGGGCGAGAACGGGGTCGACGGGCGTGCTGGTCATGGGGATCTCCTTGTTGCGGCGGAGGGTAGCACCGGGCGGGGGAGTGTCCAGCGGGGGAGATTCACGCCGGAGCGTTCGGATTTCGTGAATTCCACGTGATCTGGATCAAAGCGCCAAAATATCGCAGGGGCGATATATTCACGAAATGATATGGCTCTGCTAGAACGTCAGAACGCTGCAGAGCGGACCAAGGAGGACGCGCCCCGTGACATGCCCGATGACGACCAAGGCTGACATGCTGGACAGCATCGATTCTGCTCTGGAGAAGCTGCACGAGGAAGGCCGCTACCGGACCTTCATCGACATCGAGCGGCGCAAGGGGCATTTTCCGCATGCGGTCTGGATGAAGCCCGACGGTTCGGAGCAGGACATCACGGTGTGGTGCGGCAACGACTATCTCGGCATGGGCCAGCACCCCGTGGTGCTTGCGGCGATGCACGAGGCGCTGGAGGCCACGGGCGCGGGCTCGGGCGGCACCCGGAACATCAGCGGCACCACGATCTATCACAAGCGTCTGGAGGCGGAGCTTGCCGACCTTCATGGCAAGGAAGCGGCGCTGCTCTTCACCTCGGCCTATATCGCCAATGACGCGACGCTCAGCACGCTTCCGAAGCTGCTGCCGGGGCTCATCATCTATTCGGACGAGCTGAACCACGCCTCGATGATCGAGGGCATCCGCCGCAACGGCGGGGCGAAGCGGATCTTCCGGCACAACGACGTGGAACATCTGCGCGAGCTGCTGGCGGCCGACGACCCGGCGACGCCGAAGCTCATTGCCTTCGAGTCGATCTACTCCATGGACGGCGACTTCGGCCCGATCAAGGAGATCTGCGACCTGGCCGACGAGTTCGGGGCGCTGACCTACCTCGACGAGGTGCACGCGGTGGGCATGTACGGGCCCCGCGGTGGCGGCGTGGCGGAGCGGGACGGGCTGATGGACCGCATCGACATCATCAACGGCACCCTGGGCAAGGCCTTTGGCGTGCATGGCGGCTACATCGCGGCGAGCGCGAAAATGTGTGATGCTGTAAGGTCTTATGCGCCGGGCTTCATCTTTACCACCTCGCTCCCGCCGGTGGTGGCGGCAGGCGCCGCGGCGAGCGTGGCGCATCTGAAGACCGACCAGACGATCCGCGACCAGCACCAGATGAACGCGCGCATCCTGAAGACCCGGCTGAAGGCGCTGGGGCTGCCGATCATCGACCACGGCAGCCACATCGTGCCGGTGATCGTGGGCGACCCCAAGCACACCAAGATGATCTCGGACATGCTGCTGGAGCATTACGGTGTGTATGTTCAGCCGATCAACTATCCGACGGTGCCGCGTGGCACGGAGCGGCTGCGCTTCACGCCCTCGCCGGTGCACGGGCCGAAGATGATCGACGGGCTGGTGAAGGCGATGGACGGATTGTGGGCGCATTGCGCGCTCAACCGGCAGGAGCTTTCGGCCTGAGGGCACTCCCGCGCAGGCCTATGTGACAGGACATCTCTGGCGAGGGCCCGCCCAGGGCCCTTCCGTTTCGGCAAGAAGCCTCCTGTAAACGCTTCTGCAAGTGCATCATGGCTATCATCATGGTAATCTGCACGTGATCTTGGCGTGAAGCGCACGAATCGCCAAAGGTCTGGGGACAATATCTGGAAATGCGCACGGGGCAGGGCAGATGATCAGGCGCAGGCCGCCAACGCCGGAAGCGGAGGACGCTCCTCCGAAGGGCTTCGACGATTTCGATCTGAAGCTGGGCGATATCATGCGCGGCGAGCGCGCGACCATGGGCAAGAGCCTGCTGGACGTGCAGCGCGAGCTGAAGATCAAGGCCACCTACATCGCTGCCATCGAGAACTCGGACCCGAGTGCCTTCGAGACGCCCGGGTTCATCGCCGGCTATGTCAGATCCTATGCGCGCTACCTCGCGCTGGACCCGGAATGGGCCTTCGAGACCTTCTGCCGGGAGGCCGATTTCGCCACGCTTTCGGGGCTCGACCAGAACGGGCGCAAGGGCGAGGGCGGCAAGGTCTCCAAGGAGGCGACCGCCGCCGCCGAGGGCGCGCTCGGCGGGATGCTGACGCGGCTGAAGGGCGGTGCGCCGAAGACGGCGGCCAAGCCCAAGTCGCGCCCGGTGACCCGCGTCGCAGGCGCGCGTGACCCCTTTGCCGAGCCGAACGTGACCTTCACCCCGCGGGGCGACAGCCTGTTCTCGCGGATCGAGCCGGGCGCGATCGGCTCGTCGCTGGTGCTGCTCGCGCTGATCGGTGCGGTGGGCTACGGCGGCTGGGCGGTGCTGCAGCAGATCCAGCGCGTATCGGTGGCCCCGGTGGACGAAGCGCCGGGCGTGGTGGCCGATATCGACCCGCTGGCGGTGCCCGAGGCCGGCCAGGCGGATGCGCCGGAATACGCGGGCGTGGATGCCGCGACCCCGGATGCGCTCGACAGGCTCTATCGCCCGCAGGCGCTGGACACCCCGGTGATGACCCCGCGTGACGGCCCGATCGCTGCGCTGGACCCGGCGACGCAGGGCGCGCTGGCGCCGGGTGCGGGTGCCGCGCGCCGGACCACCGAGCTTGTGGCCGCGGACAGCGGAGAAGTGCGCCGCGATGACGGCACCGAGGTGGAGACGGCCGATGTGCTGGAGCTCTTCGCCACCGCCCCTGCCTGGGTGCGGGTGCAGGACGGTGCGGGCAACATCCTCTTCGAGAAGACGCTGAACGCCGGCGAGCGCTGGATCGTGCCCGAGGGCGACGAGGTGGCGGTGCTGCGGACGGGGGCTGCGGGCGCGGTCTACTTTGCCATGGACGGCAAGACCTACGGGCCTGCCGGGCCGTCGGGCAATGTCGTCTCCGGGCTCGAGCTGAACCGGGAGGGGCTGCGCGATGCCTTCACCCTGGCCGATGGCAGCGGCGACGGCGCTCTGGAGCGGGTGCTGGCCGAGGCGCCGCAGAAGCCGCTGAACGCGCCGGAGAACTACGAGGAGCTGCGGGCTGCCGCCGAGGCGATCGTGGCGAATGCGCCCAAGGTGACGGCCGATGGCCAGCCGATGGTGGAGCTTGTCGCGGTGCGGCCGAGCTGGGTGCGGGTACGGGCTGCGGATGGATCGACGATCTACGAGCGGACCATGCAGCCGGGTGATCGCTATACCCTGCCGCAGGCCGAGGTGGCCGCGACGCTGCGCACCGGCGATGCGGGCGCTGTCTACGTTGTCGCCGCCGGCCAGGCCTATGGGCCGATCGGCGGACGGGGCGAGGTGGTTTCGAACTTCGCGCTCTCTGCGGAGGGGGCCACCGAGAGCCTTGCGGTGGCCGACCTCAGCCGCGACCCGGCGCTGCAGAGCGTGATGGTTGCCGAAAACGGGCCGCTGGTTTCGGAGTGATCCGGGCCAGCGCACGTGCCGCGCTGAAAACACGCATTGTCCCTCGCAGGTCTGCGGCCTATCTCTCGGTCTGACGCGAGCAGACCCCGGAGGTTTCATGTCGATCAACGAAGTGCGCCCCTGGAGAAGCATTTACCGCCGCGAGAGCCGCCAGGTGATGGTGGGCAACGTGCCGGTGGGGGGCGGGGCGCCGATCAGCGTGCAGACGATGACCAACACCGATACGGCGGACGCGAAGGCGACCATCGCGCAGGTGTTGCGCTGCGCCGAGGCGGGGGCGGATATCGTGCGGGTCTCGGTGCCCGACGAGGCGTCGAGCAAGGCGCTGAAGGAGATCGTGCGCGAGAGCCCGGTGCCGATCGTCGCGGACATCCACTTTCACTACAAGCGTGCGCTGGAGAGCGCGGAGGCGGGCGCGGCCTGCCTGCGGATCAACCCGGGCAACATCGGGGACGCCAAGCGCGTGGCCGAGGTGGTGCGCGCGGCGAAGGATCATGGCTGCTCGATCCGGATCGGGGTGAATGCCGGGTCTCTGGAGAAGCACCTGCTGGAGAAATACGGCGAGCCCTGCCCGGAGGCGATGGTGGAGAGCGGGCTCGACCATATCAAGCTGTTGCAGGACAACGACTTTCACGCGTTCAAGATTTCCTGCAAGGCAAGTGACGTGTTCCTGAGTGCGGCGGCCTACCAGCAACTTGCCGACGCGACGGATGCGCCCATTCACTTGGGCATCACCGAGGCAGGCGGGTTGATGAGCGGCACGATCAAGAGCGCCATCGGGCTGGGGAACCTGCTCTGGATGGGGATCGGTGACACGATCCGCGTGAGCCTTTCCGCCGATCCGGTGGAAGAGGTGAAGGTGGGCTACGAGATCCTGAAGTCGCTCGGGCTCAGGCATCGGGGGGGGAACATCA
>CAYVQK010000189.1:0-6847 GCA_964454145.1 uncultured Oceanicola sp. | reverse complement strand
TGTAGATCCCGCCCTTGCCGTTCTCGTCGCCGGGGAACCAGTTCTGCACGGTGGAGTACTTCACCTCGGCATCGTCCATCACCACGATCTCCACCACGGCGGCGTGGAGCTGCGAGGTGTCGCGCTGGGGGGCGGTGCAGCCTTCGAGGTAGGACACGTAGGCGTTGCTGTCGCAGATGATGAGCGTGCGTTCGAACTGGCCGGTGTTTTCGGCGTTGATCCGGAAGTAGGTCGAAAGCTCCATCGGGCAGCGGACGCCGGGCGGGACGTAGACGAAGCTGCCGTCGGAGAAGACGGCGGAGTTCAGGCAGGCGTAGAAGTTGTCACCCTGCGGCACGACACTGCCCAGGTACTTCTTCACCAGCTCCGGATGCTCCTTGATGGCCTCGGAGATCGAGCAGAAGATCACGCCCTTGCTGGCCAGCTCCGCCTTGAAGGTGGTGCCGACGGAGACGGAGTCGAAGACGGCATCCACGGCGACCTTGCGGCCTTCGGCGGGGGCCTCATCGGCGCCCTCCACGCCCGCAAGAATCATCTGTTCCTTCAGCGGGATACCGAGCTTTTCGTAAGTGGCGAGCAGGGCGGGATCGACCTCGTCGAGCGACTTGGGCTTCTCCTTCATCGAAGCCGGCTTGGCGTAGTAGTACTGCTTCTGGAAGTCGATCTCGGGGTAGTCGACCATCGCCCAGTCGGGCTCTTCCATCTGCTTCCAGCGTTCGAAGGCCTGAAGGCGCCAGTCGGTCATCCACTCGGGCTCGCCGTTGTTGGCCGAGATCAGGCGCACGATTTCTTCGTTCAGCCCCATGGGGGCGAAATCCATCTCGATCTCGGTGTTCCAGCCGTATTTGTAGGCGCCCATGGCCTTCACGGCTTCGACGGTTTCGGCGTCCACGCCTTCTTTGACGTCAAGATCGTTCATTTCGTTTCCTTTCAGCGGCTTGGGGTGCGGTCTTCATGCAACCCTTGCGCGGTATTTCCTGTGTTGTGCCGCCCAGGCCTCGGCGAAGCGGGCGATATCCTGTTCGGTCGTGTCGGGCCCCAGCGAGACACGGATGGCCGAGCGGGCCGTGGCCTCGTCATGGCCCATGGCGCGGAGAACCCGGCTTTCCTTCACCTTGCCCGAGGAGCAGGCGGAACCGGCGGAGATGGCGAAGCCGGCGAGGTCCATCGACATCACCTGGGTCTCGCCCTTCCAGCCCGGCGTGGCGAAGCAGGAGGTGTTGGGCAGGCGATCGGCCCCTTGTCCCACGAATATGGCCTCGGGCGCGGCATCTGCCACCATGGCTTCCAATTTGTCGCGGGCCGCGGCCACGCGCGTCCAGTCGCCCGCCTCCAGGCGCTTCATCGCCGCCTCCACCGCGGCGCCGAAGCCCGCGAGGCCGATGACGTTCTCGGTGCCCGACCGGCGCCCCATCTCCTGCCCGCCGCCCTTGAGCAGCGGGGCGATATCCAGCCCTTCGCGGACGATAAGCGCGCCAACCCCCTTGGGGCCGCCCAGCTTGTGGGCGGAGAGAATGGCCAGATCGGCGCCCGACCAGCCGAAGGCGAAGGGGATGCGGCCCACGGCCTGGGTCACGTCGAGGAGGAGAAGCTCGCAGGGGCGCTCCTGCGGCACCTCGGCGATCAGGCCGGTCTCGCTGTTGGCGAGGCCCATCGCATAGATCCGGCCCTCGGAGACGTGATGCGCCCAGAGCGCGTCATGAGCCGTGGGCTCAACCACCGCGCCGCCCGAAAGCACCTGTGCGGCCTCGGTCGCGCCCGAGGTGAACACCACCTCCTGCGGCTTGCAGCCGACGCCCGCCGCCACCTGCGCCCGGGCCCGCTCGACCGCGGCCTTCGCCGCCCGCCCCTCGGCATGGACCGAGGAGGGATTGCCCACGATCTCCATCGCCGCGAGCATCGCCGCCCGCGCCTCCGGCACCAGGGGGGCCGTGGCGTTGAAGTCGAGGTAGGTGCGGTTCACGCTTCGGCCTCCGCCTCTTCCTCGTCCACCACCTGGAAGAAGTTCGGCACCGCCGGGCAGGTCGCCATGGGCTTCTCGATCACCGAGGCCAGGGTGGCCTGGTGGAGATAGACGTAGACATGGGCCGAGAGGCCCTCCCAGAGGCGGTTGGCCATGCTCTGGGCCTTGGAGCCCGAGACGGCGCCCTTGGCCCCTGCCCCGGTGTGCAGCGCGCTCACCGTCTCGTCGACGGCCTCCAGCACTTCGGACACGCGGATCTCGGCCGCCGGCCGTGCGAGGCGGTAGCCTCCGCCCGGGCCGCGCACGCTTTCCACCAGCCCGCCCTGGCGGAGCTTGACGAAAAGCTGTTCGAGATAGGGCAGCGAAATGCTCTGGCGCTTCGAGATCGCCGCGAGCGAAACGAGCGCGTCGCCCTGCGCCATCGCCAGATCGGCCAGCGCAACCATTGCATAGCGTCCTTTGGTCGAAAGCTTCAAAGGTCTGGTCCTTGCAGCTGAGAGCCTCTCGGAGGCCAAATTGCATTGACGAGGAAGGTAATGGTGATTACCTCCGTCGCACCCGTCCGGGTGGGTTCGCGCCGATTTAGAATAATTCTAGATTGAGCCCGCGAAAGCGTCAACCGCCCCCGGGCATAAAAGAGGACAAAAAAGGTCAGGTATGCCCGAAGTGATTTTTCCCGGCCCCGAGGGCCGGCTCGAAGGCAGGTATCACCCGCAGCAGGGCGTGAGGGACGCGCCGATCGCCATCATCCTGCATCCGCACCCGCAATTCGGCGGGACGATGAACAACCGGGTCGTCTACAACCTGCATTACGCCTTCCACAAGATGGGCTTCACGGTGCTGCGATTCAACTTCCGCGGCGTTGGGCGCAGCCAGGGTGAATACGACCAGGGGATCGGCGAGTTGAGCGATGCCGCCTCGGCGCTGGATTACCTGCAGTCGATGAACACCAACGCCAAGCATTGCTGGGTGGCGGGCTTCTCCTTCGGCGCCTGGATCGGGATGCAGCTCCTGATGCGGCGGCCCGAGATCACCGGCTTCGTCAGCGTCTCGCCGCCGGCGAACATGTACGACTTCTCCTTCCTCGCCCCCTGCCCCAGTTCGGGGCTGATCCTGAACGGCACCGCCGACCGGGTGGCGCCGCCGAAGGATACCCATGCGCTGGTCGACAAGCTGCACGAGCAGAAGGGCATCACCATCACCCACACCGAGATCCAGGGCGCCGGGCACTTCTTCGAGGATCCCTACATGGAAGAGATGCTGGGCGAGGTCGACACCTACGTGCGCCGCAGGCTGACCGAGACCAGCCGCTGAACGCAGATCAGGCGGGCGTTGCGCCCGCCGGGGTCTGCCAGCACCAGCATCTTCAGCGCCCAAACCGCCGCATCCTCTCCCGAGCGCGCCCGATCGGCCGCGGCTGGAAGCGGGGTTGAACTTTGCCGGGGATTCCCCGCAAATGCGGGCAAACCGGCAGAGGCAGGAGAGCGGAACATGGGCGTATTGGAAGACCTTGCGGACGCGCTGGCGCGGGACACGATCGCCAACGCCGCCAAGCTCGGCGAGGAAGACGACGTGATCCGCGCGGTGGCCAAGAAGCTGGGCACCTCCTCGACCACGATGGAAGAGGCCTTCATGACCTCGATCCGGGTGCGGCTGGCCGAACGCCGGGCGCGGCAGTTTCTCGAAAAGCAGATCAGCCAGGGCTTCCTCGAGAAGGACACAGGGCCGAAGCTGATGGACGACGGGCATTGACCTCCGACCTCGACCTGCAGGCGGCCTTCCTCACCGAGGCCTGCAAGCTGCGGTCGGTCGAGCGGGCCTCGAAACTGGCCGACGGGTCGCGCCACGAGAATTCGGGCGAGCATAGCTGGCACCTCGCGCTGGCGGCCCTGGTGCTGGAGCGCGAGGCGCCGGAGGGGGTGCGGATCGACCGGGTGATCCGGATGGCGCTGATCCATGACCTGGTGGAGATCGACGCGGGCGACGCACCGATCTTCGAGGCGGGGCTGGACCAGGCGGCGATCGAGGCGGCCGAGCAGGCCGCGGCGGACCGGATCTTCGGGATGCTGCCCGCGGCGCAGGGCGCCGAGCTGCGCGCGCTCTGGGACGAGTTCGAGGCCGCCGAAACGCCCGACGCGCAATTCGCCAAGGCGCTGGACCGGTTCCAGCCGCCGCTCCTGAACCTCGCCAACGGCGGCGCGAGCTGGGTGCCCTACGGGGTGGATTATGCCCGCGTCGAGTCCCGGCTGCGCCCGACCATGGAGCGCGGCGCGCCGGGGCTCTGGGCCTGGATCGGGCCGAAGGTGAAGGCGTTCTTCGACGGGGAAGACAGCTGAGGCCCGTGCCGGGTTGAGCCTGTTGCCCAGATGAACCGCGGCGCGCTGGGGGCGCTGCCCCCACACGCCCGGGATACTTGAAGTAAGAAAACGCGGCGGGCGGGCGCCTAGTCGTCTGAATGAAGATCCGTGTCGAAGGGTTTGAGCGCGGGGGGGCGGTAGTCTGCCAGGCTGCGGTATCGGCTGCGGGCGGGGGTGGAGATGTCCCAGTAGTAATCGGGGCCGATGGAGACAGAGGTGGTGCCGCCGTTTGCCGTGTCTGGCACGTCCATCTTTCCGACCCTGTCGAGCACCCGGCGGCGCAGCAGCCTCGTGGCGAAGCTCGGCGGGCCGGACTGGTTGAAGAGCGAGGGCTCCAGAGGGTCTTCCTCGGCAGCGAACACGGCGAGTTGGGTGGGGTCGAACTCCAGCCCCTGCTCCACCGCGCCCTGCACCACCCAGGCCAACGTGATGTTCGACAGCCCGACGATATCACCTCCCCCGCCGACAGAGCCGTGATCGCCCGCAAACCAGAGCTGCTGGTAGCTGCGCTTGCGGTCGGGGTTCTCGCGGTTCAGCTCACCGAGATTGCCCCAGAGCGTGGGCGGAAAGGTCTTGCGGCGCTCGTCGATGGAGACGGCGTGGCGGGCGGCCATGACCATGGAACTGAGCTGGGTGTCGTGGAAGCCCTGGCTGTGGTTGAAGACCTGGGCCAGCCACTTGTAATAGCCCGGGATGCCGAGGGCGCCGACGGTATCCCAGATGCCGAGGTAGGTGATGCTGAGCAGGGGCGGCACCGGATGGCCCTGGGCGCGGCGCCAGTCGGCCTCCTTCTGCGAGGTGACCACGTCGGGCGAGTAGCCAAGGCGGAAGCGGTGGCTCTCCTCGCTGGAGGGTTTCGTCGATGGGTCGCTGCTGCGGTAGCGCTTCAGCGCCTGGGGTGCCTTCCAGGCCTCGGTATGGCGCGGCAGGCCGGAGGCGCGGATCAGCCCCACCAGCGAGCGGGCGGTGAAGGCGCCGCGGGAGAAGCCGAAGACGAAGATCTCGTCGCCTGGCTCGTATTGCTCGATCAGGAATGTGTAGCCCGCGAGGATGTTTGCGGTGACGCCCACGCCGAAGACCCCGCCGATGATCCGGTCGGCCTTCTTTCGCCAGCCTGACTTTCCGAAACCGGTTCCGACGCCGGGGATGTACTTGAGGATCTGGGTGGTGCCGTCTTCCGCGGTCCGGCGGGCCATCTTGTGCAGGTGGAAGACATTGGTGGGGTGTGTTGCGTCCGGCCTGTTCCAGGTGCCGTCGCAGAAGATCGCGATGCGCTTCATGGGTCAAATGCTCCAGGGTCAAATGTCCCGGGCCGGGGCCCGGCGGGAAATACGGGCAGACTACCACAGGTTGCGCCGCATGTCGCGGGGTGCGTCAATGGTATACAACGGCATACCTTCCATGACCGCGGGATATGAGCTAGGAGTTTCGCGACATCCCGATTCCGCGCCGCAGCAGGCGGGCGGCGGGTGGAGGCATCAGCAAGCGAGGAGGCTCACAGACATGGCCGACAGCAACACTCCCGACATCATCTACACCAAGGTCGACGAAGCCCCGGAGCTGGCCAGCGCCTCGCTGCTGCCGATCATCCAGCGCTTCGCCAAGGCCGCGGGCGTTACGGTGGGCACCAAGGACATCTCGCTCGCGGGGCGCATCCTGGCAGTGTTCCCGGACTACCTGAAGGACGACCAGCGCATTTCCGACGACCTCGCCGAACTGGGCGAACTGGTGAAGACGCCCGAAGCCAACGTGATCAAGCTGCCCAACGTCTCGGCCTCGGTGCCGCAGCTCGTGGCGGCGGTGAAGGAGCTTCAGGCCAAGGGCTTTGCCGTGCCCGACTACCCCGAGACCCCCTCGACCGACGAGGAAAAGGACATCCGCGCCCGCTTCGACGCGATCAAGGGCTCGGCGGTGAACCCGGTGCTGCGCGAGGGCAACTCCGACCGTCGCGCCGCGGCGCCGGTCAAGAACTACGCCCGGGCCAACCCGCACCGGATGGGCGACTGGCTGCCCGAGAGCAAGACGCGCGTGGCCTCGATGCCGGGCGACGACTTCTTCCACAACGAGCATTCGGCCACGCTGAACGGCGCCGCGACCGCGAAGATCGTGCTGGAAGGCGCGAGCGGCGAGACCGTGCTGAAGGAAGGCGTGAGCTACCCGGCCGGCACCGTGGTGGATGCGACCTTCATGAGCGCCGCCGCGCTGGACGACTTCCTTGCGAAAGAGATCGAGAAGACCAAGGCTGAAGGCGTGCTCTTCTCGCTGCATCTCAAGGCCACGATGATGAAGGTCTCCGACCCGATCATCTTCGGCCATGCGGTGAAGGCCTGGCTGGCGCCGGTGTTCGAAAAGTATGGCGACAAGCTCGATGCGCTGGGCGTGAACCCCAACGGCGGCATGGGCGCCCTGCTCGACAAGGTGAAGGACGAGGCCGAGATCATGGCGGCGATCGAGGAGGTCACGGCCGCACGCCCGCCGATGTACATGGTGAACTCCGACAAGGGCATCACCAACCTGCACGTGCCCT
>CAYVQK010000188.1:0-7058 GCA_964454145.1 uncultured Oceanicola sp. | reverse complement strand
TGGCCGACAACATCTTCAACCCCGATCCCTACTACCAGCAGGGCGGCGACATGGTTCGCATCGGCGGCATGGGCTACCAGATCGACATCAACAAGCCCCAGGGCGAGCGCATCTCGAACATGACGCTCCTCTCCTCCGGCGAGGCGATAGACCCTGCCAGCAGCTACACCGTCGCCGGCTGGGCCTCGGTGAACGAGGGCACCGAAGGCCCGCCCATCTGGGACGTGGTCGAGGCGCATATCAGGAAGCTCGGAACCGTTACCGCAGGCGACCATGACAACGTGAAAGTGGTGGTCGACTGAGGACGCGTCCGCGCGAACAGGGAGGAGACCTGACCATGAAGAAGCTCATCACGAGTACGGTGGCCGCCATGGCGCTCACCGCCTCGGTCGCTCTGGCCGAGGGCAAGACACACCACCTGGCGATCCACGTCGACGAGGCGGATGCGCAAGTCATGAACATGGCGCTGAACAACGCCGCCAACGTGGCGTCCTACTACGCCGAACAGGGCGACGAGGTGGTGATCGAGGTCGTCGCCTACGGCCCCGGCCTGCTGATGTACGTCGACGGCAAGAGCCCCGTCGCAGACCGGATCTCGACGATGTCGCTGGAGATGGAAAACCTGTCCTTCTCCGCCTGCGCCAACACGCATGAGGCGATGAAGAAGAAACAGGGCGGAGACGTGCCCCTTATGACGGAGGCCAGGCTTGTGCCCTCCGGCGTCGTCCGCCTGATCGAATTGCAAGAAGAGGGTTACGCCTACGTCAGGCCCTGAGAGGCGACTGTCGGCGCGATCCGCGAGACCAACCAACCGGAGACAGACATGACAACGGAGACAAAAGGCCCATCGCGCCGACAGTTCCTCTCCAGTGCCGCTGCGCTCGGCGCCGGCACCGTTGCCCTGGCGGGGACCGCCCGCGCCGAGGGTGACCCTCTAATCACCGAGCCGCAGGACTGGGCCATGAGCCTGGGCGAAGGCGTCGATGCCACCCCCTACGGCATGCCGATCGAATACGAGGCCGACGTGGTGCGCCGCAACGTGCCCTGGCTCACCGCCGACCCGATCTCGTCGATCAACTTCACCCCGATCCACGCGCTCGACGGCACCATCACGCCCCAGGGCTGCGCCTTCGAGCGGCACCACTCGGGTGCGATCGAGCTGAAGAAGGAAGATTACCGGCTCATGATCAACGGGCTCGGCGTCTCGCCGCTCGTCTTCACCTATGCCGATCTCGAGCGCTTCCCGCGCGAGAACCATGTCTACTTCTGCGAATGCGCCGCCAACACCGGCATGGAATGGGCCGGCGCCCAGCTGAACGGCGCCCAGTTCACCCACGGCATGATCCACAACATGGAATATTCCGGCATCCCGCTCCGCACCCTGCTGACCGAGGCCGGCTATGACGGCGCCACCGAGGGCCGCTGGGTCTATGTCGAGGGGGCCGATGCCTCCTCCAACGGCCGCTCGATCCCGATGGAAAAGGCGCTCGATGACGTGCTGGTGGCCTTCAAGGCCAATGGCGAGGCGCTGCGCAAGGAGCACGGCTACCCCGTCCGCCTCGTCGTGCCGGGCTGGGAGGGCAACATGTGGGTCAAGTGGCTCCGCCGCATCGAGGTGACCGATGCCGCGGTGGAGAGCCGCGAGGAGACTTCCAAGTACACCGACACGCTGGCCGACGGCACCTCGCGCAAGTGGACCTGGGTGATGGACGCCAAGTCCGTCGTCACCTCGCCCTCGCCGCAGGCGCCCATCACTCACGGCCCCGGCCCGCTGGTCATCACCGGCATGGCCTGGTCGGGCCACGGGCGGATCACCCGCGTCGACGTGTCGAAGGACGGCGGCAAGACATGGGAAACCGCCCGCCTCGGCCGCACCCAGGGCGACACCAAGGCTCTGACCCGCTTCTATCTCGATACCGAGTGGGACGGCTCCGAGATGCTGCTGCAAAGCCGCGCCATCGACGAGACCGGCTACGTCCAGCCCACCAAGGCCCAGCTCCGCGAAGTGCGCGGGCTGAACTCGGTCTACCACAACAACTGCATCCAGACCTGGCATGTGAACACCGACGGGAGCGCAGAAAATGTCGAAGTTTCTTAATACCTTCGCACCGGTGATGGGCGGCACCGCCGTGCTGCTCGGCTCGGCCTACATCCTGGCCGACCAGTTCGTGGCCGACATCCCCGCCCCGCTGCGCGGCCAGGCCGTGTCGGCCGCAGAGGCCCAGTCCGCCCCCGCGCCCGCCGCCGAGGAGCAGCCGACCCAGGCGACAGCAGAGGCGGCGCCCGCCGAAACCACCGCCGAGACGGCCCCCGCCGAACAGGCTGCAGAGGTTGCCCCCGCCGAGGGCGCCCCCGTCACCATGGCCCGGCTCGGCCTCGGCCGGCCCGCCACCGAAGACGAGATCGCCGCCTGGGACGTGAACGTGATGCCCGACGGCACCGGCCTGCCCGTGGGCTCCGGCTCGGTCGAGGACGGCGAGATGCTGTTCTCCGAGAACTGCGCCGTCTGCCACGGCGAGTTCGCCGAGGGCTCCGGCAACTGGCCCAAGCTCGCAGGCGGCGACGGCAGCCTGGCCGACCAGGATCCGCTGAAGACGGTGGGCTCCTACTGGCCCTACCTCTCGACCGCCTTCGACTACGTTCACCGCTCCATGCCCTTCGGCGCGGCACAGACGCTCTCGGCCGATGACACCTATGCCATCACTGCCTATATCCTCTATTCCAACTTCCTGGTGGACGAGGATTTCGTGCTGTCGAACGAGAACTTTCTCGAGGTCGAGATGCCCAACGCCGAGGGCTTCATCGTCGATGACCGGGCCGAGACGGAATATCCGCAGTGGCGGACCGAACCCTGCATGGAAAACTGCAAGGAGACCGTCGAGATCACCATGCGCGCCACCGTGCTCGACGTGACCCCGGATGACCCGACCGACGACGGCGCGGCAGCGCCCACCGAGGAAGCCGCCTCCGAGATGGCCGTCGAAGCGCCCGCCGAGGAGGTTGCCGAGGCCGGTGACGCCGCCGCCGAGGTCGAGGAGGCCGCCGCGACGGAGACCGCCGAGGCCGCCCCCGCAGAGGCCGCGGAACCGGCCGAAGAGACCATGGCTGCCGCGGATCCGGAGCTGATCGCCGCAGGCGAGAACGTCTTCAAGAAGTGCAAGGCCTGCCACCAGGTCGGCGACGGTGCCGCCAACAAGACCGGCCCGCAGCTCAACGGCATCATGGGCCGCACCGCCGGCACCGTGGAGGGCTTCAAGTACTCCCCGGCGATGACCGAGGCGGGCGAGGGCGGCCTGGTGTGGAACACCGAGACGCTGGCCGAGTTCCTCGCCAAGCCCAAGGACTTCGTGAAGGGCACAAAGATGTCCTTCGCCGGTCTGCGCAAGGAAGACGACATAAGGGCCGTCGAGGCCTACCTCGGCTCCTTCCCTGAATGATCGGCCTTCGCGCCACGCTCCTCATCGCCGCGCTCGGCCTCGCGCCGGGCGCGGCCCTCTCGGCCGAACAGGGCGATCCGGACCGCGGCGCAGAGGCCTTCTCCAAGTGCAAGGGCTGCCACCAGGTCGGCCCCGAGGCCGCCAACCGGATCGGCCCCAGGCTGAACGGCCTGTTCGGACGCCCCGCCGCCTCGGTCGAGGGCTTTCGGTATTCGAAGGCCTTCGAGCGCGCCGGCTCCAAGGGCCTCGAATGGCACGCCGACACGCTCGACGCCTTCCTCGAGAACCCCAGGCAGATCGTGCCGGGCACCCGCATGAGCTACCGCGGCGAGGCCGACGCCCAGGTGCGCGCCGATCTCATCGCCTACCTCCGCACCTTCTCCGCCTCGCCCCAGAACATTCCCGAGGCGGATCCCACCGCCCGGGGCACCGACCATGACCTCGACCCGGCAATCCTCGCGCTGAAGGGCGATCCGGAGTATGGTGAGTACCTGGCATCCGAATGCACCACCTGCCACCAGGCCTCCGGCGGCGACGCGGGCATCCCGTCGATCGTGCTCTGGCCCGAGGAGGATTTCGTGGTGGCGATGCACGCCTACAAGGACAAGAAGCGCGAGCACCCGGTGATGAACATGATCGCCGGACGTCTCGGCGACGAAGAGATCGCGGCGCTGGCCGCGTATTTTGCGACCCTGGAGGAGTAAAGGGGCCGCGCAGAACAGGGAGGATGACAAGATGACACTGAACAGACGGACGTTTCTTGGCACAGCCACCGCCGGCGCGGCCGCGCTCTCCGCACCGATGGCCCTGGCGCAGGGCAGGCCCCGCGTCGTGGTGATCGGCGGCGGGGCAGGGGGCGCAACTGCGGCCCGCTACATCGCCAAGGACAGCGAGGGCGCGATCGACGTCACCCTCATCGAGCCCACCCGCACCTACTACACCTGCTTCTTCTCCAACCTCTACATCGGCGGCTTCCAGCAGCTCTCCGACATCGCCCACAGCTACGGTACGCTGGCCTCCGAGTATGGCATCAACGTCGTCCACGACTACGCCGTGGGGGTGGACCGCGACGCCAAAACGGTGGCGCTCGCCTCCGGCGGTGCGGTGCCCTACGACAAGCTCGTCGTCTCGCCCGGCATCGACTTCGTCGAGGGCGCGGTGCCCGGCTGGTCGGTCACCTCGCAGAACAGGATGCCCCACGCCTACAAGGCCGGTTCCCAGTCCGAGCTCCTGAAGGCGCAGATCGAGTCCATGCCCGAGGGCGGCACCTACTGCATGGTCGCACCCCCCAACCCCTACCGCTGCCCGCCCGGCCCCTATGAGCGGATCTCCATGGTCGCCCACGTCCTGAAACAGACGAACCCGTCCGCCAAGATCCTCATCGTCGACCCCAAGGAGAGCTTCTCCAAGCAGGCGCTCTTCGAGGAGGGCTGGCAGAAGCACTACACCGGGATGGTCGAGCGCATCGGCCCCGATTTCGGCGGCGACAAGGTCGAGGTGAACCCCGACGAGATGACCGTCACGATCGACGGCACGGTGGAGAACGTCGACGTCTGCAACGTGATCCCGGCCCAGAAGGCCGGCCACATCGCCGAGCTGGCGGGCCTGACCGAGGGCAACTGGGCCCCCGTCAACCCCGCCGACATGACCTCGAAGATGGACCCCGACATTACCGTACTGGGCGATGCCACCAACCAGGGCGACATGCCGAAATCGGGCTTCTCCGCCAACAGCCAGGCCAAGGTGGCCGCCAATGCCATCCGCGGCGCGCTCACCGGCAGCCGGGTGTTTCCGGCGAAGTTCTCCAACACCTGCTGGTCGCTCATCGCCACCGACGACGGGGTGAAGGTCGGCGCCTCCTACGAGCCCACCGAGGAGAAGATCGCTTCCACCGACAGCTTCATCTCCCAGACCGGAGAGGAAGAGGCCCTGCGCAAGGCGACCTACGAGGAGAGCCTCGGCTGGTACGCCGGCATCACCGCCGACATGTTCGGCTGACACCCGCCAACCGGCGGGGCGCTTGACTCAGATCATTGCGCCCCGCCCCCCAGGCGTCACCCTGTCGCAAACACCCCAGGAGGATATACCGATGAAAGCCCTTGCCTGCGCCACCGCGCTCATCCTCGCCACCCCGGCCCTAGCCCAGGACGCCGTGCTGCACGATTTCGACGGCAGCTTCGAAGATGCCACCTTCGCCGTCGAAAGCGCCATCGTCGGCCAGGGCCTGGTGATCGACTACACCAGCCACATCGGCGACATGCTCAACCGCACCGGCGCCGACGTCGGCTCCGAGGTGAAGATCTTCGACGCCGCCGACAGCTTCCTGTTCTGCTCCGCCGTTGTGTCGCGGCAGGTGATGGAGGCCGACCCGATGAACATCCAGCACTGCCCCTATGCCATCTTCGTCACCTCGAAGGACGGCAAGGTGCAGATCGGCCACCGCGACTATCCCGAAGGCCCGATGGACGCCGTCGAGGAGCTGCTCGAGGGCATCGTCGCCGAGGCCACAGGCGGCTGATCGCGGCCCCCGCTTGATCCCGATCAACGTTCCCCGCGCGGGGGCGTGCTAGCCCGCTGAAAACCTCGGGACACAGTCATGGTCTGGCTCTTCGACACCCTCGGCGAGGCTCCCGCCATCGCCCTGCTCGGGCTCATGGTGGGGCTGCTCTTCGGCGCGGCGGCGCAGCGGTCGTCCTTCTGCCTGCGCGCCGCCACCATCGAGGTGGCCACCCTGCAGCCGGGCGTCCGGCTGGCCACATGGCTCATCGTCTTCACCTCCGCCCTCGCGCTGGTGCAGGGCGGCATCGCGCTGGGCTGGCTCGACCTGTCGCAGGCCCGCCAGTTCGCCCAGCCCGGCTCGATCTCGGGCGCGGTGATCGGCGGGGTGATGTTCGGCTCCGGCATGATCCTTGCGCGCGGCTGCGCCTCCCGCCTGCTGGTGCTCTCGGCCACCGGCAACCTGCGCGCGCTCATCACAGGCCTGGTGCTCACCCTGGTCGCCCAGGCCTCGCTCTCGGGCATCCTCGGCCCCGCCCGCCTCTGGCTCTTCTCGCTCTGGACAGTCCCCTCCGGCACCGGGCGCGACCTCGCCGCGCTCGCGGGCCTGACGCCGCCGCTGACCGCCCTGCTGGCCCTCGCGGCCTTCCTCGCCGCCCTCGCCTGGGCCGCGCTGGCCGCCCGCAAGAGCCCGAGGCAGATGCTCGCCTCCGCCCTCGTCGGCGTCGCCGTGGCCGCGGGCTGGTTCGTAACCTACCACGCCTCCCAGATCGCCTTCGAGCCGGTCTCGGTCAGCTCCATCAGCTTCACCGGCCCGGCGACAGACACGCTGATGGGCCTCGTCGGCACCCCCTCGCTGCCGCTCTCTTTCGGCGTGGGTCTCGTGCCGGGGGTCTTCCTCGGCTCCTTCGCCGCCTCCGCCCTTGCGCGCGAGTTCGTCCTCCAGCGCTTCCAGCCGGACGCCCCGATGGAGCGTTACCTGCTCGGCGGCGCGCTCATGGGCTTCGGCGCCATGCTCGCGGGTGGCTGCGCCGTGGGCGCGGGCGTCTCCGGCGGCTCCGCGCTCAGCTCCACCGCCTGGCTCGCCCTCTTCGCCATGTGGGTCTCCGCCATGGCGACGTATCG
>CAYVQK010000187.1:0-7084 GCA_964454145.1 uncultured Oceanicola sp. | reverse complement strand
GCCAAGAAGGCCGGCGTGGAAGAAGCCTACTTCGACCGTGGCGGCTTCCTGTTCCACGGCCGGGTGAAAGCGCTCGCCGATGCCGCCCGCGAGGCCGGCCTGAAGATCTGAGGACGGGCCTCGGCCCATCCGACCTGCGAGGGGCGGCGCGTTCGCCCCTCCGATGACCGGGGCCCGTTCAGGGCACTTCGGTTGGAGAAACCGGCCCCAGGGCCGACCCATGAGAAGGACGCCATGAATGGCTGAACGTGACAACAACCGCCGTGGCCCGCGCCGCGACCGTGAGGAAACCCCGGAGTTCGCCGATCGCCTCGTGGCGATCAACCGCGTCTCGAAGACCGTGAAGGGCGGCAAGCGCTTCGGCTTCGCCGCGCTCGTCGTCGTCGGTGACCAGAAGGGCCGCGTGGGCTTCGGCAAGGGCAAGGCCAAGGAAGTGCCCGAGGCCATCCGCAAGGCCACCGAGCAGGCCAAGCGCCAGATGATCCGCGTGCCGCTGCGCGAGGGCCGCACCCTGCACCACGACATCGAGGGCCGCCATGGCGCGGGCCGCGTCGTGATGCGCACCGCCCCGACCGGTACCGGCATCATCGCCGGTGGTCCGATGCGCGCCGTGTTCGAGATGCTGGGCATCCAGGACGTCGTCGCCAAGTCGATCGGCTCGCAGAACCCCTACAACATGATCCGCGCCACGCTTGACGCGCTGACGAAGGAATCGAGCCCCCGCATGGTCGCGCAGCGCCGCGGCAAGAAGGTGGCCGACATCCTGAAGAAGCCCGAAGACGCGCCGGCCGAAGAAGCCGCCGAAGCGTAAGGAGACAGATCCATGGCCAAAACCATCGTCGTCAAGCAGATCGGCTCCCCGATCCGCCGCCCCGAGATCCAGCGCAAGACGCTGATCGGCCTCGGGCTGAACAAGATGCACAAGACCCGCGAGCTGGAGGACACTCCGAGCATCCGCGGCATGGTCGCCAAGATCCCGCACCTCGTCGAGATCATCGAAGAGCGCGGCTGAGGCGATTGGTGGGTTTCACCCACCCTACAGATCACGGCACCCCGGTTCGAAAGAGCCGGGGTGTTTTCGTTTCGGGGCCGCTGTAGGGTGGGACAAAACCAACCAGGACCGAGCAGCCCCATGACCCGCCTCCTTCTTCTCGCGCCCCTCCTCCTCGCCGCCTGCAAGTACCGCGATGCGGAGGCGGTGATGAACTATCCCGACCAGTATCTCTGCCGGCTCGACTACGGCCTGGAGCAGGTCGAGAACGAGGCCGAGCGGCGTGCGGTGGAGGCCGAGATCGCGCGGCGCGGGCTGGAGTGCTACCAGGGCGTGGTGAAGACGGACTCGCCGCTGTTCCGGTAATCCCGTGTAAACGCAGCCCTGCGCCCCACGCATCCCGGCAATGCGGTTTCAACTGTGGTCAATCCTTGTGCAAAGGGCGTATCCAGCCGCCTTGACCGTAACCACAATGGAGACACCCATGTCCCGCCTCTTTGCCTTCGTCGCGCTGATGTCGCGCGGCCTCAAGTCCGAACCCTGCCCCCACTGGTCCGACTACCTGCACCAGACCCGCGGCTGATTTCAGCCCTCGCGCACAGAAGCGGGGCGATCCTTACAAAAATGTCATTTGCCGCAGGGTAAGCCGCCCTAAGTCCCTCTCCATCAACAGGAGAGGACAGCATGACCCAGACAAGACGCACCTTCCTCGTCACCGCCGCCGCCAGCGCCGGGGCGATCACCGTTCTGCCCTATGCCGCCCGCGCGGAAGCCCATGGCGGCGACATGTTCGAGACGGACGGCGGCAGCATCACCATCCACCCGGTCGATCACGCGAGCTTCGTGATGGAAACGCCCGCCGGCACCATCTACGTGGACCCGGTGGGCGATGCGGCGGCCTATGCCGACTTCCCGGCGCCCGATCTCATCCTCGTCACCCACGAGCATGGCGACCACTTCAACGCCGAGACGCTGGCCGCGCTCCGCGGCGAGGCGCATCTCATCACCAACCCGGCGGTGGCCGGGATGATGGCCGATTCGGCACCCGACGAGGTGCTGGCCAACGGCGAGAGCACCGAGTGGAACGGCGTCGCGATCGACGCGATCCCGGCCTACAACATCACCGAGGGGCGGACGGACTTCCACCCGCAGGGCCGCGACAACGGCTATGTGCTCACCATCGACGGCTTCCGCACCTACGTGTCGGGCGACACCGAGGACATCCCCGAGATGCGCGCGCTCGAGGATATCGACCTCGCCTTCGTCTGCATGAACCTGCCCTTCACCATGACCGCCGAGCAGGCTGCCTCGGCGGTGAAGGAGTTCGCGCCGACCTACGTCTATCCCTATCACTACCGCGGCCGCGATGACGGCACGCAGGATCCGGAGGCCTTCGCCGCGCTGGTGGCCGACACCTCCGAGGTGAAGTTCGGCAACTGGTACGACGAGATGGAAACCTGAGCCGCGCTCACGCCTGATCAAAGCGAAACGCCCCGGGGATGACCCGGGGCGTTCTGCTGTTCAGGAGGCTGCGCGGCTGCCGCCGCCCTTGGAGCGGCGCGGCCTGCGGCGCTTCTGGCCCCCGGGCTTGGCCGCCGCTGCCGGGCGGGCATCCCCGTGACCGCTTCCGCCGCCACCGCCGCGGCGCCTGCCGCCCCCGCCGCCGGGCTTGCCACGGCCAACGCCGCCGCCCCTGGTGGGGCGCTTCATCGGCTCCCAGGCCTCGCCGGAGGCCACCGGAATGCTCTTGCCCATGACCTTCTGCACGTCCTTCAGCTCGCTCATCTCCTCGGCGGAGACATAGGCGATGGCGGTGCCGTCACGGCCGGCCCGCGCGGTGCGCCCGATCCGGTGGACATAGTTGTCGGGCACGTTGGGCATGTCGAAGTTGTAGACGTAGCGCACCTCGGGGATGTCGATGCCGCGGGCGGCCACGTCGGTCGCCACCAGCACCATCAGTTCGCCCTCGCGGAAGCCCGAAAGCGCCCGGTCGCGCTGGCCCTGGCTCTTGTTGCCGTGGATCGAGCCCGCGGCGAAGCCGGCCTTCTCGAGGTGCTTCTTGATCCGCTCGGCGCCATGCTTGGTCCGAGCGAAGACAAGCGCGGCCTCCCTGGGATGCTTCGCGAGGTGCTCGATCAGGAGCGACTGCTTGTCGCCCTGGTCCACGAAGTGCAGGCACTGGTCGATCTTGTCGGCCGGCTTGCCCGCGGGCGCGGTCTCGATGCGCACCGGGTCGGTGAGGTAGGAGGCCGAGAGCTCTTCCATCAGCTTCGGCATGGTGGCCGAGAACAGCATGGTCTGCCGGTCCTTCGGCAGCAGCGGGGCGATCTGGCGCAGGGCATGGATGAAGCCCATGTCGAGCATCTGGTCGGCCTCGTCGAGCACCAGGAAGCGGGCCTGGTCGAGCCGGACGGCCTTGCGCTCCAGCAGGTCGATCAAGCGGCCCGGGGTGGCCACCAGCAGGTCGGTCCCGCGGCCCAGCTTCTGGATCTGCGGGTTGATCGAGACGCCGCCGACCACGAGGTTGGTGCGCAGCTGGGTGCCCTTGGCGTAGCCCTGCAGGTTCTCGACGATCTGCTTGGCGAGTTCGCGGGTGGGGGCGAGGATGAGGCCGCGCACGGCCTTCGGGTCGGGCTTGCCCTCGATCCGCAGCAGGGCGGAGACGATGGGCAGGCCGAATGCGGCGGTCTTGCCGGTGCCGGTCTGGGCAAGGCCCATCACGTCACGCCCGTTCATGGCGTGGGGGATGGCCTTGGTCTGGATCGGGGTTGGCTTGGTGATGTTCATGTCGGCCAGGTTGGCCATGAGTTTGGGCGGAAGGCCCAGCATGTCGAAATCCAAAGGATCGTCCTTTTCGGGCGGGCGGCCTCTGCCACCCGCAAATAGCGGGCGCGGCCCGTTGCAGGCCGCACGTCACAGTTGGGTTGCGCGCAAAACACCTCGCCTGGGCCGGATTGCCCCTGTGAGTGCTCTGGCGTCTGACCCCCCGCGTGATCTGGGAACCAATTTTTGAAGAAAGTGCCGTGCGGGCCGTTCTGATTCTATCGTATCGCCACGCTGCCCCGCTCACGCGGCGGGTGCGGCATGAGGGGCATATGAGGGGTAAAGGATTGAAAGTCAATGAACGGCACACGCCCCGGTGCCGAAACACCGGGGCGTTGCCGATGGGCCGCCCTCAGGAGGCGTGGTCGTAGGCGCTTTCGCCATGCACCGCCAGGTCGAGCCCGTTGAACTCGGTTTCCTCGTCCACCCGCAGCGGGGTGATGAGGCGGCAGATGTAGATCAGCGCGAAGGTGACGACGGTGGTGAAGACGCCGACGATCACCAGGCTGCCCAGCTGCGCGACCCAGGAGCCCGCGCCGAAGGCGGCGATCATCAGCGTGCCGAAGATGCCGCCCACGCCGTGCACCGCCATCACGTCGAGCGTGTCGTCGATCCGCACCTTGTTGCGGATGAGGCCCACCGCCTCTTGGCAGAGGATGCCCGCGACGCCGCCGATGATGAGCGCCTCGATCGGCCCCACGAAGCCCGAGGCCGGGGTGATCGAGGCGAGGCCCGCGATGGTGCCGGTGACGGCGCCCACGACCGAGGCCTTGCCGTACTTAATCTTCTCCCAGAGCGCCCAGGTGAGCGTGGCGGTGGCCGCGCTCAGGTGGGTGACGGTCAGCGCCATGGCCGCGCCGCCATCGGCAGCGAGCTGCGAGCCGCCGTTGAAGCCGAACCAGCCGACCCAGAGCAGCGAGGCGCCGATGACCACGTAGCCGGGGTTGTGCGGCGGCTTGCTGTCTTCCTTGCGGCGGCCGAGCGCGGCGGCGAGGATCAGCGCAGCGAGGCCCGCCGTCTCGTGCACCACGATGCCGCCCGCGAAGTCGCGCACGCCGGTCTCGCCGAAGATGCCGCCATCGGCCAGAAAGCCGCCGCCCCAGACCCAGTGGACCACGGGCGCGTAGCAGAGCAGCATCCAGAGGCCGGAGAAGAGCAGGACGAAGCCGAAGCCGATCCGCTCGACGTAGGCGCCCACGATGAGGGCGGGGGTGATGATGGCGAAGGTCATCTGGAAGGCGAAGAAGAGCACCTCCGGCAGGGTGCCGGTCACGCTCTCGGAGTCCACGCCGATGAGGAAGAGCTTGGAGTAGCCACCCCACCAGCTGGTGGCGTCGCCAAAGGCGATCGAGTAGCCCGCCGCCAGCCAGAGCACGCTCATCAGGCAGGCGATGGCGTAGCAGTGCATGAAGACGCTGAGCACGTTGCGCGCGCGGACGAGGCCGCCGTAGAAAAGCGCCAGCCCTGGCAATGTCATCAGCAGCACAAGCGCCGTTGCCACGATGATCCAGGCGGTATCGGCTCCGTTCATTTCTGTCCCCTCCTCGGAATGATTGCAGGGCAGAGACATTTGGCGCGGTGCAAAATAAAGCGGCAATGCGCAACTTGGCCGCCAAACAACCGTGCAGTTTGGGAAATGCCCCGGAAATGAGCGCCAAGATCCGCATTTGCCCGCATAATGCGCAAAAAGAAAATCGCGCGGCCCGCGAATAATCCGCGCCCGTCCCGCGTAACCCTCCTGTCTGCACGATGCAGGCCAGACATGGAGACACGACAAAATGACCAAGCTTCCCCTGATCGCCGCCCTCCTCCTCTCGGGCGCAACCGCAGCCTTCGCCGACGCCCATGGCGGCGCCCCGGTAAAGGAGGCCACCGTCGACGGCGCGGCGCTGCTCACCGATGCCAACGACATGACCCTCTACACCTTCGACAATGACAGCGACGGCGTGTCGAACTGCTACGACGCCTGCGCCGACAGCTGGCCGCCGCTGGTGGTGGATGCCGGCATGTCCCTGCCCGAGGGCTTCGCCCTGACCGAGCGCAAGGACGGCGCGAGCCAGGTGACCTTCAACGGCGAGCCGCTCTACCTCTGGGCCGGCGACAGCGCGCCCGGCGACATGACCGGCGACGGTGTCGGCGGCGTCTGGCACGTGGCGCGGCCCTGAGCCCTCCGGCGGCGGGCGGGGGCGGCCAGGCGCCCCCAGCCCCAGCGAGGAAAGGCTTGAACGCCCCGCCCGCCGCCGCTATACGCCCCCGGTGGCCCCGAGGGGGCCCGATTCACACAGCAAGAAACGCCGTGGCCGCCCATATCGCTTCGGGGGCGCGTCCGGCCAAGGAGAAGCGACATGAAACTCAATGAACTCGCGCCCGCCGAGGGCTCTTCCCCGAAGAAGAAACGCGTTGCCCGTGGTCCGGGCTCCGGCAAGGGCAAGATGGCCGGCCGTGGTATCAAGGGCCAGAAGTCGCGTTCGGGTGTGGCCATCAACGGCTACGAGGGCGGCCAGATGCCGCTCTACCAGCGCCTTCCCAAGCGGGGCTTCAACAAGCCGAACCGCAAGAAATTCGCCGTCATCAACCTCGGGCTCATCCAGAAGTTCATCGAGGCCGGCAAGCTCGACGCCAAGGGCACCATCGACGAGGACGCCCTGGTGGCCTCCGGTCTGGTCCGCCGCAAGCTGGACGGCGTGCGCATCCTCGCCAAGGGCGAGCTGACCTCGAAGGTCGCGCTCAACGTCACCGGCGCCTCCAAGTCGGCCATCGAGGCCGTCGAGAAGGCCGGCGGCTCGCTGTCTGTCACGACCGCGCAGGCTGCTGAATAAGCGCCTGCCCTGTAGGTTGTCGCAGGCGGCGCTTGCCCCTACATGGCTAACGACACACATGCGCCGCCGGTCCTGAGAGGGCCCGGCGGCGCATCGGCATAACGAAAAGAGCACATCTCCATGGCATCAGCAGCAGAGCAAATGGCCGCCAACATGAGCTGGGGGGCCATCGGCAAGGCCCCGGAGCTGCGTCAGCGGATCTTCTTCACCATCGGGTTGCTCATCGTCTACCGCCTCGGCACCTACATCCCGGTGCCCGGCATCGACGGCAACGCGCTGCGCGCCTTCATGGAGCAGGCGACCCAGGGCCTCGGCGGCGTGCTCAACATGTTCACCGGCGGCGCCATCAGCCGGATGGGCATCTTCGCCCTCGGCATCATGCCCTACATCTCCGCGTCGATCATCGTGCAGCTCCTCACGGCCATGGTGCCGGCGCTGGAGCAGCTGAAGA
>CAYVQK010000186.1:0-7105 GCA_964454145.1 uncultured Oceanicola sp. | reverse complement strand
CCGCCGCCGTGGGGGATGCAGAAGGTCTTGTGCAGGTTCAGGTGCGACACGTCCGAGCCGATCTCGCCGGGCTTCACCAGCCCGACCATGGCGTTGAGGTTCGCCCCGTCGAGATAGACCTGCCCACCGTGCTTGTGGGTGATGTCGCAGACCTCGCGGACGGTGTCTTCGAAGACGCCGTGGGTGGAGGGATAGGTGATCATCACCGCCGCCAGCTTGTCGCCCGCCGCCTCGGCCTTGGCGGTGAAATCCTCGAGGTCGATGTCACCGTTCTCGGCGCTCTTGACCACCACCACCTTCATCCCCGCCATCTGGGCGGAGGCCGGGTTGGTGCCGTGGGCGGAGGTCGGGATGAGGCAGATGTCGCGGTCCTCGCCATTGGCCTCGTGGTAGGCGGCGATGGTCAGCAGGCCCGCGTATTCGCCCTGGGCGCCGGAGTTCGGCTGGAGCGACATGGCATCATACCCGGTGATCCGGCAGAGCCGCTCGGAGAGCGCCTCGAGCATCTCGGTATAGCCGGCGGCCTGCTCCTTCGGGGCGAAGGGGTGCATGGCGGCGAAGGCGGGCCAGCTGATCGGGTCCATCTCCACCGCCGCATTCAGTTTCATGGTGCAGGAGCCGAGCGGGATCATCGCGCGGTCGAGCGCGAGGTCGCGGTCGGCCAGACGGCGCATGTAGCGCATCATCTCGGCCTCGGCCCGGTTCATCTGGAAGATCGGGTGGGTGAGATAGTCGGAGGTCCGCAGAAGCTCTTCGGGCAGCGCGGGGCTGCCGCCCTTTGCGTCGGCGCTGATGCCGAAGGCACGCCAGACGGCCTCGATGATCTCGGGCACCACGGTTTCATCGGTGGAAATGCCGATGCGGCCCTCTGGCAGCTTGCGGAGGTTGATCCCCTCGGTCTCGGCGGCGCGGAGGATGGCGCCCTGAAGCGGCCCGGCCTCGACCACGATGGTGTCGAAGGGGTTTTCGGGCGTTACGGTGAAGCCCGCCTCGCGCAGGCCCGAGGCGATCTCGGCGCAGCTCAGGTGCACTCGCTCGGCGATGGCGCGCAGGCCCTTGGGGCCGTGGAACACCGCGTAGAAGCTGGCCATGACGGCGAGCAGCGCCTGGGCGGTGCAGACGTTGGAGGTGGCCTTCTCGCGGCGGATGTGCTGCTCGCGGGTCTGCAGGCTGAGGCGGTAGGCCATGTTGCCGCGCGAATCGACCGAGACGCCGACGATCCGGCCCGGCATCTGGCGCTTGAACGCATCGCGGCACGACATGAAGGCGGCATGCGGCCCGCCGTAGCCGAGCGGCACGCCGAAGCGCTGGGCGGAGCCCACGGCAATGTCGGCGCCCATCTCGCCGGGGGCCTTGAGGAGGGTCAGCGCCAGCAGGTCGGCAGCGATGACGGAGACGGCCCTGGCCTCGGTGAGCGCGGCGCATTCGGCGGAGAAGTCGCGCAGCCCGCCGGTGGTGCCGGGATACTGGAAGAGCGCACCGAAGACCTCATCGGGCCTCAGGTCATCGGGGTTGCCCACGACCACCTCGATATCGAGCGGGCGCGCCCGGGTCTGCACCACGGCGATGGTCTGCGGGTGGCAGGCCTCGTCGACGAAGAAGGCAGTGGCCTTCGACTTGGCGACGCGCTGGGCCATCACCATGGCCTCGGCCGCCGCGGTGCCCTCGTCGAGCAGGGAGGCGTTGGCGACCTCCAGCCCGGTGAGGTCGGTCACCATGGTCTGGAAGTTCAGCAGCGCCTCGAGCCTGCCCTGCGCGATTTCGGGCTGGTAGGGCGTGTAGGCGGTGTACCACGCGGGGTTTTCGAGGATGTTCCGCTGGATCGCGGGGGGCGTGATGGTGCCGTAGTAGCCCTGCCCGATGAGGTTGGTCATCACCCGGTTCTTCGCCGCGATCCGGCGCATCTTCACCAGGAGGTCGCCCTCGGTCATCGGCGCCCAGGGCAGCGGGTCGGACTGGCGCAGGCGCTTCGGCACCGTCTGCTCGATCAGCTCGTCGAGGCTGGAGACGCCCAGCACCGCGAGCATCTCGGCCATCTCCTCGGGCGAGGGGCCGATGTGGCGCCGGTTGGCGAAGTCGTAGGGATCGTAGGCGGTGGGGGTGAAGGGCATGGGTCTTTCAGCTTTCGGTCAGGCGGGCGAGATTTTCGAGAGAGGAGGCAAGGCCCCTGGCGTGGTCTTCGGGCGAAATGCCAGGCGGCACGCCGCGCGCCTCTACGGTGGCGCGGGTGGACGGGCCCTCGGGCGCGAAGCGCCAGTCCATCCGCATCGTGCCCTGCATGGCGGGATCGCCGGAGGGGAAGGCCACATCGAGCGCGAGGTGGCCGGGCGGATCGACCGTGACGAAGGTGCCCTGCACCTCGTCGCGGGCCTCGCCTGCCTTGCCGGGCGTGCCAGCGGCGAAATGCAGGGTGAGGCGCAAGGCGCCGCCGGGCTGCGCGTCCAGCTCCGCGATCTCGCCGCGGGCGCCCTCCGGGGGCAGCCAGCGGACGAGCAGCGAGGGGTCCGTCCAGGCGGCAAAGAGCCGTTCCGGCGGGGCCGCGATGAGGCGGGAGGCAGAATCGACCCGGTCAGCCATTCAGCACCGGCACAACGGAATGAAGGCGGACCGGAAACGCATCAGGAAATCATTTCCTGGTAGGCGTCCTCGTCCATGTAGTCGTCGTATTCGCCCATGTCCTCGGGCTTGATCTTGAAGAACCAGGCGTCGCCCATCGGGTCTTCGTTCACCAGGGCGGGGTTCTTCACCAGCGCCTCGTTGATCTCGACGATCTCGCCGTCGAGCGGCGCGACGATGTCGGAGGCGGCCTTGACGCTTTCGATCACCACCACCTCGTCGCCCTTCGACACCTGGGTCTCGACTTCGGGCAGTTCGACGAACACCACGTCGCCGAGCTGGGTGGAGGCATGTTCGGTGATGCCCACGACGATCAGGTCGTCTTCGGGGCGGAGCCATTCGTGGTCTTCGGTGAATTTCATGGGCGTGGTCCTGTTGGTCAGCGTTTGTAGGTGGAAGGTTGGAAAGGCATGGGCGCCGTGACAAGGGGCAACCGCTTGCCGCGCAGCTCTGCGGAGAGCGTGGTGCCCGGGTCTGCCAGTTCCGTAGGCACATAGCCCATGGCGACGGGGCGCTGCAGCGAGGGGGCGAAGGCGCCGGAGGTGATGGCGCCGACAGGCTCGGCGGCATCCTCGGAGGCGAAGAGCTGGACGCCCTCGCGCATCGGCGCGCGGCCTTCGGGCAGCAGGCCGGTGCGGAGACGCGCGGGGCCGTCTGCGAGCTGCTCGGCGATGGTCTCGGCGCCGGGATAGCCGCCGGCGCGGCTGCCGCCGGGGCGGCGGGCCTTCGACAGCGCGAAGCCGAGGTTGGCCTCGACCGGCGTGGTGGTGGTGTCGATGTCGTGGCCATGGAGCGGCAGCCCGGCCTCCAGCCGCAGCGAATCGCGGGCACCGAGGCCGATGGGCTCGCAGGCCTCCTGGGCGAGGAGCTTGCGGGCGAACTCCTCGGCGCGACGCGCGGGCACGGAGACCTCGAAGCCATCCTCGCCGGTGTAGCCCGAGCGGGAGATCCAGAGATCGCCGAAGCCCGATTCGATCTCGGCCACGTCCATGAAGGTCGAGGGCACGGCGCCGGTGACGGCCTCCAGCACCGCCTCGGCTTGCGGCCCCTGCACCGCGATCAGCGCCCGGTCCTCCACCGGCTCGATCTCGAGGCCCGCGCGCTTCATCCAGGCGATGTCGGCCTCGGCGTTGGCGGCGTTGACGACGATCAGCAGGCGGTCGCCGTAATTCGCCACCATGAGGTCATCGAGGATGCCGCCCTGGTCGTTGGTGAAGAGCGCATAGCGCTGGCGGCCGGGCTTGAGCCCGACGATATCCACAGGCACCAGCGCCTCGAGCGCCTCGGCGGCCTTGTCGCCGCGCAGGATCACCTGGCCCATGTGGCTCACGTCGAAGAGGCCGCAGGCGGCGCGGGTGTGAAGGTGCTCCTTCATCACGCCGGGGGCGAACTGCACCGGCATCTCCCAGCCGGCGAAGGGCACCATCTTGCCGCCCAGCTCCTCGTTCAGCGCAAAGAGCGGCGTGCGTTTCAGATCGGTCAAATGCTTTCCCCTTCAGCCACAGGTCTGCCCG
The DNA here is from genome assembly GCA_964454145.1 of uncultured Oceanicola sp. Taxonomy (GTDB): domain Bacteria; phylum Pseudomonadota; class Alphaproteobacteria; order Rhodobacterales; family Rhodobacteraceae; genus Vannielia. The sequence continues at coordinate 2,975 of CAYVQK010000186.1, read as the reverse complement.
GCCCATTGGCCGCAGGTTCCGTGCCCCCTCTGTCCTTTCGCCTGAGATCGCTATCCCTTCGGCGGGCCCTTCGGCCTCTCTCCAGAGTTTTCGTCGCCGTCCGGTCCTTGGGCCTGAGAGTTTACCGGGGCGGTTGCTCCTTCGGCACCGGCGCGAGGCCGGATTCTCCTCGGACGGGTCAGGACATGGTTAGCGCGGCGCGGGCGGCTGGACAAGATGGCTTGGGAGCGACAGGTTGGCCGCCATGACCGACAGTTACTTCTTCGGCTACGGCAGCCTCGTGAACCGCGCGACCCACCAGCACGCCCCCGCCTTCCCCGCCAGGCTCAGGGGCTGGCGGCGGGTCTGGCGCTCGACGGTGCTGCGCGAGGTGGCGTTTCTGAGTGCGGAGCCGTTCGAGGGCTCGGAGATGGAGGGGCTGATCGCCCATGTGCCCGGCGCCGACTGGGCCGCGCTCGACCTGCGCGAGCGGGCCTACGGGCGGCACGAGGTTTCGGCGCTCTGCGACCATGCGGCGGGCGATGTGCGGGTGGAGGTCTATGCCGTGGCGCCGGAGCATGGCGCCGGGCCCGACGTGGCGCATCCGGTGCTGCTCAGCTACGTCGACACGGTGGTGCAGGGGTTCCGCGACGTCTTCGGCGAGGCGGGCGCGCTGGGGTTCTTCGAGACCACGGCAGGCTGGCCGCCGGCGGTGGTCGATGACCGGGCAGCGCCGATCTATCCGCGGGCGACGGCGGTGAGCGCGGCGGAGCGGGCCTTCGTGGACGACGGGCTGAAGCGGCTCGGAGTTGGACAGATCGCGGCGGGCGCTGTCAGGGCGTGACCGCGCCGTTCTCCTCGCCGTCCCAGTAGGTGATGCGCTCGGCGTCGACCCGGATCAGGATCAGCCCCGGCGTGTCGATCCCCTGCTCGAACCAGTATTCGAGGTCGGGCACCCAATGCGCCTCGAAGGCGGCGCGGTCGTCGATGAGGCTGGCGCGGCCCTGCACGTGGACCATGACGCCGGGCTTGCCGACCAGCCCGAGCACGCCGCCGGACCCCTGAAACGAGAGCCCGACACGCGCGTCGGCCCGGATGTCACGGATCTTGCGGGTGTCTTCGTTGCTGAAGAAGAAGCTCTGGCCGCGATACTCCACGTCGCCGTTCGAGCTCATCGGGCGGGCGGCGATGTGCCCGTCGCTGAGGGTTTCCATCATGCAGAAGTCGATCTTCGCCATCAGCTCGGCGATCTCGGGGAGGGTCTTGGTGGGCATCTCGGGTGTCCTCGGGGCGCGGGATGCGCCGGTCGGAGGAGGAACGCGCGAAGGGGCGTGCGGTTGCCGGGGGCGCCGTGCAGCGCTTGGTTCGGTCCTCGCGGCCCGTCACCGCCTTGCGGAGCGGCAAGGTAGGCCGGGCTTCAGCCCGGCGTCCGAGCAAGCCGGGCTGAAGCCCGGCCTCCGGGGGAAATCACTGCAACGTCACCCCGGCTTCTTCGCCAGCAGCGGCATCACCTCGGCCATCTCCGGCCCGCGCTCGCGGCCCGTCACCGCCTTGCGGAGCGGCATGAAAAGGCCCTTGCCCTTGCGGCCGGTGCCCTCCTTCACCGCAGTGGTCCACTCGCCCCAGGTGGCGTCGGTGTAGGGCGGCTCGCCCAGCATCCCCAGCGCCTCGGCCACGAACTCCCGGTCTTCCTCGGCCACCAGCGGCGCCGCGCCCTCGGTGAAGAGCTTCCACCAGTCCTGCAGGTCGGAGAGCACGGTGATGTTCTCTCGGGCGACGCTCCAGAACCGCTCGGCCTTGTCGGCGGGCACGCCCAGCGCCTCGATCTCGCCCGCCACCGCGGCAAGCGGCTGGGCGGCGAGGTAGCGGTGGGTGAGGGGGAAGAGATCTTCCACGTCGAACTTGGTGGGCGCCGCGCCGAACCTGGTCAGGTCGAAGCCCTCGATCAGCTCGTCATGCGTGGTGCGCAGCTCGACCGGGTCGGCGGAGCCGAGGCGGGCCATCAGCGACAGCAGCGCCATCGGCTGCACGCCGCGGTCGCGCAGGTCGCGCAGCGCCAGGGTGCCGAGCCGCTTGGAGAGCGCCTCGCCCTGCGGGCCGGTAAGCAGCGAGTGGTGGGCGAAGGCGGGCACGCTGCCGCCAAGCGCCTCGATGATCTGGATCTGGGTCGCGGTATTGGTCACGTGGTCGGAGCCGCGCACCACGTTGGTGATGCCCATCTCGGTGTCGTCGACCACGGAGGCCAGCGTGTAGAGCACCTGGCCGTCGCCGCGGATCAGCACCGGGTCCGACACGGAGGCCGCGTCGATCGAGATGTCCCCGAGGATTCCGTCGGCCCATTCGATCCGCTCCTGGTCGAGCTTGAAGCGCCAGTGGCCGCTGCGGCCCTCGTCACGATAGGCTTGGCGTTGCGCCTCGGTCAGCTCCAGCGCGGCGCGGTCGTAGACCGGGGGCTTGCCCATGTTGAGCTGCTTCTTGCGCTTGAGGTCCAGCTCGGTCGGGGTCTCGAAGGCCTCGTAGAAGCGGCCCATGGCGCGCAGTTCGTCCGCGGCGGCATGGTAGCGGTCGAGCCGCGCGCTCTGTCGCTCCGTCTTGTCCCAGTGCAGACCGAGCCATTCGAGGTCGCGCTTGATGCCGTCGACGTATTCTTCCTTGCTGCGCTCGGCATCGGTGTCGTCGATGCGCAGGATGAAGGTGCCGCCGGCCTTGCGGGCGATCAGGTAGTTGAACAGCGCGGTGCGGAGGTTGCCCACATGGATGTGACCGGTGGGCGACGGTGCGAAACGGGTGGTGGTCATGCTAGCCTCCTGCATACGCGGCTGGCAATTTCACAAGCGCGGCGCTTTGTCCAGTTCGCCGCCCTTGGCGAGGGGCCGAACCGGTGTATTCTCCGCGTCATGAGAGACATCCTGACGGTCACGCTCAACCCTGCGCTCGATCTGGCGACCACCACCGACCGCGTGGTGGCCGGCCCTAAGCTGCGTTGCGAGACGCCG
>CAYVQK010000185.1:0-7126 GCA_964454145.1 uncultured Oceanicola sp. | reverse complement strand
CGACATGTACGAGCACCTCGTCTACGACGGTTTCGAGTTCTGCACCCCGGCCCAGGTCGAGCCTGCCCTCTATGACCGCACCCTCACGGTGAACGGCGTCTCCAAGGCCTATGCCATGACCGGCTGGCGCATCGGCTATGCCGCCGGCCCCGTCGAGCTGATCAAGGCGATGGGCAAGATCCAGTCGCAGAGCACCTCCAACCCCTGCTCGGTCTCGCAATATGCCGCCGTCGAGGCGCTGAACGGCCCGCAGGACTTCATCCCGGTGAACAACGAGACCTTCAAGCGCCGCCGCGACATGGTGGTCTCGATGCTGAACGAGGCGCAAGGCATAACCTGCGCCACCCCCGAGGGCGCCTTCTACGTCTACCCCGACGTGGCCGGCTGCATCGGCAAGACGACCGAGGGCGGCAAGAAGATCGAGAACGACGAGGACTTCTGCACCGCGCTGCTGGAAGAGAAGGGCGTCGCCGCCGTCTTCGGCGCCGCCTTCGGCCTCTCGCCCAACTTCCGCGTCAGCTACGCCACCTCCGACGAGAACCTGAAGGAAGCCTGCACCCGCATCCAGGCCTTCTGCGCCGGGCTGAAGTAGGGTGGGCAATCTGCCCACCACCCACCCGACATGACCCAAAGGCCCGGCCAACCGCCGGGCCTCTTGCTTTCGGGCAGCGGACGCCCGTGTGCCCACCACCTAGCGCCGCGCCCCTGCGGCTGCTATCCCTTTGCAAACAATCAGGGACAGAGGCCGATGGCAGGCGATTTGCCGGACTATTACTTCCGCGTGCGCGAGAACGGGGCCGTCGCCTTCCGCGTCGACACCGAGAACCGCCAGCGCCGTATCGAGATGGACCAGATCGCCGTCATCAACATCCGGAACGGCGAGGTGAAGCCCCACGGCGACCACAAGCTCACCGAGGAAGACGTGGCCGCGATCACCGACTGGATGACCGAGCGCTCCGCCCTGCTGGCCCGCCGCGACATCGACGACATCCACCGCGCGGTCGACTACCTCAACATCACCACCCAATGGGTCCAGTCCAAGGCCTCCGACGACCAGCTCGAGGAGGTCACCGACGCGCTGCTCCTGGCCATGCACGATCTGCGCTCCGTGCTGGTGCGCAAGAAGGCCGATCGGCTGATGAAGGCGCGCGGCGAGAGTTGAACGCCGGCCCTGTTGCCTGCCCCGGGCTTTTGCGCCAATCTGCGCCCATCGTTCGTTTATCACTTTGAAAGGGACACCCATGATCCGCAAAACGCTGCCCCTCCTGCTGGCGCTGGCCCTCGCCGGCTGCATCACGCCGCCGCCGGAGCCCGAGCCGGAGCCGGTGCTCGATGCCCAGGGCGTCGAAGTGCTGCCCACCGACGAGGTCATCACCGAGGACGAGCTGCTCTCCTGAGCGCCGCCTCACCGCACGGATACACCGGGCGGCGGCCATCGGCCCGCCGCCCGTTCGCGTTCAAGCGCCGCAGGTCGCAACCTGGCCCGACACCCAAATCCCGAGAAATCGCAGGTCGGGACGTGTCCCGACACCCCCGCCATCCCTGCCCCCGTAGGCCGGGCTTCAGCCCGGCCCCGCAAAGCCCCGAACCACGCCCCTACTTGGCGAAGCCCAGCTCCAGCTCCGCCCGCCACAGCCGCTCCTCGGCGCTGGCGTCCGGCATCTTCAGCGCCTCCAGCACCTTCTCGTGGCCCTCGGCCAGCTCGAACCGCCGGCCCCAGCGCTTGTCGAGGTGGATGAACTCCCAGATCTGGTCCAGCGTCATGCAGCCATAGCTCTCGGCCCGGTCGTAGGCATCCACCACCCGCGCCTCGCGCTCCTCCGCCGTCCGCTCGGGCATGTCCGGCCCCAGCTCGTGCACCGCCCGCCGCCGCAGCCCGCGCCCATGCACGCCCGCCAGCTCGTCATACTGCTCCGCCCGCAGCCGCAGCCGGCCGAAGCCCGGCGGCGCGTTGTGGCTGGGGTTCTTCGTATGGGTCACCTCCTGCCCCGGCGGCTGCATCGCCACCGAGAGCGCCGCGCCGAAGAGCTGCCCCCGCTGCGCCTCGTCCAGCACCGGGATCAGGAGCGACATCACATGCGGATCGCCATGGCGGAACAGCACCGTCTCCCAGCCCGCGCCCCGGTCCACCGCGCCCACCTGCCGCCGCCCCACGATGGGCTCGGCCCGGTTGGCCGGGATCTCCACAAGGTTCAGCCGCCGCAGATGGGCGAAGATGTTGTCGGCCGTCTTCTTCCCCTGGTCCGGCCAGTCCCACCACACCACCGCGGGCACCCCGGCGCAGACATCCGTCACCTGCTCCACGGCAAAGAGGTTCGGACAGGCCACCAGGTGCGGCCCGCGGCCCAGCGCGGGCAGGTCGATCTCGTCGGTGAACAGCGGCAGCGCCTCCAGCCCGACGTCGCGGATCCGCCCCGGCAGGTCGTCGAAATGCGCCCCGTCGATGACGGCAAAGATCTTCCCCGGCAGACGGCGCAGCAGGCTGCCCAGCTGGTCCTTCGGTGCGCTCTGGTTCATCGGGGGCCTCCATCACTGGTTGGCTGCATGCCTAGCACCGCTTTCCGCAGGGCGGAAGAGGCCCGCGGCCAATGGCTTAGGCGGTGGCCGGCACCACCCGGCCGCCCGGCACCCCGATCCGCACCGACCGCGCCCAGAACCGCCAGAGCAGCAGCACGCCCGCCACGGCGAGCCCCATGGCGAGGCCGAACCACACGCCCATGCCGCCCCAGCCGATCGGAAAGCCGAAGCCCCAGGCCAGCGGCGCGCCCACGCCCCAGTAGGAGACGGCGGCGATCCACATCGGCACGCGGATGTCCTGCACGCCGCGCAGGAGCCCCATCGCTGTCACCTGCGCCCCGTCGAAGAGCTGGAACAGCGCCGCCATCGCCATCAGCCCCACGCCGGTGGCGATGATCGCCTCGCGGGCGGGCTCGCTCGGGTCCACGAAGAGGCCGACGAGGAAGGCCGGGAAGACGAGGTAGGCCACCAGCGTCACCACCGCCCAGATCATCGACAGCGCGATCGACACCTGCGCCCCGCGCCGCAGCCCCGGCTCGTCGATCCGGCCAAAGGCCTTGCCCGCCCGGATCGTCGCCGCGTTGGAGAGGCCCAGATGCACCATGAAGGTCGCACTGGCGATCTGGATGGCGATGCCATGGGCCGCCAGCGCGAGGGTGCCGATCCAGCCCATCAGCAGCGAGGAGAAGGCGAAGAGCCCCACCTCCGCCAGCAGCGTCAGCCCGATCGGCCAGCCCAGCGAGAACACCTGCCGGATCGCCCCCGCATCGCCGCGCCAGAGCCGGTGGAAGATGCCATGCTCGGGAAAGACCCGCGCCGCGTAGAACGCCAGCAGAACCATCGACAGCATGTGCCCGGTGAGCGAGGCCCAGGCCGCGCCCCGCAGGCCCAACTCGGGCGCGCCGAGGTTGCCGAAGATGAACACCCAGTTCAGGAACACGTTCACCACCGCCGCGACAATGGCGATCCAGAGCAGCACCGAGGTCCGCTCCAGGGCCGAAAGGTAGCTCTTCAGCACCATGGTGATCAGCGCCGGCAGCAGCGCCACCCCCGCGATCCGCAGGTAGCCCTGCGCCATCTCCGCCAGCTCCGGCTCCTGCCCCAGCGCCACCAGGATCGGGCCGGAATACCAGAAGGCCGGCAGGAAGGCCGCCCAGGAGAAGGCCGAAAGCCAGAAGCCCATCCGCGTCACCCGCCGCAGGCGCTGCACCCCCTCCTCGCCCCGCTCGCTCGCCTCGGCGACCAGCGGCAGCACCGCCTGGCTGAACCCGATGGAGAAGATGAAGGCCACGATCCAGAACGTCCCCGCCAGCACCATCGCGGCAAGCCCGGGGATCGAGTACCAGCCCATCATCAGCGTGTCGGTGATCTGGATCGCCATCTGCGCCAGATGCCCGCCGACGAGCGGCAGCCCGAGGAGCAGAATCGCCTTCGCGTGCCCCGCATATGTCATCTGATCGCGCATGGCCCCTGCTAGGGCTTTGCCGCATCCGGGGCAAGACCCATGCTGTCAGCAGAATTCTCCCGCCGCCGCCCACCCCGTTCCGGGGGTTGCTCCCCGCCGCCCGACAGGCTTCAGTCGGCAGGCCGACCGGGGGAGGGTTCGACCGATGACATCAGACAGCGCCATGCAGGCCCGGGTCCGCGACAGCTTCGCCCGGCAATCCATGATGGCCTCCATCGGCGCCACCCTCACCGCGCTCGCGCCCGGCCGGGTCACGCTCAGCGCACCGGTGCTCGAAGGTCACCGCCAGCAGCAGGGCTTCGCCCACGGCGGGCTCATCTTCACCTTGGCCGACAGCGCCGCAGGCTACGCCGCCCTCAGCCTCCTGCCCCCGGAGGTCGAGGTGATGACCGTCGAGATGAAGATCAACCTCCTCGCCCCCGCGTCAGGCCAGCTCGTGGCCGAAGGCCGCGTCCTCAAGCCGGGCCGACGCCTCGTCGTGGTCGCGGCGGATGTCTACGACGAAGGCGGCGACGGCCCGCGCAGGCACGTCGCCGCCCTCCAGGGCACGATGATCCCGGTGCCGCTCTGAGGCGGCCCTAGCGCCCCTTCTTCTCCCCCAGCGAAACCGGCTTCGCCGCGCCGGAGTTGGCCGTCGCCAGCACCTTCGGCTTCTCCTGTTTCGGCTTCTTCGCTTCCTTGTTGCCGCGCCTGTTGTTGCCTTTTCCCATGATGTCCTCACACGGTCATGTTCCGCAGCGGCGACAGGCCGTGCGGGTCGATCCTCAGGGAAGATCAGGGTTGCCTGACCGGCGTCAGGGCGATGACTTCGATGAGTTGGCGCAGGCCCTTGCGGGAGCCGCGCCACGCAGCCAGATTAGGCCTCGGCCAGGGCAAAAACAAGCGTCCAGCAGGGCCCGACAGCCCCCTTCAGATTGCCCGCAACAGCAACTGCATCGCAACGATGACCACCAGTGCCCCCGCCACCAGCTCCATCACCGGCGCCGCCACCCGCAGCGCCCCGCCGCGTCCCTCCAGCGCGCTCCAGGTGCCCTCGCGCAGGGTCACCGCCATCACCGCCACCGCGATGGTCACCAGCGCCGTGCCGAGGCCCATCGCGAAGGCCCCGGCAATGCCCGCGCCTGCAAGATCGAGCCGCCAGGTGATGATGAGCAGGAAAAGCGCCCCCGTGCAGGGCCGGATCGCGATGCCGCCGATGAGCACGAGGATATCCCGAAGGCTCCCCGCCCGCTCGACCTCCTCCAGCGTCGGTCCGTGGGCGTGCCCGCAGGTGTCGCAGACCGCGCCCTCGCCCTCATGCACATGGTCGTGATGCCCGTGATCGTGGTGATGTCCGTGCCCATGCTTGTGAGCCTCCGTACCATCCTGCCCATGCCCCGCCTCGGCCCGCGCCCGCCGCATCAGCCCGCGCAGCCCCCGCCAGGCCAGCCATACGCCGATCAGCGCGATCGCCCCGTAGCTCGCCGGGGCCAGCACGTCTTCCGTCAGCCCCTCCACCCGCTCGCCGCCCCAGCCCAGCGCCGTGATCGCGCCGTAAACCAGCAGCACCGCCGTCGCCGCCTGCGCCAGCGACGACAGCAGCGCCACCACCGAGAGCTTCACCAGCGGCACCCGCCGCCCGAGGCCATATCCGCCGATCAGCACCTTGCCGTGCCCCGGACCCGCCGCATGAACCACCCCGTAGGAAAAGCACAGCCCCATCAGCCCCCAGAGCGCCGCGGGCTGGCCCGCCTTCAGCGCCCGGATCGCCCGCGCCATGCTGCCCTGGAACTCCCGCTGCGCCCCCGCCGCCCAGCGGCCAAGCGCCTCCATCGCGCCGCTGGCCCAGAGACCGAGGAGCACCACCGCCAGCACCAGCGCCGCGATCACGAGCCCGCGTCGCACGCCACCCTGACTTCCTGCGCGAACATGTCGCCCACCGGCGGAAACTCCGCCTCGTCGAGCCCCTGCGCCTCGGCCGCGCCCTGAACCTCGTCCAGCGCCGCCTGAAGCTGCTCCGCCGCGGCATCATAGTCCGGCACCCAGAGCTCGGCCTCGCATCCCTCGCGGCCACTCAGCACCGTGTCCGAGGTCACCTCGTAGGCCGAGTAATAGGTCTCGTCATAGGGCGAGATCACCACCACCGCCTCCGGGTCCACCGGCTCCGCCAGGCGGCGCAGATGCGTGGAGGAGAGGAAGCCCCCCGCGTAGCCCGCCGTGATCTCCTCGGGCGGCCCGAGCGGCACCTTCACCCCGTCGACCGTCACATGGGTGTCGCCCTCGAACCCCTCGGGCCAGTCCATGTCGAAGCCCTTGAGCGTCTCCAGCTCGGCACCGGTGGCCTCGCCGTCGTAATCGCCGTCCACCCCGCGCTCCTCGGCGATGAAGAGCGAGGTCAGCTCGTCGTAGCGCCAGCTCACCCGCACGGCCTCGATCATCCCGGCCTCGTCGAAGATCACCTCGAAGCCGGTCTCCACGAAGACATGCGGATGCGCCCCCGCCGCGCCGGGGAGCACCATCGCCAAGGCTGCAATCCACTGTTTCATGGCGGCGACCGTACAGCGGCGCCCGACCCGCCTCAAGCGGCCTCGGCGCCCCCTCGGCAAGATGTGACCACCGCTCACCCGCCCCGCCGCATCTCCGGATGCAGCGCCGCGCCCAGGATATGCTCCGAGCCATGCACCACATGCGACCCCGCGCTCACCAGCTTCGGGTCCGGGCGCTGCACCACCTTCATGTCGCGCCCCGGATAGTCGAGGCTCGCCAGGAAGTGCCGCATGCAGGCGATCCGCGCCCGCTTCTTGTCGGCGCTCTTCACGATGGTCCAGGGCGCATCCGCCGTGTCGGTGTAGAAGAACATCGCCTCCTTCGCCTCGGTGTAATCGTCCCACCGGTCGAGGCTCGCCTTGTCGATGGGCGAGAGCTTCCACCGCTTCAGCGGGTCCGTCTCCCGCTCCGCGAAGCGCGCCCGCTGCTCCTCCTGCGTGACCGAGAACCAGTACTTGTAGAGCCGTATGCCCGACCGCACGAGCATCCGCTCCAGCTCCGGCGTCTGCCGCATGAACTCGAGGTATTCGTTGGGCGAGCAGAACCCCATCACCCGCTCCACGCCGGCCCGGTTGTACCAGGAGCGGTCGTAGAACACCATTTCCCCCGCCGTCGGCA
>CAYVQK010000184.1:0-7161 GCA_964454145.1 uncultured Oceanicola sp. | reverse complement strand
CCCGCCGCGCGCCCGACATGATGACCACCTTCGTCTTCCAGGTGCGCAACATCCCCGCCGCGCTCTACAAGGCGATGGGCGGCTTCGCCACGAACGGGGTGAACATGACCAAGCTCGAGAGCTACATGGTCGGCGGCAGCTTCACTGCCACGCAGTTCTACTCCGACATCGAGGGTCACCCCGACGATGCGAACGTGAAGCTGGCGATGGAAGAGCTGGATCACTTCACCGAGGAGGTGAAGATCCTCGGCGTCTACCCCGCCGACGCCCGACGGCACTGAGCCGCGAATAGCCAAAAGGAAACGCCGACCCGGCAGGGGAGCCGGATCGGCGCGTCCCGGTCGGCCCGGGACCGGGCTCGGCGCGCCGGGGCGATGTCGGTCCCGGGCGTGCCTCGCCCAACGGGTTACTGAAGCCAGACCAGCTCGATCCGCGAGCCGCCCCGGTCGGTCATGTCGTAGCTCTTGCCGCCGGAGTCGATCCAGCCGGCGAGGGTGTGGCGCGAGAAGTTCACCCGCTGGCCCGGCGCCGCCGAAACCTGGGTGCAGCGCGTGGAGTTGCGTGCCGCAACCACCCAGCCGCCCCCGTTCACGCTGAACCGCTTGTCCCAGGTCGCCTGGTTCTTCAGGCAGAGCTGGAGAAGCCCGCCTCTGCCGGAGCCATCCCGCACGACATTCACCGTGACGGTGTCGCCGTTGTTCAGCGTGGCGGGGTTGAGCACCGCCTTCTGCGGCCCGGAGGGCTCGCCGGGGCCGTCCTGCACCAGGCCGGGGTCGATCTCGATGCAGCCCGAGAGGGCGGTGGCAACGAGGAGGGCGGGGAGAGCCATGATCTTCGTGAGTTTCATCTGTCTGTTCCTTTCTGTGTGTTTGTGGTCAATGCCGACCGGATGAGAGGAAAATGGCCTCCAGGGCGGCCCGATCGTATGGGGTCGATCCCCCAATCGCCGCCACCCGCGCCGCGGGGTTGACCTCGCCCTGCATCCGGGCAACCTGCGCGCACCTTTCCCGCGAGGCCTCCATGCCGCTTTCCCCCAATGCCCAGGGCGCACTCTGGATGACGGCCTCCATGGCCGGCTTCGCCGTCGAGGACGCCTTCATCAAGTCGGCCGCCGGCGCGGTGCCGGTGGGGCAGGTGCTGGCCACCTTCGGCGTGATCGGCACCACGATCTTCGCCATCCTCTGCCTGCGCCGCGGGCAGCGGCTGATCCACCCGGCGCTCTTTTCCCGCCCCATGGCGGTGCGCTGCGGCTTCGAGATGCTGGGCCGGGTCTTCTACACGCTCGCCATCGCGCTCACCCCGCTTTCCACTGCCTCGGCTATCCTCCAGGCCGCACCGCTGGTGGTGGCGCTCGGGGCGATGACGGTGCTGCGCGAGCCGGTCAGCCCGGCGCGCTGGGCCGCGATCCTCGTGGGCTTCGTCGGCGTGCTCCTCGTCCTGCGCCCCGGTCTCGAGGGCTTCGATATGCTGGCGATCCTCTCGGTGCTCGGCATGGTGGGTTTCGCCGGGCGCGATCTCGCCACCCGCGCCGCGCCGCCCGCGCTTTCGCACCTGCAACTCAGCCTCTACGGCTGCGCCATCCTCATCCCCGCGGGCCTCACCATCCTCGCCTTCCAATCCGCCCCGGTCGTGCCCTCCGGCCCCGACGCGCTGCGCATCCTGGCCGCCTCCCTCGCCGGGGCCTCGGCCTACTACGCCCTCACCATCGCCATGCGCACCGGCGACGTCGGCGTGGTCGCGCCCTTCCGCTACACCCGGCTCGTCGTGGCGATGATCCTCGCCGCCCTCGTCTTCGGCGAACGCCCCGACACCGCCACGCTCATCGGCTCCGCCATCATCGTCGGCGCGGGCCTCATCGCGCTGGCCACCGGCCGCCGTCGCAGGCCGATCGTGAACCGAGCGGGAAAAAACTTTGCCCCCGCCCCCAAGGATTGACGCCCGGCATCCGTCTGACCAACGGTATGCGCATGTCGGTGTCCGATCATTCCCTGGCCCTGGCCGCCGCCGGCGGTGACCGCGAGGCCTTTGCCTCGCTGCTGTCGCGGCACTATGACAGGCTCTTCGCCTTCGCCTTCCGCCTCACCGGCGCGCGGGCCGAGGCCGAGGATCTGACCCAGGACATCTGCCTTGCGCTGCCGGCGAAGCTCGCCCGCTACGAGGGCCGCGCCGCCTTCACCACCTGGCTCTACCGGGTGGCGGTGAACGCTGCCCATGACAGACGGCGGAGGGCGGCCACGCAGGCCCGGGCCGCGGACGGCTGGGGCGACTGGGAGCAGGCCCGCCAGGCCGAGATGGCGGAGACCGCCGCACAGGTGGACTGGCTCACCGCCACCCTTCAGGGCCTGCCGACGGAGTTGCGAGACACCTGCGCCCTGGTGCTGGGCGAGGAACTGACACAATCCCAGGCCGGCGAGATCCTGGGTGTGAGCGAGGGCACGATCGCCTGGCGCATGTCGGAGGTCAAAAAGCGCCTCCGCGCCCGGGCAAACGAGGATATGGCGTCATGACCGACGACGAGTTCGACAAGCTGAAAGCGGCGATGAAGGCCGCGCCCCCCGCCCCCGACCCGGCGGCGAAGAAGGCCGCGATGGCCCTTGCGATGCAGGCCTTCGACGCCGAGCGCGAAGAAAATGCGCGCATCCGCCAAGGATTGGCCGATGATGCCCGTCTCACTCCCGAAAGCCCCCGAAAGGCGGGGCTGATGCAAGGAGTGAAAGAGATGTTTTCCAAGCTGAGCACCAAGGCCGGTCTGGCCGCCACCACCGGCATCGTCGCCGCCGGCCTGGCCGCCGTCGTCATCATCCCGCAGATGCGCCAGCCGGGCGCGCCCGAGGTCATTTCGGTGAACGAGACGCCCACCACCGGGGACGAGCGCGCCCGGTCGGAAGATGCCGAGCGCATGCAGCTTGCCGACGCCGACGAGGCCCGCGCCGATGATGGAGCCGCCGCAGGTGCCGCCGCACCGGAAGTGGCGCAGGAGCAGGTCGCCGAGGAAGAGGTCGCCACGACCGAAGCCACCGAGGCAGAGCCCGCTCCGGAACCCGTGCTGGAAGCCGACGCGATGGCCGATGTGGCCGCCGAAGCCCCGCCCGCCCCCTCCGTGCAGCCGCGCACCGCAACGGTCGCCCGCAAGGTGGCGCCCGGCCAGACCCGGGACGGTGGCCTCGCCGGCATCGCCGGCGTGACCCAGCCCATGCCTGCCCCGCCTCCGGGCGATGGCATCTACCAGGCGCCCGAGCCCGACACCGAGGCCTTCCCCGAGGCCGAGCAGAACCCGGTGAAGGTGGCCGCCGAAGAGCCGGTCTCGACCTTCTCGATCGACGTCGACACCGCGAGCTATTCCGTCGTGCGCTCCTCGCTTAACAGCGGCCGGCTGCCCCCTGCGGACGCCGTGCGCGTGGAGGAGATGGTCAACTACTTCCCCTACGCCTACGCCGCTCCCGAGGCCGATGATCCTGCGCCCTTCAAGCCGACCGTCGTTGTCTCCGACACGCCGTGGAACCCCGACACCCAGCTCGTGACGGTGGCGATCCAGGGCGAGATGCCGGTGATCGAGGACCGACCGCCGCTCAACCTCGTCTTCCTGGTGGACAGCTCCGGTTCCATGTCCGACGCCAACAAGCTCCCGCTCCTGAAGCAGTCCCTGCGCCTCATGCTCCCCGAGCTGCGCCCCGAGGATCAGGTCGCCATCGTCGCCTACGCAGGCTCGTCCGGCCTCGTTCTGCCGCCCACCCCCGCGGGCGAGCGCGCCACGATCCTCGCCGCGCTCGACAACATCGGCGCGGGCGGCTCCACCGCGGGGGCGGCGGGCCTCGAACAGGCCTATGCCGTCGCCGAACAGATGACCGAGGAGGGCGAAATCTCCCGCGTCCTGCTGGCTACCGACGGCGACTTCAACGTCGGCCTCTCCTCGCCTGACGAGATGAAGGAGTTCATCGAAAGGAAGCGCGACAGCGGCACCTTCCTCTCGGTCCTCGGCTTCGGGCGCGGCAACCTGAACGACGCGCTGATGCAGTCGCTGGCGCAGAATGGCAATGGCCAGGCCGCCTACATCGACACGCTCAACGAGGCCCGCAAGGTGCTGGTCGACCAGCTCACCGGCGCGCTCTTCCCCATCGCGTCGGACGTGAAGATCCAGGTGGAGTTCAACCCGGCCCAGGTCGCCGAATATCGCCTCATCGGCTACGAGACCCGCGCCCTGAAGCGTGAGGATTTCAACAACGACAAGGTCGATGCGGGCGAGATCGGCGCGGGCCACTCGGTAACGGCGATCTACGAGGTCACCCCGGTCGGCTCCCCCGCCGTGCTGAACGACCCGCTCCGCTACGGCTCCGCCGATGCCTCCGTCGCGCCCGCCCAGGCCGAGCAGGACAACCCCGAGCTCGCCTTCCTCCGCATGCGCTGGAAGGAACCGGGCGAAAGCGACAGCGAGTTGCTCGAGTTCCCGATCACCGAGGGCATGGGCACCGCGACCGACGAAACCCGTTTCGCCGCCGCCATCGCCGGCTTCGGCCAGCTCCTCAAGGGCTCTGACTACCTCGGAGACTGGGGCTATGCCGAGGCCATCGAACTGGCCAACGGCGCCAAGGGCGAAGACGAATTCGGCTACCGCGCCGAGGCCGTCAACCTGATGCGCCTGGCCCAGAGCCTCTCGCAGTAACCCCCGAGACCCCCTGCGCCGTCATCCCCATGGGGCGCAGGGGCAAGGCGGTACTCCCGCCGAGCAGCGCCCGGTTTCTCCCCCGGGCGAACGGCCCCGGCACGTCCCCGCCGGGGCCGTATTCCTGTCGAAGCCGGAGCGGATGGAGGCACTCACTGCACCCGCAGAAACGGCTCGCCCGCCACCACCTGCCCGATCCGCGCTGCCGGGTAGCCAAGCGCCTGCAACTCGGCAACCAGCTTCGCGGCCCGCCCCGGCGGCACGGCGGCCAGAAGGCCACCCGCCGTCTGCGGGTCGAACAGCAGGTCGGCCTCGGGCGGGGCAGGGGCGGGCAGCCCGATGCGCGCGGCCACGGCGGCGCGGTTCTCCTCCCAGAGCGTCGAGCGGATACCCTTGCCCGCCAGTTCCGCCGCGCCGGGCAGCAGCGGGATCGCCCCGAGCTTCACCGAAGCGCCCACGCCACTCGCCTCGCAGATCGCCAGCAGGTGCCCCGCAAGGCCGAAGCCGGTCACATCGGTCATCGCATGGGCGGTTGTCAGCAGCCGTGCCGCGTCGCCCTGGGCGCGCGCCATCGACGCCAGGGCGCCGGTAACCCACTCCGCCTTCCCTTCACCGCGCATGTCGGCCGCCAGGATCGTGCCGGTGCCCAACGCCTTGGTCAGGATCAGCGCGTCGCCCGCCTGTGCATTCTCCAACCCCACCGGAAAGGCGGTGCGCAGCCCGGTGACGGTGAAGCCCAGCTGCACCTCCGCCCCCATCGAGCTGTGCCCGCCCACCAGCTCCGCCCCCTCGGCACGGAACACCGCGCTTGCAGAGGCCAGCACCTCGCGCATCGAACGGGCCTGCATCTCCGGAGCCATCCGGGGCAGGGTGACCGAGGCCAGCGCAGCCTGCGGCCGTGCCCCCATCGCCCAGACGTCGCCAAGCGCATGCACCGCCGCGATCCGGGCCATCAGTGCGAGATCCTCGGTGAAGCCGCGCAGGTGGTCGGTGGTGATCACCTGCCAGTCGCCCTCCATCGCCAGGATCGCCGCATCGTCGCCCGGCAGGCTCACCACGTCCTCCCGCTCCGGTGCGGGCAGCTCCGCCAGCGCCGCCTTCAGCGCGGTCGGCGCGATCTTCGCGCCGCACCCCGCGCAGAGCATCGGCTCCGCCTTCGGGTCGTCTCCGCCCATGCTCGGATACCGCGTGAACTTCTCCATGAAGGCCCGGTCGATCCGGTCCTTCACCCGCCAGACCCAGGGGCCCGCGGCAACCAGCCCCATCTTCTCGCCCAGCGCCGCCTTCTCGCCCAGCGAGATGAGCTTGAGGTAGTCCTTCTGCGGCCGGAACGGCTTCAGCCGCGCCTCGCCCGCCACGCTCCGGCGCAGGTTCTCCTCCAGCACCGGCGCGGCCCGCACCGCGTAGACCCCGGCCTTCGGCCGCGGATCGGGCTCGAAATGGGTGCAGTCGCCCACGGCGAAGATCGCCGGATCGGTCACGCTCCGCAGGTCCGCGCCCACCCGGACAAAGCCCTTCTCCAGCGCCAACCCCGTCTGGCTCAGCCAGTCATGCGGCCGCGCCCCGCCGGCGCCGATGATGAAGTCGGCAGGCAGCGCCCGGCCATCCTCCAGCATCACCGCCCCGGCCTCGATCCGGCTCACGCGCGCCGCCTCGATCACCGTGATACCCGCCTGGCGCAAGGTCTCGAACAGCCGCGCCCTCGCGCCTCCGCCCAGCGCCGCAAGCGCCTTGGCGGCATCGACCAGCGTGACAGCCGGCTGCACACCCGCGCCGGCCAGCCTGTGCCGCGCCGCCATCGCCAGCTCCACCCCGGCCACCCCCGCGCCGATCACCACCACGCGGCCTTCTCCGGGGGCCGCCACATAGGCCTCCCACCGCGCGGCGAAGGCGTCGAGCGGCTTGGCAGGACAGGCGTGCTCGGCAAACCCGGGCAGCTGCGGCATGTCGGAGGTCACGCCGATGTCGAGCGAGGCGATGTCATAGCCGAGCCGCCGCCTGCCCGCCGCGGTCTCCACCACCACCTCCCGCGCCTTCCGGTCGAGCGCCACCGCGCGCCCGTCGATCAGCCGTGCTCCGGCGAAGCGGGCAAGCCGGTGCAGGTCGATCTGGAGCGCCTCCAGCGGGTAGTGTCCCGCGATATGCCCCGGCAGCATCCCCGAATAGGGTGCCGTCGTGCCGGGGTTCACCAGCGTCAGCCGCGCGCCCGCGAGCGGTGCCATCCCGAGCCGCTTGAGCACCAGCGCATGGGCATGGCCGCCACCGACCAGCACGATGTCTTTCGTCAGGCTTTGGCCGGCTTGCACGGGGCTGTCTCCATAGGCTTCGCCCGACACGTTACCCGCACCGCCGCCGCGGGAAAATGCCGCTTTCCGCAGCCCGGCTCCCCCTGCACGCGCCAATCCTGCGCAACGCGTGCGTTTGTTGCTGAAATCGAGACAATGCCCCCGACTTTTCCCCCTTGACGCCCTGCGCCCCGGCCTCTAAATCGGCCCACGCTT
>CAYVQK010000183.1:0-7164 GCA_964454145.1 uncultured Oceanicola sp. | reverse complement strand
GTCATTGATGTCCCCCCAATGCCCTTTTCGGGCAAATGCTATCGTAGTGGGCAAATACTCACACCTCCTGCGGCAAGTTGTCAATCCCCCGGTCCTGCGGTTGCACAAAAGCGCGGCAAACCGCCGGGCTGGCGGGCTTTTCAGCTTGGTTTATCGGGGGTTGGCGCTCAGGCCAGGGCGAGCACGGCCTCGGCGGTGGCCTCGTCGGTGATCAGCGCGTTGATCAGCCGCCCGCGCAGCGCTCCGAGAATCGCCCTCTGCTTGGCCTTGCCCAGGGCCAGCCCGCAGATCCGGCGCGTGGTGCCGGGATCGAGCGGCGCGGAGGAGACGCGCGCGTTGGTCAGCCCCTCGATCTGGTGCCCCTCGGCGTCGAAGGCCCAGGCCACCATCTCGCCCACCGCGCCCTGGGCGATCAGCTCGGCGCTCTCGGCAGGGCTGATGAACCCGTCCACCGAAAGCGGCGAGGTGGCGTCGATATGGCCGATGCCGACGAAGGTCACATCGGCGCGCGCTGCCAGCGCCAGGGTGTTTTCCACCGGCTCCTGCGCGTGCATCAGCTTCAGATCGTCGGCGCAGCGCACCACCGCGATGAGCGGCATCGGGTTGTGCGGCGCCCCCACCTTCTCGGCCAGTCGCACCACCACGTTGTAGGCGGTGGCCGAGCCGTCGGGGCTCATGTTGCCGACGAGGCTGACGAGGTGGTGCTGCGGGCAGTCCATCCGCGGCAGCTGCTCGACGCAGGCCCGCAGCATCCGCCCGGTGCCGAGCCCGATCACCCGCGGCGTCGGGTCCGCGAGCCAGCGCTCCATCTCCGCCGCCCCCGCCGCCGCCACCCCGGTGGCGAGCTCGGGCGCGGCCGGATCGGTGGGCACCACATCGCAGAACTGCAGGTCGAACTTCTCGGTCAGCGCGGCGGCGAGGTCCATGCAGCGGGCGATCGGATGATCGAGCCGGAACTTCACCAGCTTCTCCTGCACCGCGAGGCTCACGAGCCGCTGCGCCGACTGCCGGCTGACGCCGAGCTTGCGGGCGATCTCGTCCTGGGTGTTGCCCGCCACGTAATAGAGCCAGCCCGCCCGGGCCGCATCGTCGAGCCTTGCCGTTTCGCCCGTGGCGCGCGCCATCCGGTCCCCTCGCTAGGTAACTTTCTTCAACTCGGGGGCCATTTGATAGAAAGCCGACCAGTTGTCAAAGCCGGGGATTCCGGTGGGGGTGTCGATGTCGTCCGCCGAGAAGCCGGCAAAATGCGCCCCGCCGGTGTAGCGCCAGACCTCCATGCCCGCCGCCTCCGCCGCCATCAGCCCGGCCTTGCTGTCTTCGATGACGAGGCAGGATTCAGGCTTTGTGTTCAAGCACTTGGCGGCATGGAGGAAGAGGTCGGGCGCGGGCTTGCCCTGGGCCACCTCGGAGGCGGTGAACACCCGTTCAAATCTTTCGGCGAAGCCCAGCAGCGCCAGGGTGCGCTGCACCCGGGGCGGCGAGGAGGAGGTTGCCACGCAAGCCCGGGCTGCGAGCCTGTCCATCATCTCCTCGACCCCGGGCGTCGGCCGCAGGCCGGTTGCGAACTCCTCCACCAGCCGCCCGCGATACTCCGCCTCGAAGCTGCTCGGCAGGTCGAGCTCGAAGTCCCGCCGGATCTTCTCGGCCACCTTCGGAAAGCTCTGCCCGACGAAGTTGCGGTAGACATGATCGACCGTCACCGAAAGCCCGTGATGCTCCAGCGCCTCCACCAGCACCCGCGCCGAGATCACCTCGCTGTCGGCGAGCACCCCATCGCAGTCGAAGATCACCAGCTCGATGTGTCGCATGGGGCGCTCCGTGAAGGGCCGTCATCCTCGGGCTCGACCCGAGGATCTCCTGGGCAGAGGTCCTCGGGTCAGGCCCGAGGATGACGGTGCAGAACTCTTAAGTCACCCCAGCGTCTTCAGCACCTTGGCCAGCACTTCGCCGATCCGGTCGATCTGGGCCTTGTCGATGATCAGCGGCGGCGACAGCGCGATGATGTCGCCCGTGGTGCGGATCAGCACGCCCTCCTCGTAGCACTTCAGGAAGGCCTCGAAGGCGCGCTTGGTGGGCGCGCCCGCCACCGGCTCCAGTTCTACGGCGCCCACGAGCCCGAGGTTGCGGATGTCGATGACATGGGGCAGCCCCTTCAGCCCGTGCAGCATCTGCTCGAAGTAGGGCGCCAGATCGGCGCAACGCTCGAAGAGCCCCTCCTCGCGGTAGGTCTCCAGCGTCGCCAGCCCCGCGGCGGCGGCAATCGGGTGGCCCGAGTAGGTGTAGCCGTGGAACAGCTCGATCGCGTTCTCCGGCCCGTGCATGAAGGCGTCGTGGATCTCGGCCGAGCAGAACACCGCGCCCATCGGGATCACCCCGTTGGTGATGCCCTTTGCGGTGGTCATCAGGTCGGGCGTGACGCCGAAGAAGTCGGCGCCGAAGGGCGTGCCGAGGCGGCCGAAGCCGGTGATGACCTCGTCGAAGATGAGCAGGATGCCATATTTCTTGGTGATCGCCCGCAGCTTCTCGAGGTAGCCCTTCGGCGGCAGGATCACGCCCGTCGAGCCCGCCATCGGCTCCACGATCACCGCGGCGATGGTCTCGGGGCCATGCAGCGCCACGATGCGCTCCAGCTCGTCGGCCAGCTCCGCGCCATGCTCGGGCTGGCCCTTGGAATAGGCGTTCTTCTCCGGCAGGTGGGTGTGCGGCAGGTGGTCCACCCCGTTCAGCAACGCCCCGAAGAACTTGCGGTTGTTCACGATACCGCCCACCGAGATGCCGCCGAAGCCCACGCCGTGGTAGCCGCGCTCGCGGCCGATGAGCCGGGTGCGCTGCCCCTCGCCCCGCGACCGATGATAGGCCAGCGCGATTTTCAGCGCGGTATCAACGCTCTCCGACCCGGAGTTGGTGTAGAATACATGGTCCATCCCCTCCGGCGCCATGTCGACCAGCCGGTTGGCCAGTTCGAAGGCCTTGGGGTGGCCCATCTGGAAGGCCGGGGCATAATCCATCTCCGCCACCTGGGCCTGCACCGCCTCCACGATCTTCGGCCGGGCGTGGCCCGCGTTGCAGCACCAGAGCCCGGCCGTGCCGTCGAGCACCTCGCGCCCGTCGGCGGTGGTGTAATGCATGTCCTTCGCGCCCACAAACATCCGCGGATTCTGCTTGAACTGGCGGTTCGCCGTGAAGGGCATCCAGAAGGCTCTGAGATCGTTGGGGGACTGGACGTTCATGGCGCACTCCACAGCGGGGAAAGGTTCGGCGGGGAGCCTGCTCCTGCCGCCGAACAAGGTCAACCCCGGGCCCCGCGTCAGGCCAGCACGGCGAGGGCGAAGAGGCTGAGGAAGGCGGTCCAGACCATCACCTGGGCGAGCCGTCCGGTGGGCACGTCGTAGAGCAACGCGAGGCCGAAGGCCATGGAGCCGGTCGGCGCGGCGGCGGCGAATGCGAACCTCCGGCCCTCCTCCCACCCCGGCCCGAAGCCGCCCACCAGCAGCCAGACCAGCGCCGGAAAGGCCAGCAGTTTCAGCGCGGTGACACCCGCAACCGCCGGATCCCAGCCAAACCGCGTGGCGGCCAGCACCACCCCCATGGAAAAGAGCGCCACCGGCGCCGCGGCGCTGCCGTTGAAGTCGAGGAAGGTCTGCACCGTGCCGGGAATGGGCACATCCGCGAGGCCAAGCACCGTGCCCGCCGCGATGGCGATGAGCACCGGCGAGCGGGTGATGATGCGGGCGACCTTGCCGGGCGAGATCCTGCCCTCGCGGATCACCTGCAGCACGAACATCGTGCCGCCGAAGGTCACCGTGCTGTCGAGCACCACCACCATGGTGATCGGCAGCACGCCCGCCTCGCCGTAGAGCAGAACACCGATGGGCAGGCCGAAGAAGACGTTGTTGGCGAAGATCGCGGCATACCCCAGGATCACCCCCTCCCCCGGCCCGGTTCCGAAGACCCGCCGGGCAATCTGGTAGGCCAGCGCGAAGAGGATCACCTCGGCGGCGAAGTAGAGCAGGATCGGGGGCAGGCTGAAGCTGTGGAAGGGCGCCTGCCACAGGAGCTTCAGCACCACCACCGGCACCAGCACCGTCATGGCGAAGCGGTTGATGACCCGCGCATCGTCCACCGTCATCCAGCCCGCCCGGCCCAGGCCCCAGCCCATCCCGAGGATGGCGAAGACCGGCAGGATCGGGTTGAGGAGGACGGGGAGAAAGCTCACCCGGCGAGCGCCTCTTCGAACCCGAGCCGCAGGATCCGCACCATCTCGTCGATCTGCGCCTCGGTGATGATCAGCGGCGGCGACATCACGCAGGCGTTGTAGACCGGGCGCAGGAGCAACCCGTTGCGCTGGCAGATCGCATCGACCCGTGCCGCGAAGGCCATGTCGCGGTCCTCGTCCGGATTGGCCGCGTCGAGCTCGCATTCGAGCCCCGCCATCAGCCCCTTCACCCGGATGTCGGAGATCGCCGGAATGTCCGACAGCGAGCGCAGCGCGCGCTCGAAATAGGGCGCGATGCGGCGGACGTGCTCCAGCAGCCCGTCGTTCTCGAAGACGTCGAGATTGGCCATGGCCGCGGCGCAAGACACCGGGTGCCCGGAGTAGGTGAAGCCGCTGGTGAAGCCCCTGCCCTCGTTCGAGGCGGCGCTGATCTCGTCGATCAGCCGGTCGGAGATGAAGAGCGCGCCCAGCGGCTGGTAACCCGAGGTGAGCCCCTTGGCGGTGGTCAGCATGTCAGGCTCGACACCGAACACGTCCTTGCTGGCGAAGTAATGCCCGAGCCGCCCGAAGCTTGTCACCACCTCGTCGGCGATGAAGAGCACGTCATGCCTGCGGCAGACTTCGGCGCAGGCGGCGAAGTAGCCATCGGGCTGCACGATCACCCCGCCCGAGGCCATGACAGGCTCGGCGATGAAGGCGGCCACCTTCTCGGGCCCGACCTTCAGGATCATCGCCTCCAGCTCGGCCACCTTGGCATCCCGGAAGTCTTCCAGCGACTGGCCCTTGGGCCGGTCCTTCGGCTTGGGGCAGGAGAGGAAGTGGATGCGATCCTCGATCATGTCCATCTCCGCCTTGTCCCGCTCCTTGCCCGAGCAGGAGGCCGTGAGATAGGTGGAGCCGTGGTAGGCGTTGACCCTTGAAATGATGTGCTTTTTCTCGGGCCGTCCGAGGCAGTTGTTGTAGAAGAAGGCAAAGCGCAGGGCCGAGTCGACCGCTGTCGAACCACCGGTAGTGAAGAACACGTTGTTCAGGTCGCCCGGCGCCAGAGAGGCCAGCCGCTTGGCCAGCGCCGCGGCCACGTCACTGGCCATCGACCAGGGCGAGAAGTAGCTGAGGCGGCGCATCTGGGCGGCGCAGGCCTCGATGATCTCCTCCCGGCCATGGCCCGCGTTCACGCACCACATGCCCCCCGGCCCGTCGATCATCCGCTTGCCGTCACTGTCGGTGACGTAGATGTCCTCGCTGTCGGTGAGCACGGTGCGGGGCGTCTCGCCGATGGCGGTCACATCTTCCCAGGGGTGAAGGAAGTGCCGGTCGGCACGGCGGATGTCTTTGGTGCTGATGGGAGAATCACTCATGGCGCGGAGTGTAGACCTCCCCGCAGCCGGGCGGCAGGGGCCTCGCGCGCCTGGGCGCGCGTACCAGGCCCGCGCCTAGACGCGCGGCTTGGGCACGGCATGCAGCGCGCCCGCCGTCAGCACCGGCGAGGCGTCGATGCCCTCGGCGTCGAGCATCGCGGCCACGCGCTCCAGCGAGGCCACCAGTTGCGCCTGCTCCCAGTCGGCCATCTCGTCAAAGGCCCGGACGAAGCGCTGCTGCAGCGCATCGGGTGCGTCCTGCACCACCGCGCGGCCGCTCTCGGTGATCACCACGTTGGTCTGCCGCCGGTCGGTCTCCGAGCGCTCGCGGCCGACATGGCCTGTGGCCTGGAGCTTGTCGAGGAGCGCCGTCACCGTGGCCTGCACCACGCCCATCTGGTCGGCCAGCGCCTTGGGCGTTGCCGTGCCGCCCGGCTTTCCGTGCAGGATCTGGAGCACCCTGAGCTGCGCCGGGGTCACGCCCACGGCATGGGCAAGGTCGCGGTCATAGAGCCAGGTCGCCCGGATGATCCGCCGAAGCGCGATCAGGCTGTCATCGACGCGATCTGCGGAGTTTCCTGTCATGCCAGACTGTCGCACGAGGCCGAATTTCACTTCAATCCCCAAACGATCCCGTCAACATTGCTTCGCCAGACGAAGGGTCACTGTGTCATTTTCCTAACGATTCCGACGCCAGATTGGCGAAAAATTCCATAAAAAGTGAAATCTCCATGAAACCTTCCTTCGGTTGTTGAATTAGTATCCCAAGCGCATTACTTAGGCAGTCGAACGAAACGAGGAGCTACATATGCCCAGAGATCTCGCCGAACCCCGATCGCGTAAGCCCCGCCTGCGCAAACCCGATGCGACGGACGGGGCCGACATCTGGGAGCTTGTCAAAAGCTGCAAGCCCCTCGACGAGAACTCCATGTACGCGAACCTGATCCAGGCCGACCACTTCCGCGACACCTGCGTTGTGGCCGAACTGGAGGGCGAAATCGTCGGCTGGATCTCCGGCCACATGATCCCCGCCAAGGACGAACTCTTCGTCTGGCAGGTCGCCGTGAGCCCCAAGGCGCGCGGCCTCGGCCTCGGCAAGAAGATGCTGGCCGAACTCGTCGAGCGCGATGCCTGCGACGATGCCGACCACCTCAAGACCACCATCACCGAAGACAATGCCGCCTCCTGGGCGCTGTTCCGCAGCTTTGCCCGCTCCATCGGCGGCGAGCTGACCGACGAGCCGCACTTCGAAAGCGAAGAGCACTTCGGCGGCCAGCACGACACCGAACACATGGTGACGATCAGCCTGCCCTCCCCCGGTGCGCTGGCGCGCGCAGCCTGATCGACCTTTTCCAGACAGACCGGATCAAATCCTGAAAGGATTCCTCATGCCCAAGGACATGACAGAGACCGCTGACATTTTCACACGCCGCGAGAGCGAAGCCCGCTCCTACTGCCGCGGCATGCCCGCGACCTTCACCAAGGCCCGCGGCTCCGAACTCATGGACGACAACGGCAGGAGCTGGATCGACTTCCTCGCCGGCTGCTCGTCGCTGAACTACGGCCACAACGACCCCGACATGAAGGCCG
>CAYVQK010000182.1:5651-7277 GCA_964454145.1 uncultured Oceanicola sp. | reverse complement strand
CCTCGGATCACTCTACCATCGTCCGCGCGTGCTGACGCCGAATGGCCTCGTTCAACTTTCGGAACGCAGGCTGCTCCAGGAGAGCCTTCGCCCGGGCGCGGTGCCAGGCGAGGGAGGCATCGTGGAGCGCGCGCAGCTCGGGGTCTCGCAGCAGATCTTCCACCGCATCGCGCAGCCCCGGCAGCCCGGCCACGGCGATCTCGTCTCGCACCTCGTTCTGGTTGAACCGCTCCCAGTACTGCAGCGCCTCCTCCACGTCGAGCGCCGCAGGTGCCTCGCCCTTGCGGGGATTCGCGCTGCCGCGGTCGCGCTGTAGCAGGAAACCCTCGAAGGAGCGGATGGTGTAGTGTGCCACATCCACCAGTCCGAAGCCCGAAAACCGCGGTTGCAGCGCCTTGAAGGGCTCGGCGATCACCTCCTGCGGAAGCGCCTTTCCGTCGCCGTTCACCCAGCGCACCCGGGCCAGGTCCTGCGGCGCGATCTCGGGGGTATTGTTGGCAAAGGACTTCCAGGGAAACCCGCCGCGGGCGAGGTATTTCACCGGGGTGCGGCGCGCCGCGCTGTTGCCCCGGCGCAGGAAGGTCTCGGTCACCAGCTTGCCGCCGGGGGCGATCTCCTCCACCCCGCCGCAGCCGAAAGTGTGCAGCGACAGGGTGACGGCATCGGCCTCGGGCAGGGCGGCGAAGAGGTCTTCCAGCCGTCCCCCTTCCACCTTTACCCGCACGAACTCGTCGGCGTCGAGGTTCGTCACCCAGTCCGATCGCCTCAGCCGCACCATCTCGTTCGCGTAGCGGATGAGCGCGATGTGGTGGCGCGGCTTCTCGAGCATGATCGAGGGGTTGGGCATGTGGCGCAGCATCCCCATCTCGTCGAGCCGCTGCAGAATCAGGTCGGTGCCGTCGGTGCAGTGGTTGGTGAAGACCAGCATGTCGTTGATGCCGATGGCGCGGTGGTGCGCGACCCATTCCACGATGTAAGGCCCCTCGTTCTTCATAGGGGTGATCGAGGTCACACGCATCTCGGCCATGCTCCTGCCGGTGGCGGCCCGTTTCCGATCCGGGCTTCGGACGGAGATTACACGAGCGCCGAGCGCCGCCAAGCGGGGTCAGGCGGGGCCGCATCCGGCGCGCGCCGGTCTGGCGCGGCTGCAACAAGGGCTCAGCCCGCCAGCACCTCCGCCGCGATGGCAAAGCTCTTCAGCCGGGCCTCATGGTCATGGATCTGCCCGGTCAGGATCACCTCGTCGGGCGCGTGACGGGCAATCAGGCTCTCCAGCTTTGCCGCCACGCTCTCCTTCGCGCCCACCGCGCTCACGCTCAGCGCCTGCTCCACCATCGACAGCTCGGCCGCGCTCGCCACCTCGCGTATGTCGTCCACAGGAGGCGGCAGGTAGCCCGGCGTGCCGCGCCGCAGGTTCAGGAAGGCCTGTTGCATCGAGGTGCGCAGCCGTGCGCCTTCTGCATCCGTGTCGGCGGCGAAGACATTGATCGCCAACATGAAATGCGGCTCTGGGTTTGCCTGGGACGGCCGGTAATTGCGCCGGTAGGTGGCGATCGCATCCTCCAGCGCGGCGGGGGCGAAATGCGAGGCGAAGGCATAGGGCAGGCCGAGGTGCGCGGCCAGCTG
>CAYVQK010000182.1:0-5551 GCA_964454145.1 uncultured Oceanicola sp. | reverse complement strand
GTGGCCAGCGTGCCGAAGGCTTCGGCCACCATCAGCGGCGCATGGTTGGGCAGCATGATGCCACCCGCGCCCACGCGGATCGTCTCGGTGGCTCCCGCCACGTGGCCGATCAGGATGGCCGTGGCGGCGCTGGCGATACCCACCATGTTGTGATGTTCCGCAAGCCAGTAGCGCCGGTAGCCCAGCGCCTCGGCATGGCGGGCGAGCGACACGCTGTTGGCCAGCGCGTCGGCGGTGGTGGCGCCCGCCGGCACCGGCGAGAGATCGAGGACGGAATAGGGGATCATGGAAGGGCCTTCTGCTGCGTCGCCCGCTACCTAGCGCAGCCCCGCGAGGCGGCAACCGCAGGCCCCGCAAAAGCAAAAACGCCCGGCCGGGGCCGAGCGCGTCAGGGTCCGAAACGGGCAGGGGGCGTCAGCCGCCCCAGCTGCGCACCACGCCGCAATCCATGTGCACGAAGTTCGAGCCGTGGTAGCGGCCCACGCCCCCGGCGCGGCAGGCCTCGGCGGCCTTGGCCATCTGGTTCACCGAGCGGGAGTTGAGCCGCAGGTCGGCGGCCTGGCCCCTCAGGTGCAGCGAGTTCTTGGCAACGCCGCCCGAACGGGAGCGCAGCATCGCATTGGTGGCGGGCGAGCGGTAGCCCGAGAGCAGCATGTAGGGCTCGCTCACGTCGAGCAGGTTGTGCGCGGCGGCGATGATGTCGAGCGTGCGAATGTCGATCGCCTTCACCTCGTCACGCCGCCAGTCACGCATGAAGTAATTGACTTCCTTGATGGAATCCTTGATGTAGTCGCCTTCGATCCAGTAGATCGCATCCATGCTTTCGCCGGTCCGGCCGTTGTACATCTTCAGCCGGCGGATATCTCCGGCGCCGCGAAGGAACCCTGCGGCCTTGGTATACGTTGGTGCTGCAACTACGGCTGTGGCGGCGAAAGCCCCAAGCAGCCCGCGCCGCGAGATTTTGGAAGATCCTGTCTCGGTCGTCATGCCTGTCCCCGTGCCCCTGGCCGCCGTTCCGGCGTGCCGTGTTGTCATCTCATCCCCAGATGCAGGTTTTCTATGCCACAAACCGATTCTCCGGCCAAGTTGCAATTCTGTCGCGCCGTGTTTCGGCACCCGATTAGGCAGGAAACTGCTTAAAATGGCGTTGCTTCGGACAGAAAAACGTCATCCCGCAGGCGCGGCTTTGGGGCAACAGGCATTTTGGTGCACTACGGGCTGCAATGCATTGAAGTTGCATCGCTTTCAACGTCCGGGGGTGTGGCCCGGCTGCACAGGCTCCGAGATGCCGACTCAAATGTGAATCGACAATCGTGGCTGGCGCCCCAAACTGAGGGTAAGATTATTACCGAAACACGCATGGTTCCGAGGATCTTATGACACTTTCCAAGACGTTGCGCCCCACGCACGCCGGCCTTGCCGCCCTGTTCCTCGGGTGCGCCGCGCTCACGCTCGTGCCGCAGGACGCCCCGGCCCAGACCGTCATCCAGACCTCCTTCGAGGTCACCGCCTTCAAGCAGGCCGTGGCCGAGGCCGCGGCGCGCGACGAGGGTGTCGCCGCCTTCTACCGCGATCGCAACTACGCCCCTCTCTTCACCGGCGAGGCCGATGGCGCCCGCCGCGGCGCGCTGCTCCGCGCCCTCGAGATGGCCGACGATCACGGCCTGCCCGCCGCCCGCTACGATCCCGCCGTGCTGCGCGCCGCCTTCGGCGCCGCCACTTCCACCCGCGACCGGGGCCGCGCCGAGGTGCTGGCCGCGCAGATGCTGGTGCAGTTCTCGCGCGATCTGCAATCGGGCGCCACCGAGCCCCGCAAGATCGACAGCGGCATCGTCCGCGATATTCCCCGCCGCGCCCCCGAGGCGCTGCTGGCCTCCTTCGCCAAGGCCGACCCGGTGCAATACTTCCGCACCCTGATGCCGCGCACGCCCGAATACGTGCGCCTCATGCGCGGCAAGCTCCAGCTCGAGCGCACCATCGCACACGGCGGTTGGGGCCCCGAGGTGCAGGCCAAGGCGCTGGAGCCGGGCCAGCAGGGCCCCGCGGTGGTGCAGCTGCGCAACCGGCTCATCGCCATGGGCTACATGACCCGCTCTGCCTCCCAGAGCTACGATTCCGCCATCACCCGCGCCGTCCAGACCTTCCAGATCGACCATGGCCTCAACCCCGATGGCGTGGCCGGTCCGGGCACCATCGCCGCCGTCAACGTCTCGCCGGTGAAGCGCCTGCAATCGGTGATCGTCGCCATGGAGCGCGAACGCTGGCTCAACCGCCCGCGCGGCGAGCGCCACGTGCTCGTCAACATCCCCAACTTCAAGGCCCAGATCATCGACAACGGCAAGGTCACCTTCGAGACCCGCTCGGTGGTGGGCAAGAACGTTCCCGACCAGCGCACGCCGGAGTTCTCCGACGTGATGGAGCACATGGTGATCAACCCCACCTGGAACGTGCCGCGCTCCATCGCCACCAAGGAATACCTGCCGCTGCTGCAGCGCAACCCGCATGCCGTCGGGCACCTCCGGGTGATCGACAGCCGCGGCCGGGTGGTGCCGCGCGGCGCAGTGAACTTCCGCGCCTACAATGCCCGGAACTTCCCCTTCGCCATCAAGCAGCCTCCGTCGAACAACAATGCGCTCGGGCTGGTGAAGTTCATGTTCCCGAACAAGTACAACATCTACCTGCACGACACGCCGTCGAAGAGCCTCTTCAACCGCGATGTCCGCGCCTTCTCCCACGGCTGCATCCGCCTGGCCGATCCCTTCGATTTCGCCTATGCGCTGCTCGCCCGTCAGACGGACGACCCGAAGGGCGCCTTCCACTCGCGCCTGCGCACCGGGGCCGAGACCCTTCTGCCGCTCGAAACCAACATCCCCGTGCACCTGATCTACCGCACCGCCTTCACCCAGCCGAAGGGCCAGATGAACTACCGCGACGACATCTACGGCCGCGACGGCCGGATCTGGGATGCGCTCTCCGATATGGGCGTGAAGCTGCGCGGGGTCGAAAGCTAGAGCCGTGCCGGCCACCCATCGCATAGAAGACATCGCCATCGCCCTCGGAGCCCGCTTCGAGGGCGATGGTGCCTTTGAGGTCACCCATGCCGCCGAACCGGCCCGCGCCTCCGCAACCGCTCTGGCCCTGGCGATGGATCCGAAGTTCGCTGCCGGCCTCTCCGAGGGGCAGGCCAGGGCCGCGATGGTCTGGGAAGGCGCCGACTGGCAGGCAATGAACCTGACCGCGGTCATTTTTGCCCCGCGTCCGCGCTACGCTATGGCCGGCCTCACCGCCATGCTCGACGCGGGCCCCCGCATCGCCCCCGGTATCCACCCCAGCGCGGTGATCGACGCCACAGCCATCATCGGAGAGGGCGCTGCCATCGGCCCGCTCGCGGTGATCGGACCCGGTGCCCTCATCGGCGCAAACGCCCGCATCGCGGCCCATGTCTCCATCGCCGCAGGCGCCCGGATCGGCGCCGACTGCCTCCTTCGCGAAGGCGTGCGCATCGGCCACTCCGTCACCATCGGTGACCGCTTCATCGCCCAGCCCGGCGCAGTGATCGGCGGCGACGGCTTCTCCTTCGTGACCCCCGAGGCCGGCGCCGTCGAGGCCGTCCGGGCCACCCTCGGCGAGCGCGGCGAGGCGCGCCAGCAGGCCTATGCCCGCATCCATTCCCTCGGCGGCGTCACCATCGGCGACGATGTCGAGGTCGGCGCCAACTCCTGCATCGACCAGGGCACCATCCACCCCACCGAGATCGGCTCGGGCACCAAGATCGACAACCTCGTCCAGGTCGGCCACAACGTCCGCACCGGGCGCGACTGCCTGCTCTGCGGCCAGGTCGGCATCGCCGGCTCCACCCGCCTGGGCGACCGCGTGGTGCTCGGCGGCCAGGCCGGCGTGACCGACCACCTCGAGATCGGCGACGACGTGATCGCGGGGGCCGGCACGCTCCTGCGCACCAACCAGCCTGCGGGCCGCGTGATGCTCGGAAACCCTGCCATGGAAATGAAAGCCAGCATCGAAGCCTACAAGGGCCTGCGTCGCCTTCCGAAGCTTCATAGAGACGTTACAGAATTGAGAAAGAAGCTTTCAAAACCGGGGCCCAGCGACTAAATGGGCACGAGAGCGTAACAGACAGGTGGGCGGTATGTCGGACGCAGTGAAGGACAAGGTGATCGAGATCATCGCCGAGCAGGCCGTGCTCGACCCCTCCGATATCTCCATGGACAGCACCCTCGAAAGCCTCGGGATCGACAGCCTCGGTCTCGTCGAGAGCATCTTCGCCATCGAGGAGGCCTTCGACATCCAGGTTCCGTTCAACGCCAACGAGCCCTCCGAGAGCGATTTCGACATCTCCTCGGTCGCCTCCATCGTCGCGGCGGTGCAGGGGCTGGTGAAAGAACAGGCCTGAGAGGCCGAAAATTCCGGAAGGCAGGCCGATGAAACGCGTCGTCATCACCGGCATGGGCACGATCAACGCGCTCGGCAAGAGCGTGCCCGAGACGCTCGCGGCCATGGCCGAGGGCAAATGCGGCATCGCGCCCATCAACATCCGCGACGTCGAGCGCCTCTCGGTGCAGATCGGCGGGCAGGTGCGCAACTTCGACCCCGAAGAGCACTTCAACCGCCAGCAGATCGCCCTCTACGACCGCTTCACCCAGTTCACCATGCTCGCCGCCAAGGAGGCACTCGGGCAGGCCGGGCTGGAATTTCACGGTCTCCTGGCCGACGAGGCGGGCGCCATCTTCGGCACTGCCGGCGGCGGGGTGAACACCTGGGACGAGAACTACCGCACCGTCTACGAGGACGGGAAGAACCGGGTCCATCCCTTCGTCGTCCCGAAGCTGATGAACAACGCCGCCGCCTCACACGTTTCGATGGAATACAACCTCAAGGGCCCCAGCTATTCCGTCTCCACCGCCTGTGCCTCGTCGAACCACGCGATGGGGCAGGCCTTCCACATGGTCCGCTCCGGCGCCTCCCGCGCCATGGTGACAGGTGGCGCCGAGGCCATGCTCTCCTTCGGCGGGGTGAAGGCCTGGGAGGGGCTGCGGGTGATGAGCAAGGATGCCTGCCGCCCGTTCTCCGCCAACCGCAACGGCATGGTGCAGGGCGAGGGGGCCGCCGTCTTCGTCTTCGAGGAGATGGACCACGCCAGGGCCCGCGGCGCCGAGATTCTGGCCGAAGTCGTCGGCTTCGCCATGTCGTCGGACGCCGCCGATATCGTCATGCCCTCCAAGCAGGGCGCCGCCCGTGCCGTGCGCGGGGCGCTCCGTGACGGCGGCATCAACCCCTCCGAGGTCGGCTACATCAACGCCCACGGCACCGGCACAGCGGCCAACGACAAGACCGAATGCGCCGTGGTGGCCGATGTCTTCGGCTCACATGCCGACAAGCTGATGATCTCCTCCACCAAATCGATGCACGGCCACCTGATCGGCGGCACCGGCGCGGTGGAGCTTCTGGCCTGCATCATGGCGCTGCGCGACGGGGTGATCGCGCCCACCATCGGCTACGAGGAGCCCGACCCGGAATGCGCGCTCGACGTGGT
>CAYVQK010000181.1:0-7302 GCA_964454145.1 uncultured Oceanicola sp. | reverse complement strand
TATCTCAACGCGCTCACCGGCAAGGGTGTGCACGTCGTCACCGTCAACGACTACCTGGCCAAGCGGGACGCGGAATGGATGAGCAAGGTCTACGGCGCGCTGGGCCTCACCACCGGCGTCGTCTACCCGCAGCAGCCCGATGACGAGAAGCGCGCCGCCTACGCCTGCGACATCACCTACGCCACCAACAACGAACTCGGCTTCGACTACCTGCGCGACAACATGAAGTCCGAGCTGAACCAGATGTACCAGCGCGGCCACAACTTCGCGATCGTCGACGAGGTCGACTCGATCCTGATCGACGAGGCCCGCACCCCGCTCATCATCTCCGGCCCCAGCCAGGACAGTTCAGAGCTCTACATGACGCTCGACAAGGTAATCCCGCACCTGAAGGAAGAGCACTACTCCGTCGACGAGAAAACCCGCAACGTCACCCTCACCGAAGAGGGCAACGAGTTTCTCGAGGCCCAGCTTCACTCGACCGGCATCCTCCCCGAGGAACAGTCGCTCTACGATCCCGAAAGCACCACCATCGTCCACCACGCCACCCAGGCGCTGAAGGCCCACAAGGTCTTCATGAAGGACAAGGATTACATCGTCCGCAACGGCGAGGTCATGCTGATCGACGAGTTCACCGGCCGCATGATGGCCGGGCGCCGCCTCTCCGACGGCCTGCACCAGGCCATCGAGGCCAAGGAAGGCTGCCAGATCCAGCCCGAGAACGTGACGCTCGCCTCCGTGACCTTCCAGAACTACTTCCGCCTCTACAACAAGCTCGGCGGCATGACCGGTACCGCGCTGACCGAGGCAGAGGAATTCGCCGAGATCTACAAGCTCGGCGTGGTCGAGGTGCCCACCAACAAGCCCATCGCCCGGAAAGACGATCACGACGCCGTCTACCGCACGACACGCGAAAAGTACGATGCCATCGTCGA
Source organism: uncultured Oceanicola sp. (assembly GCA_964454145.1). Taxonomy (GTDB): domain Bacteria; phylum Pseudomonadota; class Alphaproteobacteria; order Rhodobacterales; family Rhodobacteraceae; genus Vannielia. Next base: position 6,367 of record CAYVQK010000181.1, on the reverse strand, counting down.
GCGGGTGCGCAAGGCGCATGAAAAAGGCCAGCCCGTTCTGCTCGGCACAACCTCGATCGAGAAGTCCGAGATCCTGAGCCAGCTGCTCGAGAAGGCCGGCATTCCGCACAACGTGCTGAACGCCCGCCAGCACGAGCAGGAAGCCCAGATCGTGGCCGACGCCGGCAAGCTCGGCGCCGTGACCATCGCCACCAACATGGCCGGCCGCGGGACCGACATCAAACTCGGCGGCAACGTCGAGTTCAAGATCATGGAGGCCATCGCCGCCGATCCCGAGGGCGATCCTGAAGCCATTCGCGCCCGCATCGAGGAGGCCCACAAGGCCGATGAAGAGGCGGTGAAGGAAGCGGGCGGCCTCTTCGTTCTCGCTTCCGAGCGCCACGAGAGCCGCCGGATCGACAACCAGCTCCGCGGCCGTTCCGGCCGCCAGGGCGACCCGGGCCGCACCTCCTTCTATCTGTCGCTGGAAGATGACCTGATGCGCATCTTCGGCTCCGAACGGCTCGATGCCGTGCTGTCGCGCTTGGGGATGAAGGAAGGCGAGGCCATCATCCACCCCTGGGTGAACAAGTCGCTCGAGCGCGCCCAGGCCAAGGTCGAGGGCCGCAACTTCGACATCCGCAAGCAGCTGCTGAAGTTCGACGACGTGATGAACGACCAGCGGAAGGTCATCTTCAAGCAGCGCCGCGAGATCATGGAAAGCAAGGATCTCTCCGAGATCGTCGCCGACATGCGTCACGAGGTCGTCGATGACCTGGTAGACGAGTACATGCCCCCCAAGAGCTACGCCGACCAGTGGGAGGCCGAAAAGCTCTATGCCGCCTGCATCGAGAAGCTCGCCATCGACGTGCCGGTGATCGACTGGGCGGAGGAAGAGGGCGTCGACCAGGACGAGATCGCCGAGCGCCTCTGCAAGGCCTCCGACGAGATGATGGCGAAGAAGGCGGCGCAGTTCGGCCCCGAGACGATGCGCAACATCGAGAAGCAGGTGCTTCTGCAAACCATTGACGGCAAGTGGCGCGAGCACCTGCTGACGCTCGAGCACCTGCGCTCCGTCATCGGCTTCCGCGGTTATGCCCAGCGCGATCCGCTGAACGAGTACAAGACAGAGGCCTTCCAGCTCTTCGAGACCATGCTCGACAGCCTGCGCGCCGAAGTGGCCCAGAAGCTCGGCCAGATCCGCCCCCTCTCCGAGCAGGAACAGGCCCAGCTCATGCAGCAGCTCGCCGCCCAGCAGCAGCCCCCGGCCGGCGAGCCCCAACCCGCTCCCGAACCCGGCGAAGAGCCCGGTCTCGCGGCGGCGCCGGGTTTCGACGAGAACGACCAGAGCACCTGGGGCAACCCGGGCCGGAACGATCCCTGCCCCTGCGGCTCGGGCAAGAAGTTCAAGCACTGCCACGGCTCCCTGGCCTGAGATCGTCTCCATATCGGCAACACGGAATGAGGCGGCGTTGTGGCCGCCGCCCTTCCGATCGCGCCGATCTTGAGGCACCGCACGGCCTATCCACCACATCCTGTCGGCCACCGGCCCGGCCGCGGCCAGAAATGGCCCAAAACCGCCGCGCCCACGCCCGATTCCGATTTTATTTATTTCTCTGATCCCCTGATGGGTGACGGAGGGAACGATGAAGATCGACGCTAAGTTGAAGAAGCGGTTGATGACCGCGGGTTCGGTGTTCGCAATCGCGCTGGGCACCGGCTTCGTGATGCAGAACATCAGCCCCATGGCCGACCGGTTCATCGGCGGAGACGGCGAGGAGACGGTGGTCGGCACCGCCGGTCCCGCCAACGAGATCCAGCCGCTCTCCTCCGCTCCGCACCAGCGCATGTCCCCGGCGGCCGCTTCCGGCCCCGCCCCGGTCGCGCAGGCCCGGCCCGAGGCGCCCCAGGCCCCCGCGCCCGAGAAGGCCGTTTCCGCCCTGCGCACCGCGGCCCTCCTGCCGATGCCCCAGGCCCAGCCCAAGGCGGCGCCCGCGACGGCCCCCGTGCAGATGGCCGCCTTCTCGCCGGAGCCCGAAGGCCAGTCCGACGCCACCCCGATGCGCAGCCCTGCCGAGCCAAAGGCCGCCGACAGCTGCACGTTCAAGCTCAACGCCAGGGCGCAGGAGGCCGCGATGGTCCGCCTCACCGTGACCGCCCCCTGCCATCCCGGCGCAGCGGTCACGCTCAAGCACGGCCCGCTCAGCTTCACCGAGATCACCGATGACACCGGCGCGCTGAGCGTCGATGTGCCCGCCCTCACCGCCAAGGCCGCCTTCGAGGCCCGTCTCGACACCGGCGAACGTGCACTGGCGATGACCCTGGTGGACGAAACCGAAGCCTATCAGCGCACCGCCCTCACCTGGCAGGGCCGCGCCGGCGTGGGCCTCCACGCCTTCGAGAACGGCGCCGGCTACAACACCGAGGGCCATATCGACGCCGCAGCCCCCGCCGCGCCTGCCCGGGCACTTGCCGGTGAAGGCGGCTACATCACCCTTCTCGGCGCAGCCGACATGCCGGGTGCCCTCATGGCAGAGGTCTACAGCTACCCCACCGCCGCCGGCGGCACCGTCCGGATCAATGTCGAGGCCGAGGTCACCGCCGCCAACTGCGGCCGCGAGCTGAGCGCCAAGGTGCTGACGAAGGGCGCCCAGGGCTTCGCGCCCCAGGCGCTCTCGGCCACCATGCCCGAGTGCGATGCGGTGGGCGAGTTCCTCGTCTTCTCCGGCATCCTCCCCGAGATCCGCCTGGCCTCCGCCGAATAGGCGCGCGGGCCCGGCTTCCCGGCACACGAACGCGGGGCGCGCCGCCGGCACACCGGCTGCACGCTTCTCTAAAGGTAGCCTTCCGCTCGAAAGCTCAGCTCGGTGGAGCGCCCGACGATCAGATGATCGTGCAGGGTGATGCCCAGCGCATCCGCGGCCTCCCGGATCTTTTCCGTCATCTCGATATCGGCCCGGCTCGGCGTCGGGTCTCCGCTCGGATGGTTGTGCACCAGGATCAACGCCGAGGCGTTCAGCTCGAGCGCCCGCTTCACGACCTCCCGCGGATAGACGGGCACATGGTCCACCGTGCCGCGCGCCTGCTCCTCATCGCCGATCAGCACGTTGCGCCGGTCGAGGTAGAGCACCCTGAACTGCTCCGTCTCCCGGTGCCCCATCGACGCCCGGCAATAGTCCAGCAGTTGCGTCCAACTTGATATCACGTGCTTTTTCAGCACCCTGGAGCGCGCCAGCCGGTGCGCCGCGGCCTCCACGATCTTCAGTTCGGTAATCACCGCCGCGCCCACCCCCGGCACGTCGTCAAGCCGCGCGACGGGAGCCGAGAGCACCCCATTGAAATCTCCGAACTGCTCCAGCAGCGCGTGGGCCAAAGGCTTCACGTCCTGCCGCGGGATCGCTCGAAACAGCACCAGCTCCAGCATCTCGTAATCCGGCAGCGCCGCTGCGCCGCCCGTCATGAACCGTTCCCTGAGTCGCTTGCGGTGCTCTTTGATGTAGGAGGGAAGCCTGCCCGCTGGCAGCAAGACGGGCTCGGCCTCGTCGGGATCGAACAGCAGCGGCAGCGGGGCTTCTTCAAAGGCGCGTGTCATGCCGCCGATACTGCCCTGCCACGGTGAATCAACGGTTAACAGAACCCGGCCCGCAGCCTAATGTCGGCCCATGAAACTCCTGATCGCCGCCTGCTTCGCGCTGCTCGCCGCGCCGCTCTCCGCCGAAACTCTCGTCGGCGCCTGGAACTGTCAGACCCGCAACGGCGACGCTGCGATCGGGCGGAACGTCACCTACCATCCCGATGGCCGCATGACGAGCCGCATGACCGTGCGCCTCACCGTCCGCCAGAATGGCCGGAAGGGCTATGGCGAGATGACCGCGAGCCATGATGGCCGCTGGCAGACGAAGGATAGGGTGCTGACCGAAATCGTGCTCCGCACCCATGATCCGGTGATTTCCTTCACCGCCCAGGGCAAGAAGTCGATCCTGCGTGGCCCCGAGTCCGACAGGCTGCGCCGGGCCGCGCCCAGCGGTAACCGGGTGAACTACGTCATCCGCAGCCTCTCCGCCGACAGGATGACCCTGCACTACGTCAACACGCAGCGCCCCTCCGACGACGACCTCCGCTTCACCTGCCGCCGGACCGATGGATAGGGCGCTCGCCCTGGCCTGCCTGCTCGCCCTCTCGGCCTGCCGCGAAGACCCGCAGGCCGCGCTGCTGGCCGGCGCCTGGCTCTGCGCCGCCGAGCCGCAGGACTACGCAATGGAACGGCAGGTCACCTACGGCGCCGACGGCACGCTCTCCGGGCGCACCCAGGTCGAAAGCACCGATGACCAGACACCGGTCGCCATGCAGCTCACCTTCGCCGGCACATGGTCCGTCTCCGACGGCACCCTGACCGAAGAGCTCGACACCCACCGCCTCATGCGCTTCGCCCGCGACGGCCAGAACGTGCCTCTCGCCGAGTTGCCCGCAGGCTTCATCACCGAGATCGAGAGCACGCTGGCCGGGCAGGCGGCACGCTACGGAATCGTCACTGTTTCTGCCGAAGAGCTCGTGCTGCGGGATGCGCTCGAAGGGGTCGAGACGGTCTGCGAAAGGGTGGAGGAGGGCGGGTAGCCCCGCCCAGCGCCTCAGCCCTTCATCCCGTCCCAGAAGTTCTTCACGCGGCTGAAGAAGTCCTTGCTGCCGGGGCTGTTATCCTTGCCCACTTCCTCGAACTCCTTCAGCAGATCCCTCTGGCGACTGCTGAGGTTCACCGGCGTCTCGACGGCCAGTTCGATGAACATGTCGCCATGCCCCGCGCCGCGCAGCGCCGGCATGCCCTTGCCGCGCAGCCGCATCTGTTTGCCGCTCTGTGCACCTGCCGGAATCTTGACGCGGCTGCGGCCTCCGTCGATCGTCGGCACCTCGATGTCGCCGCCCAGCGCCGCAGAGGTCATGCTCACCGGCACCCGGCAGAACAGGTCGGTCCCCTCGCGCTCGAACAGCGGATGCGGCTCGACCTCGATGAAGATGTAGAGATCGCCCGCCGGCCCGCCACGGAGCCCGGCCTCGCCCTCGCCGCTCAGGCGAATGCGCGTACCGGTCTCGACGCCCGCGGGGATATTCACGCTCAGCGAGCGGTCCTTCTCCACCCGGCCCTGGCCGCCGCAGTTCTTGCAGGGATTCTTGATGTGCTGGCCAAGCCCGCCGCAGGTGGGGCAGGTGCGCTCCACCGTGAAGAAACCCTGCTGCGCGCGCACCTTGCCCATGCCAGAACAGGTCGGGCAGGTGGTGGGCTCTGCACCGCCCTCGGCGCCCGAGCCTTCGCAGACTTCGCATTGCACCGAGGTTGGCACGTTGATCGTCTTCTGGGTGCCCTTGTAGGCCTGCTCCAGCTTGATCCGCAGGTTGTAGCGCAGGTCTGAGCCCCGCGCCGCGCGCCGGCCCCCGCCGCCGCCCGGACGGCCCCGGCCACCCATGAAGTCGCCGAAGAGATCGTCGAACACGTCGCTGAAAGCCGAGGCGAAATCGCCCTGCTGGTTGAAGCCTGCGCCGCCGCCGCCGGGCCGCGGTCCGCCGCCCTCGAAGGCGGCATGGCCGAAGCGGTCATAGGCGGCCTTGCGCTCGGGATCCTTCAGCGCGTCGTAGGCCTCGTTGACTTCCTTGAACTGGTCTTCGGCCTTGGGATTGTCGGCATTGCGGTCGGGATGCAGCTCCTTGGCCTTCTTGCGATAGGCCTTCTTGATCTCGTCTGCAGACGCACCGCGCGCTACGCCCAGCACCTCGTAGAAATCGCGTTTTGCCATCTGATCGCCCTTTCCCTTGAACGGCGAAGACCGGCCCGGTTTCCCGGACCGGCCTATCCCGGGTTACATCACGTGCGATCAGGCACGCTTGTCGTCATCGAGGTCTTCGAAGTCGGCGTCCACGATGTCGTCATCCACACCGCGCGGGCCGTCCTCGTCGGCAGGCTCTTCCCCGGCCGATTGCTGCTCGGCCTTGTAGATCGCCTCGCCCAGCTTCATCGCGGCCTCGGTCAGGTTCTGGATGCCCGCCTTGATCTTGCCGGCATCGTCGGCCTCCAGCGCCTCTTCCAGCGGGCCCATGGCCAGCTCGATGGCTTCCACCGTCGAGGCATCGACCTTGTCCCCATGCTCCTCGAGCGACTTCTTCGTCGAGTGCAGCAGGCTCTCGCCCTGGTTCTTGGTCTCCACAAGCTCCTTGCGGCTCTTGTCGGCCTCGGCGTTCTCCTCGGCGTCCTTGACCATCTTCTCGATGTCCTCGTCGCTGAGGCCACCCGACGCCTGGATGGTGATCACCTGCTCCTTGCCGGTGCCCTTGTCCTTGGCGCTGACCGAGACGATGCCGTTGGCGTCGATGTCGAAGGTCACCTCGATCTGCGGCATGC
>CAYVQK010000180.1:0-7511 GCA_964454145.1 uncultured Oceanicola sp. | reverse complement strand
CGGCCTCTTTCTTGATCTGGTCGCCGGTGGCGGGGTTGCGCACCATGCGCTCGGGACGCTCGCGGCAGTAGATCTTGCCAACGCCGGGAAGGGTCACGGCGCCGCCGGCCGAAACTTCCTTGGTGATGATGGCGGTGATCGCGTCGAGCGCCGCAGCGGCGGACTTCTTGTCGCTGTCCAGCTCGTCGGCGATCGCAGCGACCAGAGCAGTCTTGGTCATCGGTTTGGTTGCCATGTACTTGTCTCCTCGAAAGTGACCCATGTGTGGGTCTTATGTTAGGCAAATCTACGCCATCTTGCGGCGTCCCACAACGTTTAGTGGCCCTTGAGCCAATAAATCAAGGCGTTTTCTACGATTTCGGCCGCTAAAGAAAGGCCGTTTCGTCGAAACTGCGCAATTTCCTGCTGTGGAGCCGTTCCAGAGGCATGGTGCGCAGGTGTTCCATGGCCCGAATCCCGATCAGCAAGTGGTTCGCGACCTGTGATTTATAGAACTCCGAGGCCATCCCGGGCAGCTTGAGCTCGCCATGCAGCGGTTTGTCGGAAACGCAAAGAAGCGTCCCGTAGGGCACCCGGAAGCGGAAGCCGTTGGCGGCGATGGTCGCGCTCTCCATGTCGAGGGCGATGGCCCGGCTCTGGCTCAGCCGCTGCACCGGGCCGGACTGGTCGCGCAGCTCCCAGTTGCGGTTGTCGATGGTGGCCACCGTGCCCGTCCGCATGATCCGCTTCAGCTCGAAGCCCTCGAGCATGGTCACATCGGCCACCGCCTTCTCCAGCGCGATCTGGATCTCCGCCAGCGGCGGGATCGGCACCCAGACCGGCAGGTCGTCATCGAGCACGTGATCCTCGCGCAGGTAGGCATGGGCGAGCACGAAATCGCCCAGCGACTGCGAGTTCCTGAGCCCGGCGCAATGGCCCACCATCAGCCAGGCGTGCGGCCTGAGCACGGCGATATGGTCGGTCGCCGTCTTCGCGTTGGAGGGACCGACCCCGATGTTCACCAGCGTGATCCCCGCGCCGTTCTCGGCCTTCAGGTGATAGGTCGGCATCTGCGGCATCTTCGTGGGCTGCGGGATGTCGGCCATCGGGTCGGTGATTTCCACGTTCCCGGTCGTCACGAAGCTGCTGTATCCGCTCTTCGGGTCGGCCAGCACATGCCGCGCGTAGGCTTCGAACTCCTCAACGTAGAACTGGTAGTTGGTGAAGAGCACGTGGTTCTGGAAATGCTCCGCCGCCGTCGCGGTGTAATGGCTGAGCCGCGCAAGGGAATAGTCGATCCGCTGGGCGCTGAAGGGTGCAAGCGCGTGGCTGCCATCCTCGTGCAGGTAGCCGAAATCGTCGACGATGGCGTCATTCGTGGTGCTCAGGTCCGGCACGTCGAAGACGTCGCGCAGAGGATAGGTCAGCGCGCCGTCCTGCGGCACCACCACATGCGCATCGCCCGCCACCGCAAAATGCACCGGCATCGGGGTGGAGGAGGGGCCGATCAGCACCGGCTGCCCGTGGTTTCGGATCAGGAGGCCGAGCTGTTGCTTCAGGTAGGAACGGAACAGGTCCGGCCTGGTCACCGTGGTCGAATAGGTGCCCGGCCCCGGCACATGGCCGAAGCTCAGGCGGCTGTCCGTCTTGGCATGGCTCGTCGTCGTGAGCCGGATCTCGGGATAGTAGGCCCGGTAGCGCACGGAGGGCGCATCGCCCTGCACCGCCTCGTTGAAGTTTTCCTTCAGGAAGCGCGTCGAGCTGGCATAGAGCTCCTCCAGCCGGTCCACCGCCTTGCCCGGGTCGTCGAACAGCTCCGCCCGCTGCCCCTCCGGTGTCACAACCGGCGTGATCTGCTCGTTCGCGTTCACGTCGCCCCCTCCTCGAACAACTCCGTCAGCTCGAACTTCGTCACGTCGACAAGCCCGAGGTCCGAAATCCTGAGTTCGGGTATCACGACCAGCGCAAGGAGAGAATGCTGCATGTAGGCGTTGTTGAGCGTGCAACCGCAGGCTTCCATGGCCTTCACCATCTGCGCTGCTTTCGCCGCCACCTCCTGCGCCGGGCTGTCGCTCATCAGCCCCGCGATCGGCAGCTCCACCAGCGCCAGCTCCGCGCCGTCCTTCCAGACGGTCACGCCGCCGCCCACTTCGCCCAGGCGGTTGGCGGCCTTTGCCATCATCTCGCGGTCGGTGCCCACGACGATCATGTGGTGGCTGTCATGGGCCACCGTCGAGGCCATGGCCACGCGGCCCTCGTAACCGAAGCCCTTGACGAAGCCGTTGGTCACGCCGCCGGTGCCCCGGTGCCGCTCGACCAGCGCGATCTGGCAGGTGCCATCGGCCCCCTCGGCCACGCCATCCACCACCGGCAGGTCTTCCACCAGCGCCTTCGTGGGTGCCTGGTTCTCCACCACGCCGATGACGCGCGCCCGAACGGTGTTCTTGCCCTCCGGCGCTGTGATCACAAAGTCGGCGTCCTGAAGCTCCTTGCCCAGATGCACCGTGTTCCGAGCCTTGTCCGGCCAATCCAGATGCGGGAAATCGACACTGACCTTGCCATTCTCGGCCACCAGCACGCCCTTCGCCCAGACCTTCTCGATCGGCAATTCTCGCAAGTCGGAAGTCAGGATCACGTCCGCCCGCCGTCCCGGCGCGATACTGCCCAGCTCCCGCTCGAGCCCGAAGTGGGTTGCCGTGTTCACCGTCGCCATCTGCAACGCGATCAGCGGGTCGCAGCCGCAGGCAATCGCATGGCGCACGACCCGGTTCATGTGCCCGTCATGCACCAAGGTGCCCGAGTGGCAATCGTCGGTGCAGAGGATGAAGTTGCGCGGGTCCAGCCCCTTCTCCGTCACCGCCGTGATCTGGCTCTCCACGTCATACCAGGCGGAGCCGAGACGCATCATCGAGCGCATCCCCTGCCGCACCCGCATGATGGCATCCGCCTCGCCGGTACCCTCATGGTCATCCGCAGGGCCGCCGGCGACATAGGCGTGGAAGGCAGGGCCGAGGTCGGGCGAGGCATAATGCCCGCCCACCGTCTTGCCGGCCCGCTGGGTCGCGGCAATCTCGGCCAGCATCTTGGCATCCCCCGCCGAGACGCCCGGAAAGTTCATCATCTCGCCCAGCCCGATGATCCCGGGCCAGTTCATCGCCTCGGCCACATCCTCGGGGGTGATCTCGAAGCCCGTCGTCTCCAGGCCCGGCGCACTCGGCGCGCAACTCGGCATCTGGGTGAAGATGCTCACCGGCTGAAGCAGGGCCTCATCGTGCATCAGCCGCACGCCCTCGAGCCCCAGCACATTGGCGATCTCGTGCGGGTCGGTGAACATCACCGTCGTTCCGTGCGGCGTCACCGCCCGGGCGAACTCGGCCGGCGTCAGCATTCCGCTCTCGATGTGCATGTGCCCGTCGCAGAGCCCGGGGATCACGTAGCGCCCCTCGGCCTCCACCACCTCGGTGCCCTCGCCAACGCAATGGCTCGCGTCCGGGCCCACGTAGGCAAAGCGCCCCGCCTTCACCGCCACCTGCCAGCCGTCGAGCACCTCGCGGCTCTGCACGTTCACCAGCTTGCCGCCGCGGATCACCAGATCCGCCGGCATGCGCCCCGCGGCCACGGCCACCAGCTCCGGTGCCGCCTCCGCCCATGTTCTGAAATCAGCCGTCATGGTGCAATTGTCCATGGGCCGCGTCCGGGTGCAAGCCCCGGCGGAACTGCCGCCGCGTTCGCCGCGTTTCCCGCTCATGAACGCCGGGCCCACCTCCCTCGTCTACTACCCCGACAGCCGCCCCGGCATTGCCCGGCGACGCTGCGGCCGCGGCTTCACCTACACCGCGCCAGACGGCACCACGATCGACGACAAGGTGGAGCGCGCCAGGTTGAAGGCCCTCGCCGTACCGCCCGCCTACGAGAAGGTCTGGATCTGCCCCAAGCCCAACGGCCACCTCCAGGCCACCGGGCTCGATACCCGCGCCCGCAAGCAGTACCGCTACCACCCGGACTGGACGGCCTTTCGCGCCGTCTCCAAATACTCCGAACTGCCGGCCTTCGGAGAGGCTCTGCCAGCGATCCGCCGCCGCGTGGCGCGCGACCTCAACCTCGATGCAGGCGAGGAGGCTTTCGCCCTCGCGGCAGTCGTGGCGATGATCGACCGGCTGTCGCTCCGGGTCGGAAACAGTGACTATGCCAGCGAAAACGGGACCTATGGCGCCACCACCCTGCGCTCCCGCCATTTGCGCCTGAAAGATGGCGACCTGCACCTGGGTTACACCTCCAAGGGAGGCAAGAAGGTGCGCCGCAAGATCGGCAACAAGCGGCTCCAGCAGATCCTTCAGAAGCTCGATGGCCTGCCCGGCGCCGAGCTGGTCACATGGGTGGACGAAGGCGGCGAGGCCCGCACCGTCAGTTCCGGTCGGGTGAACCGCTGGCTCGCCGAACTCACCGGCACGCCCGGCATCACCGCCAAGACCTTCCGCACCTGGTCGGGCTCCGTGGCGGCGCTGGAGGCCGCCGCGCAGGCCGAGACGGTGACGATCAAGGCCATGGCCGAGGCCGCCGCGGAGCGCCTCGGCAACACGCCCACCATCGCCCGCAACAGCTATATCCACCCCGCCGTCATCGACCTTGCGGAGGAGCCCGACGCCCTGCCCGAGACGGCGCCCGAACGCACCGGGCTGCGTCTCGCCGAGCGCCGCCTGCTGGCGCTCATCGAGCGCTGGGCGCCATAGGCAAACCGCCGCCCTGCGCGGTTTCGGACCCTTGCCCTCGGGGCAGGGCTCACTATACGTGAGCCATGCAGAAGGGCCTCTTTTCCAGCCTGCCAAGCATCAGCAACTGGCCTGATCGCACCGACCTTTCGGTGGCGAGCAATTGGGGCCTGCGCAACGGACTCGCGGACGCTGGCGATTTTCTCGCGCTGGTGAAGGCCGATGACGGCAGCCTGCTGTGGAGCGACGGCACCGGCCTTGGCCCGAACGACGTCCGCAGTGAAGCGCCACATGGCACGGGCGCCGCGCTCGCCGCGACCCTCACCGCGCTGAACGCCCGCTGCCTCATCTTCGCCCGCCCGCAGCAGGCCCGCACGCTCGCGGCGCTTTCGGAAAGCCTTCTGCCGCCGATTTGCGCGGATTCGGCTCTGTTTCACCGTCGCCACATCGTGGATCCCGACTTCGGCGGTCGCGCGGCCGTGGAAGAAGGTCCGCGCCTTGCCAGCCTGCTTGCAGCCCGGGGCACCCGTGTCGCGGTGATCGGCAACCAGGGCGTGCTGACCATCGGCGCGCAGCTCGCCAACGCGCTCTCCGACCTGCATCGGTTCGAACGTGCGGCAGGCACCTACCTTCGGGCGCTGGCCACCGGACATTCGCTGCGGCTCCTGCCCGACGAATTGGCCGCCATGCAACCCGAGCCCGATGCGGAGGCCTATTTCGCCGCCCAGAAGCAGCTCGCCAGTGTCTGACGGCGAGCGCAAGACGCTGCTTTCGCTCGGCCACGGCTACTCCGCCCGGGCGCTTGCAGCCCGGATCGCCCCCCTCGGCTGGCACATCATTGGCACCACCCGCAGCACCGAGAAGCTGGAAGCCGATCACGCCGAGATGCACCTCTGGCCCGGCACCGATCTCGATCCGCTCGCCGCCCGCGCAACCCATGTGCTGCTCAACGCCGGGCCGACGGAGGAGGGCGACCCATTTCTTCCCGAAATCGGTTCTATTCTTGCCCAGTACCGACCCGCCTGGATTGGATACCTCTCGACCACCGGCGTCTACGGGGACCATTCCGGCGACTGGGTTGACGAGGAAACGCCCGTCGCCCCCTCCACCCGCCGCGGCGAGATGCGGGCCCAGGCCGAGGCCTCCTGGCAGGCGCTGGCCGCCACCCACGACCTGCCCCTGCACATCTTCCGCCTCGCCGGCATTTACGGCCCCGGTCGGGGCCCCTTCGCCAAGGTCCGCGAGGGCAAGGCCCGGCGGATCATCAAGCCTGGCCAGGTCTTCTCGCGCATCCACGTCGACGACATCGCCCAGGTGCTCCACGCCTCGATGGACGCGCCCGATCCCGGCGCGATCTACAACCTCTGCGATGACGATCCGGCACCGCCGCAGGACGTCATCGCCCACGCCGCGGAACTGCTCGGCCTGCCCGTGCCGCCGGCGATTCCCTTCGAGGAGGCGGAACTATCCCCCATGGCCCGCAGTTTCTATGCCGAGAGCAAGCGGGTGAGGAATGACCGGATCAAGCGAGACCTTGGCATCGAGCTCCTCTACCCGACCTACCGGGAGGGGCTCGGCGCGCTCCTCGAGCGGGAGTGATATCCGCTCCCTCTCCGACGTGCTGGACGCGCTCGACGGGCTGACTTCGGCTGAAACGGTCTCGATCCAGGATCTGCTGGAAGAGATCGGCATACGCGCCTTCGCCCCGCTCATCCTGATCCCGGCGCTCATTCTCGTCACACCGATCTCCGGCATACCGGGCCTGCCCACCATAGGCGCGCTGCTCATCGGGCTGGTGATCGTGCAGAAGCTGATGGGGCGTGAGCACCTCTGGCTTCCCGGCTGGCTCACCCGCCGCAAGGTAAAGGGCGAGAAACTCGCCGACGCGGTGGACTGGATGCGCAAGCCTTGCCACTGGATCGACGCGCATTCGCGCAAACGGCTGAAACCCCTGGTCTCGCGCCCGGCGAATACCATAACCGCCCTTGTGATCACGATCATCTGCATGATCATTCCGGTGCTCGAGCTGCTGCCGATGGTGACCTCGCTCTTCGCCGTGGTCATCAGCCTCTTCGCTATCGGGCTTCTGCTGCGCGACGGGCTCTACACGCTCTTCGGCTACCTCTGGATCGCCGTCACCGGCGGCGCGATCTACTGGCTTATGAGCTGAAAAAGGCTCTGTTCAGGCCCGTTTTGAGCCGATCTGCGCCACGTCTAGCACGCTCAGCACCTTCGCCTCGATATGCTCGGCGTTCATCGCGGCCACATCCCACATGTCATGCGGGCTGGCCTGGTCGATGAAGATATCGGGCAGCACCATCGAGCGGAACTTCAGCCCGTGGTCGAACACGCCCCGCTCGGCGTAGAGCTGGGCCACGTGGCTGCCGAAGCCGCCCACTGCCCCCTCCTCTACCGTGATCACGGCCTCATGTTCAGCGGCGAGCCGCAGGCAAAGGTCTTCGTCCAGCGGCTTGGCGAAGCGGGCATCCACGATGGTCGGCGTCACGCCCCGGGCGGCCAGCGCCTCGCCGGCCTTCATCACTTCTTCCAGCCGCGCGCCGAACGACAGCAGCGCCACGCGCTTGCCCTCCTGGATCACCCGGCCCTTGCCGATCTCCAGCGGAATGCCGCGCTCGGGCATCTCCACGCCCATTCCTTCACCCCGCGGATAACGGAAGGCGATGGGCCCCTCGTCATGCGCGGCGGCGGTGGCCACCATATGCCGCAGCTCCGCCTCGTCGGCGGCGGCCATCACCACGAACCCCGGGAGGTTGGCAAGAAAGGCCACGTCGAAGGCACCCGCATGGGTCGCCCCGTCGGCCC
>CAYVQK010000179.1:0-7589 GCA_964454145.1 uncultured Oceanicola sp. | reverse complement strand
ATGGGCGCCGAGCAGCTTCTGGGCATGGGCGACATGCTCTACATGGCCGGCGGCGGGCGCATCACCCGCGTCCACGGCCCGTTCTGCTCCGACGAGGAAGTGGAAGAGGTGGTGAACCACCTCAAGAGCTACGGCGCGCCCGAGTACGTGTCCGGCGTGGTCGAGGGCCCGGAGGACGACCGCGAAAGCGACATCGACCTCGTGCTCGGCCTCGGCGGCAACACCGACGGCGAGGATGCGCTCTACGACCAGGCCGTGCAGGTGGTGATCCAGGACCGCAAGTGCTCCACCTCCTACATCCAGCGCAAGCTCGCCATCGGCTACAACAAGGCCGCCCGGCTGGTGGAGCAGATGGAGGAGAACGGGCTGGTGACCCCGGCGAACCACGTCGGCAAGCGCGAGATCCTGGCCCCTGAGCCCAACTGACGGCTGGCGGGTTTCACCCACCTACAGGATGTCCGTAGGCTGGGTGAAACCCACCAAACACTTCCCCGACCGCTCGCCCCGACAACCACGATCCCGCTGCACAGTCGTATGCATGGGATGTGCATGAGCTGTGCATCAGCTGTGCATAGGTTGTGCCCCCCGCAGGTTCCCGCCCTGTTCACCCCGGAAACCTTTCGGGACGGTGCCTCGACGGCAGGTTAACTGATAGCTGGGGTCAACACCCCGATCTCGCTTCCTTGTTATCGCATATCAGGCACAAACCCCCTAAGTAGGGCGTTAACGGGCATCAGGCCCCGCATGTAACAAGAAAGGCGCCGCATGAAATTCCTGCGCACCCTCATGGCCCCGCTCCTCCTCGTGGCCCTCGCCCTGCCGGCCGCGGCCCAGCAGGCCTCGCTCTCAGCTTTGTCGAAGTATCTCAACGACTTCACCACCGCGACCGGCGAGTTCACCCAGATCAACTCCGATGGCACCATCTCCACCGGCCAGATCTACATCCACCGCCCCGGGCGCATCCGCTTCGAGTACAACAAGCCCGACGACAGCCTCATCATCGCCGGCGGCGGGCAGGTGGCGATCTTCGACAGCAAGTCCAACACCGGCCCCGAGCAGTACCCGCTCGCCCGCACCCCGCTCTCGATCATCCTGGCCCGCAACGTCGACTTCAACCGCTCCGGCATGATCACCGGCCACAAGTCCGACGGCAAGACCACCACCATCCGCGCCCAGGATCCCGAGCACCCGGAGTACGGCCACATCGAGCTGGTCTTCACCTCCTCGCCGGTGGAACTGCGCCAGTGGATCATCACCGACGACAGCGGCACCCAGACCACCGTGGTGCTCGGCGAGTTGAAGAAGGGCGGCAATCTCGGCGCGTCGCTGTTCAACATCCCGCTGGAGACGAGTCGCCGGCAGCCGTGAGATTTGCACGAGATTTCAAGGGGCTGGGGGGAACACCCTCCGGCCCCTTGTCACGTCAGGCCTTGCCGCAGGCCGCCAGCTGGGCGCGGTAGATCTCGGAGCGCGCACCCACGTTCGCCGCCACCCGAACCAGCCAGGGCTTGGCGTTGTAGCTGCCCCGGGCAAAGCCGGACTGGCCCTCGTGATAGGCGAGATACTGGTTGCGCGCATCGGTCAGCGGCACGCCGTTCCGCTCGCGGGTCTCGTTCATGTACCAGCCCATGAAGTCGGTCGCGTCCTCGATGTCATCCCGCTGGGCGCGCCGGTTGCCCGTCTCTTCCTTGTACTCGTCCCAGGTCGCATCGAGCGCCTGGCTGTAGCCGAAGGCGGAGCTCTGCCGGCCCATCGGGATCACCCCCAGCACCCACTGATAGGGTGTGCGGGCATCGCCGTCGAACTTGCTCTCCTGGTAGATCGTGGCCATCTGCACGTGCACCGGCACGTTCCAGCGCCGCTCGGTGCGTTTCATCGCGCGCAGGTACTGCGGCCGCTCGTCCGCAAGGGCACAGGCATTCTCGAGGTTGCGCGGGCTCTCCAGATCACGCGCACCACAGCCTGCAAGAAGGGCCAGGATCAGCCCACAGCCGATTTTTCTGAACATCGTCGCTCGCTCGCCTCTTTGTGCGGTCTTTGCCGCTTTTCAGGCAGAATAAGCGAATTTCATGTCATGGGAAACGTTGAATAACGTGCCGCGATCACATTTCAGATAAGGAAGGCCAGCGCCACCGGCAGGAACGCCACGGAGAGCAGCGTCGAGGCCACGACGAGGCCCGCCACCGCGGTGCTGTCGGCCCCGAAGCGCTCGGCCAGCAGGTAGTTCGTGACCGCGATGGGGGTGATGAGCTGCAGAACCAGCACGGCAAAGGCGGTGCCCTCGAGCCCGAAGGCCCAGCCCGCGCCGATGCCGATCGCCGCGCAGAGCGCCGCCTTCAGCAGCGACAGCCAGAAGGCCCGGCCGAGATCCCCGGGCTGAAGCCGCGCCACCGCCACCCCGAGGGTGATCAGCATGAGCGGGATCGCCACCTGCGCGATCAGGTCGACGGTATTGGTGATCCAGCGCGGCGTCTGCCAGCCCTGCCACAGGAAGAGCGCGCCGAGCGCGGTGCCGATCACCACGGGCTCCTTGAGCGATTTCAGCGGGTTGCCCCCGCCCGAGACGAGCCAGATCCCGAAGGTGAAGCTCATCATCGCCATGATGGCGAAGATCACCACGGCAAAGCCCAGGCCCTGCTCACCGAAGGCGAAGAGCGCCAGCGGCAGGCCGAGGTTGCCGGTGTTGCCGAAGATCAGAGGCGCAAGATAGGTGCGCCGGTCGAGCTTGAAGAGAAAGGCCACGAGGTAGAAGACCGCGATGACCATCAGGTAGGCCACCAGCGCCGCCAGCGACACGGCCGTGAGCGCCTGCGGGTCGATATCGGTCTTCATCAGGGCGCCGAAGATCAGGCAGGGGATGGCCATCGTCATCACCAGCCGGGTGATGAACCGCATCGGATACTCCTGCCCGAGCTTCACCCAGGCAAAGCCGATGGCCGCAAGGATGAACACGGGCGCGACGATCTGCGCCACTGTCAGAACGAGGTTCACACACTGTTTCCCTGTTTTTCATGGCCGATTGATAGACATCGGCCCCCGCCTGCACTAACCATCGGGGCGTGGGGAGCACAATGGCATGATGAAAACCCGGGCGAAATATCACCTCGGTCAAGTAGTGAAGCATCGTAAACACCCGTTTCGCGGGGTGATCTTTGACGTCGATGCGATGTTTTCGAACACCGAGGAATGGTATGACGCCATCCCGGAAGACAGCCGCCCCTCGAAGGACCAGCCTTTCTACCACCTGCTCGCGGAGAACGACCAAAGCTACTACGTGGCCTATGTCTCCGAGCAGAACCTGATCGCCGACTACTCCGGCGAGCCGGTCGATCACCCCGACCTGCCCGATCTCTTCGGCCCGTTCGAAGACGGGGTCTATTCGCTCCACTTCCAGCTCAACTGACTGGCGGCAAACGAATTTTCGTCGAAAATTCGTGCGCGCTCAGTAGCCGATCGCGCAGCCGTCCTTGCGCGGGTCCGAGGCGCCCACCAGCACGCCCTCGGGCGTGATGCGGATCGCCTGCGCCCCGCCGATGGGCGCGGGCGGCGGCATCACACGGTGGCCCATCTCTGCCAGCGCCCTGCGGGTCGGCTCGGGGAAGGGGGCCTCGAGATGCAGCTCGCCCTTCTCTGCGAAGAGCCGCGGAAAGTCGATCGCCTCCTGCGGGTCCATCCCGAAATCCAGCATGTTCGAGGCGAATCGCGCGTGCCCCGCCGCCTGGTACTGGCCGCCCATCACGCCGAAGGGCATCTCCACCCGGCCGTCCTGCAGCATCATGCCGGGGATGATCGTGTGCAGCGGCCGCTTGCCCGGACCTGCCTCGTTGGGGTGGCCCTCCTGCAGGGTGAAGCCGCCGCCGCGGTTCTGCATCAGGATGCCGAATTTCGGGCTCGCCAGCCCCGAGCCGAAGCTGTGGAACACAGAGTAGATCAGCGAAAGCGCCATGCCGTCCCGGTCCACCACGCAGAGGTAGACGGTGTCGCGGTGGACCGCCTCGGTCACGCTTGTCACCTGCGCCATCGCCCGTTTCGGGTCGATCAGCGCGGCGAGTTCCTGCGCCAGCCCGGGCCGGAGCAGGGCCGCCGGATCCTTCATCGCGGCCGGATCGGCGATGAAACGGTTGCGCGCGTCGTAGCCGAGCTTGATCGCCTCGGCCTCGATATGGCTGCGTTCCGGGCCCAGCGGGTCCATCGCGCCGATGTCGAACTCGGCGAGGATCGCGGCGATCAGCAGCGCGGTGGTGCCCTGCCCGTTGGGCGGATGCTCGGCGATCTCGCGGCTGCGGTAGGGGCCGGTCAGCGGGCTGCCCCAGTCGGCGCTGACGCCGGCGAAATCCTCCAGCGTGTGGCTGCCGCCGGCGACGGCGGCCAGCAGGTCTTCCGCCACCTCGCCTTCGTAGAAGGCCTTGGGCCCGTGCTCCGCCACCCGACGCAGCACCTCGGCCTGGCCCGGGCTGCGGAAGATCTGTCCCACCTCGGGCACCTTGCCGCCAAAGAGATAATGCTCCCGCGCCGCGCCCTGGAGCGTGCCCTGGGCGACCTTCCAGTCGCGCGCCACGCGGGGGGCCACGGGCACGCCTGCCTCGGCATAGTGGATCGCCGGCGCCAGGCTCGCGCCCAGCCCCTTGCGCCCGAACCGCTCGGAGAGCGCGGCAAAGCCGGCAATGGCGCCGGGCAGGGTGACGGCATGTGGAGACAGCAGCGGAATCGTCTCTCCCTCGGCCCTCAGCGCCGCCGCATCCATGCCGGCAGGCGCCCGGCCCGAGCCGTTCAGCGCGTGGATCTCGTTCGACCCGGCGGGCTTCACCAGCGCAAAGCAGTCGCCGCCGATCCCGGTGCTCTGCGGCTCGCAGATGCCCAGCAGCACGGCGGCGGCGATGCCCGCATCCACCGCGTTTCCACCGGCCTTCAGCATCTCCACCGCAGCCTGGGCGGCGAGCGGGTGCGAGGTGGCGCAGAGGCCGTTGGTGGCCAGAACGGGCGAGCGGCCCGGGTATTCGAAATGGCGCATGAGAAACCCTCCGGCGGCGACAGTAGGCGGCGCGGCGCGGAGCGGCAAGCCGGTCGGCCCGGGAGGGGAGAGAAGAACCTCGACGCCACGCACTGGGTGGGGGCTATGAAGCGTGGCGCCGAGGGAAGCTATATGCAGCTACGAGGCTGTTATCGCCTCCGATCCTGTCGGCCTTGAGGTCGGAAGTGGACCATTTCGGGGCCCGGATTTCCAGCTGTGAAACAATCCCGCCCCAGCGCAGGATTGGCCCCAATTCCGCGCCGATGACACCCGCGATACGACCCTCCCGCGCGCGGTAAGGGCCCGCGAACAGGCGGCGTTCATCCCCGCTCCGCGAGACCCTCGAAATCGAGCGAGAAGCTCAGCCGATTCTCTCCGCCCTCGCGGCAGTAGCGCAGATCCCGTGACAGCTCGCGGATCAGGAACCAGCCGAAGCCGCCCTCGGGCAGGGCCTCCATCGGCACGTCCACGTCGGCGGCGCGGCCCGAGGGCGCGGCGAGGCCCGGCATCGGGCGGCCCTGGTCGGTGACCGTGCAGAACAGCCGCCGTGCGCCCTGCAGCACGGTGATCTCGATCACCCCCGAGGCCTCCTCGCTGTAGGCGTGTTCCACCACGTTGTTCAGCACCTCGGCCAGCACCAGCTCCACGGTGCCGCGCTCGTCTTCCGACAGGTCAAGCGGCGAGAGATCGCCAAGCACCCGCTCCAGCGCCCGGCGCACCTCGAGCGGCGTGCTCGACAGCACGATCCTCAGCGCATTGCGCGCCGCCCCGGGGGCCCGCGCAGGCCCCGGCGGATCGAGCTGCTCGACACGGGCACGGTTCGGCATGGGCCCGCCCGTCAGGCGGCGTTTTCGCCGCCGGCCAGGGCGGCCGCGGCGTTGGCATGGATGGTGAAGACCGAATCCATCCGGGTCAGGGCGAAGACCTTGGCCACCGTCCGCGTCAGCCCGGCCAGCTCCAGCCGCGCGCCCGGCTCCACCTGCTTCATCGCGCCCACCACGGCGCCCAGCCCCGAACTGTCGAGAAAGCCGACCTCGCTCATGTCCATCACGATCCGGCCGGGGTGGCCCGAGGTGACCTCGCGCAGCCGTTCCTTGAAGGCGACGGACACCGCCGCGTCGATCCGGCTCTCCCGCACGGTCACCACGAGGACGTCACCCTTGAGAGTTGCTTCGATATTCATGGCCTGCTCCGGAACGGTTTGGATCGCCTCAGGCCTAGACGCCAAACCTTACCATTCGGTATGCACGTGGCAGACAGGTTGCAGGAGAGAGCGATGGCACGGGTCGGGATTGCAGGGGCGGCGCGCACGCCGATGGGGGGCTTCCAGGGCGCCTTCGCCGATGTCACCGCCGCCGAGCTGGGCGGAGCGGCGATCCGCGCGGCGCTGGAGCAGGCGGGCACCGACAGGGCAGACGAGCTGCTGATGGGCTGCGTGCTGCCCGCGGGCCAGGGCCAGGCCCCGGCCCGGCAGGCGGGCTTCGCCGCCGGGCTGGGCGAGGATCTGCCCGCCACCACGCTCAACAAGATGTGCGGCTCCGGCATGAAGGCCGCGATGGCCGGGTTCGACAGCATCATGGGCGGCGGCGCCGAGGTGGTGATCGCCGGCGGGATGGAGAGCATGACGGGCGCGCCCTACCTCCTGCCCAAGATGCGCGGCGGCGCCCGGATCGGCCACCAGCAGGTGCAGGATTCGATGTTCCTCGACGGGCTGGAGGACGCCTACGACAAGGGCCGCCTCATGGGCACCTTCGCCGAGGATTGCGCCGAGCACTTCCAGTTCACCCGGGCCGCGCAGGACGAGTATGCGCTGGGCTCGCTCGAAAATGCCCTGGCCGCTCAGAAGGAAGGCCGCTTCGAGGGCGAAATCACCCCGGTCACGGTGAAGAGCCGCCGCGGCGAGGTGGTTGTGGGCGAGGATGAACAGCCGGGCAACGCCCGCCCCGAGAAGATCCCCACGCTGAAGCCCGCCTTCCGCGAAGGCGGCACGGTGACGGCGGCCAACTCCTCTTCCATATCCGATGGCGCCGCCGCGCTGGTGCTCGCAGGCGAGAACTCCGGCCTGCCCATCCGCGCCCACATCCTCGGCCACGCCTCCCACGCCCAGGCCCCCGGCTGGTTCACCACCGCGCCGGTGCCCGCCGCCCAGAAACTGCTGAAGCGCCTCGGCTGGGGCGTGGAGGATGTCGACCTCTGGGAGGTCAACGAGGCCTTCGCCGTCGTCCCCATGGCCTTCATGCGCGAGATGGGCGTGGAGCGGAGCAAGATCAACGTCAACGGCGGCGCCTGCGCGCTGGGCCATCCCATCGGTGCCTCCGGGGCCCGCATCATGGTGACCCTGCTGAACGCGCTGGAAAAGCGCGACCTCAAGCGCGGCGTCGCCGCCATCTGCATCGGCGGAGGCGAGGGCACGGCCATCGCGATCGAACGTGCCTGAGGTCGACTATCCCTCGCTGGTGAAGGTGGTCGACAGCCTCACCGAAAACGAGACCGACGAGGTGGCGCTCATGGCCACGCTCGCCTGCGAGATCCACCACGCCGACGACCGCTTCGACTGGACCGGCTTCTACCGCGTCAC
>CAYVQK010000178.1:0-7607 GCA_964454145.1 uncultured Oceanicola sp. | reverse complement strand
GAGGGCGCGTCCTGCCGGGCGCGCCCTTTTTTCTTGCAGCTGCCCATTTGTTGCCATGGCGGCGCCGCAGCGGTGTCCCGCAAGGGTTGTATGCCGGATCGCGTTATTATTCGCGGAACGAGGAGGCGCGGGCATGGCGCGGGTTCTGGTTTATCTGATGCTGACGCTGGGTGCAGGCGGACTCGTGGTCTTTGCAGCCTGGCATCCGGAGGTCTGGGAGCCCTGGCTGGAGGCGCAGGGGATCACCCGGGAGAGCGCCACCTTCCGCTCGGGGCTGAAGCTGGCGCTGGGCGTGCTGCTGGGCGTGCCGCTGACCGCGCTGATCTATGCCATCGGGCGGCTGGGCTCCGACAAGGGGCGGACCGACATTCATGGTTACACGGTGCTGCGGCTGAAGGCGGGGATGCTCTGGTTCACCACGGTGGGCTGCATCGGGCTTGCGGCGCTGTTCTTCGCCTATCCGATGGTGGACCCGAAGGCCCCCGCGCCCTGGGCCTTCCAGATCGGCGGCCTGGTCTGGATCATCGTGATGATCATCCTGCTGACGGCGCGGGTGCGCTATGACAACTCGACGCTCATCGTGCCGAACAACTTCGGCGGGACGAAGCGGTTCGACTGGTCCGATCTGACCGAGGTGCGGGACGTGCCACCGATGAAGACCTACGAGCTGATCTTCCGGGACGGGAAGAAGGCGAAGCTCTCTTACAGCTACGTCGGGCTCGGGCCGCTGCTCGGGCTGGCGCAGGAGAAGCTGCACAGCGCGCCGCGGCGCGGGGTGTATGATGATCTGTTCGCGATGAGCTGAGGGCTTGCGCGGGTGACGTGGCCGCGCTGCCTGCGTCACCGTGGTGCTTTGGTCGGCCTTGCATGTCCGTGGTCTGCATGCAGCATGGGCGGGCAAGGAGGACCAGCATGAATTCCATCGACGAGGTGCAGGCCGGGCTGGCCGGGGAGGGCTATGTCTGCGGGCGGGCGCTGGCGACGGTGGTGTTTCTGAGCCTGAAGCTGGGGCGGCCGCTGTTTCTGGAAGGCGAGGCGGGCGTGGGCAAGACCGAGATCGCAAAGGCCATTGCCGCGGCACTGGGGCGCCGGCTGATCCGGTTGCAGTGTTACGAGGGGCTCGATGCCTCGAGCGCGGTCTACGAGTGGAACTTCGCGGAGCAGATGATCGCCATCCGCACGGCCGAGGCCACCGGAGGGGCGGACCGGGATGCGCTGAAGGACGAGCTTTTTACCGAGGATTACCTGATCGCGCGGCCGCTGTTGCAGGCGATGCAGCCACAGCCGGGCGGGGCGCCGGTGCTGCTGATCGACGAGCTGGACCGCACCGACGAGCCTTTCGAGGCCTTTCTGCTGGAGGCCTTGAGCGACTTTCAGGTGACGATCCCCGAACTCGGGACGATCAAGGCGCCGGAGCCGCCGATCGTGATCCTGACCTCGAACCGCACGCGGGAGGTGCATGACGCGCTGAAGCGGCGGTGCCTCTATCATTGGGTGGATTACCCGAGCTTCGACCGGGAGCTGGAAATCCTCCATGCGCGGGCGCCGGAGGCAGCGGAGGCGCTGAGCCGAGAGATCGTGGCCTTCGTCCAGAAGCTGCGCACCGAGGATCTGTTCAAGAAGCCCGGCGTGGCGGAGACGATCGACTGGGCCAAGTGCCTGCTGGCGCTGGATGTGCTGACGATCAGCCCGGAGGTCATCGCCGACACCATCGGGGCGATCCTGAAGTACCAGGACGATATCGCCCGGCTCCAGGGCGCGGAGGCCACGCGCCTGCTCGAGGAAGTGCGGGCAGAGCTTGCACCCGCCTGAGCTCTGTGAAACCTCTTTGTCATGGGCGCCGTGTATGGGCGTGCAAGTCATTGATACAGGAGTGAATTGATGGGGATCGAAGGCGATACCGTTGGCGGCGTCGTGGACATGTTCGCGAACTTCATGCAGAGCCAGGTGAACCGTGCGGTGATGCACCAGGCGCGGCAGCAGTACCACGAGTTGCACCGGGAGCGGGTGATCAACACGCTGATGAACCCGCCGAAGGAGACGAACGACCAGTGCCTCGTGCCCGGTGCGATCACCGGCGTGCTGCTGGTGATCGGGGTGGAAGAGCCGCGCACCATCGACCTCGGGCTGGAGCCGCGCTGGCGGCGCTTCCTGGCGCTGGGCGTGGCGGGCTACGGCAACGACCCGGTGCGGGTGAAGGAAGCCTACCTGCGCCAGCCCCGGATCGAGGCGATCCCGGAGAACAACCGCTCGAACATGCGGGTGAACTACTACGTCTGGATGAACCTGACCCAGGCCATGACCTGGTAGCGCATGGCGGAACTCCCCGACCTTCAGATTCCCGAGCATCCCAGGCTGGTGGAGAACATCACCTGGTTTGCGCGGGCGCTTCGGAAGGCGGGGCTGCCGATCGGACCGGGCCGCGTGATCGACGCGGTGCGGGCGGTGGAGGCGGCGGGGTTCACCAGCCGTGCCGACTTCTACCACGCGCTGCAGGCCTGTTTCGTCAACCGGCCGGAGCAGCGCGCCGTCTTTGCCCAGATCTTCCGGCTCTACTGGCGCGATCCGCGCTACATGGAGCACATGATGAGCCTGATGCTGCCGAGCATCCGGGGCACGCAGGAGGAGAAGGCGGCGCAGGCGGCGGAGAGGCGGGCGGCGGAGGCCTTGCTGGACGGGGTGGAGCGCGAGGCGCCGGAGGCCCCGGAGAGCGAGGAAGAGCAGCAGATCGAAATAGACGCCTCGGCCACGGCCTCGGGCGAGGAGCGCCTGAAGACGCTCGATTTCGAGCAGATGAGCACGGCGGAGGTGGCGGAGGCCAAGCGGGTGATCGCCAGGATCGCGCTGCCGGTGAAGCCGCTGGTGAGCCGCCGCACGCGGGCCGACGCGCGGGGCAGGGTGGCCGACTGGCGCGCAACCATGCGCGCGGCGCTGCGGCGGGGCGGGGAGGTGCAGGAGTTTGCCACCAAGCACCGGATGCAGCGCTGGCCGGACCTGGTGGCGCTTTGCGATATTTCCGGCTCGATGAGCCAATATAGCCGGATCGTACTGCATTTTCTCCATGCAGCGGCCAATGCGAAGGGTGCGGGCTGGGCGCGGGTGCATGGCTTCACCTTCGGCACCCGGCTGACCAACATCACCCGGCATCTGGCGACGCGGGACGTGGATGCGGCCTTGGCCGCGGCGGGGGCCGAGGCGCAGGATTGGGAGGGCGGGACCCGGATCGGGGATTGCCTGCACGCCTTCAACCGCGACTGGTCGCGCCGCGTGCTGTCGCGGGGCGCGGTGGTGCTTCTGATCACCGACGGGCTGGACCGGGGCGAGCCGGAGCGGCTTGCGCGCGAGGTGGAACGGCTGGCGCTCTCGGCCCGGCGGCTGATCTGGGTCAACCCGCTGCTGCGGTGGGACGGGTTCGCGCCACGCGCCGCGGGGATCGCGGCGATGCTGCCGCATGTGTCGAGTTTTCGGGCCGGGCACAACATCGCGTCGCTGGAGGCGCTGGCGCAGGCGCTGTCCCGCGAAGATGGCGGGGGCGAGAAAGCGCGGCTAATGACGATGCTGCGGGGCGATTGAAGGGAACCCGATGGGACGCGGTGGCGTTGTTGCCGCAACGAAGAACCATTGGAGGAGCAGTCCCATGTCTGCGAAGTTCCGTAACACCACGGCCCTTGTGGCCGCGTTTTCCCTTGCGATTCCGGCGGTTGCGCCGGCTCAGCAGGTTGTTGACCAGTGCGAAGCGGGGGCCGTGCGGGTCTCTGCCGAGGTTGCCGAGGAGTTGCAGTTGCAGCTCAGTGATGCGCAACAGGCCGCCCTGGATGGGCAGGCGTCGGGTGATGCCATGATGGTGGTCGAGAACGACGAGGGCGAGCGCGAGCTCTGCCTGACGACGGCGGATCTCGAGACGCTCGGCACGACGGAGGCCGAGGTCATGACTGTGGCCGAGGCGCAGGCTGCCGAGGAGCCGGGGCTGCTGGAGCAGGCGCTGGACGCCGTGACCGGCGGAGACGACGCGGAAACCGCAGAAGCGCCGGCCGAGCCGGAAGCTGCGCCGGAGGCCGAGGCCACGGCAGAGGCCGAGCCGGAGGTTGCGCCGGAAGTGGAACCTGAGGCGACAGCCGAGGCGGAGGCTGAGGTGGAGCCGGAGGCCATGGCCGAGGTTGAGGCCGAAGGCGAAGCCGAGACCACCGCCGAGGCGGAGGTCGAGCCGGAAGCGGAAGCTACCGCGGAAGCCGAAGCGGAGGCCGAGGTTGAGACAACGGCTGAGGCGGAGCCCGAAGCCGAGATGGAGACGACGGCCGAGGCGGAAGGCGAGAGCGATCCGCTGCAGGAAGCGCTCGACCAGGTGACGGGCAATACCGACGAAGGCACGAGTGCCGAGACCGAAACGGTTGCGGAGGCGGAAGCCGACGCGGAAACCGAGGCCGAGATGGCCGAAGAGTCGGCGACCGAGACCGAGGCCGAAGAGATGGCCGAGGGGGAAGCCGAGACCGAGGCGGAAGTGACTGCCGAGGCGGAGGCCGATGCCGAAGCCAACCCCGGTGTGGCCGGTGCCCTCGAAGAGGTGGCCGAACAGATCGAGGCGCAATCCGCCGAAGAGGCCGACCCTGAGGAGCAGGCCGCCGCGGCAGAGACGGAAGCGCCGGAGCAATCCGCCGCGACCGACGAGAGCGCCGAAGCCGCAGAGGTCGAGGAAGTGACCGTCACCGAGGAGTCCTCGCGCTCCAGCTCGGAAGAGTTCCGCGACAAGGTGACAGGTGTGCTGCAGGGCGAAGCCAGCGCCAGCGCCAGCAACGACGATGGCGACGATGGCCTGAGCGACCTGGAGAAGGCGCTTCTGGTTGGCCTCGGGGCCGTGGTCGTCGGCAAGGCGCTGCAGGGCAATGACGACGCGCAGGTCGTGACCAAGTCGCAGGACCGTGTCGTGGTGCTGGAAGACGGCCGTTACCGGGTGATCCGCGACGACAACGAGCTGATCGAACGTCCGGGCTCCACGGTGCGCCGTGAGACCTTCCAGGACGGCTCGACCCGCACCATCGTGACCCGTGACGACGGTGTTCAGATCATCACCATCCGTGACCCCGAATTGCGCGTGCTCCGCCGTATCCGGGTGGATGCCGAGGGCAACCGCACGGTGCTGATCGACGACACTGCCGAGGTGGATCCGGTCGACGTGACGGCTCTGCCGGAGCCGGAGGAGATCGAGGTGGACGCCAACTCGGATGCCGATGCGATCCGTGCGGCGCTCTCGACCAAGAGCGTGGCCGACCGTCGCTTTGCGCTCTACCAGGTGCGCAACATCGAGCGGGTGCGCAAACTGGCCCCGGCGATCGACCTCGATGCGATCAACTTCCGCACCGGCTCTGCCGTCATCGACCCGCAGGAGGCCGAGGAACTGAGCCAGCTGGGCAACCTCATCCGCGCCTATGTGGAGGAGAACCCCGGCGAGGTGTTCCTGGTGGAAGGCCACACCGACGCGGTCGGCAACGCGGCCTACAACCTCGCGCTGTCGGACCGTCGGGCCGAGAGCGTGGCGCTCGCGCTGAGCGAGTATTTCGACGTGCCGCCGGAGAATCTGGTGGTTCAGGGCTACGGCGAGAGCGACCTGAGGGTGATGACGCTCGACGACGAGCGCGCCAACCGCCGTGCCGCCGTGCGACGGATTACCCCGCTGATTGCCAGCGGTTCGTGACCCTAGGGAGTAACGAGTGGAAAGGCGGGCCTTCGGGCCCGTCTTTTTTTGTCTGGAGGGGCGCGAGATAGGACCAAGGTGGGCGAGACATTTGCGCGCCGCGTGCTAGGTTCTGCCGGCGAGGAGGGCCTTCTGATGGCAGAGATTTCCGACAACATCCCTGGCGTTGCGCTGGGCTGGCACCGGGCCGGCAAGGGCGCTGTTCTGGCGACAGTGGTGGAGACCTGGGGCTCGGCGCCGCGGCCGGTGGGGTCGCACCTGGCGATCAGCGGGGCCGGGGAGCTTGAAGGGTCGGTCTCGGGCGGCTGCGTGGAGGGCGCGGTAGTGGCGGAGGCCTTCGATGCGCTGGAAAGCGGGGCCAGCAAGCTGCTGACCTACGGGGTGAGCGACGACGAGGCTTTCGGCGTGGGCCTGGCCTGCGGCGGAACGATCCGGATCATGGTGCAGCCGGTGGGCGCTGGCATGTCCGAAGACGCGTTGGCCGATGTGGTGACCGCGATCGAGGCGAGAAAGCCCGTGGCCTATGTGGTGGACACCGAGGCCTGGACGGCGCGGTTGAGTGGGCCGGATGAGTTCGGCGCGCGATTCAGAAGCGATCGCTCGGGCTTCGAGGAGGACGGAAAGACCTTTGTCTCCGTCCACAACCCGCCATTGCGGATGGCAGTGGTGGGCGCGGTGCATATCGCGCAGTTCCTGGTGCCGATGGCGCGGATGGCGGGCTATGATCCGTTCCTGGTGGACCCCAGGGAGGCCTTTGCGAGCGAGACCCGCTTCCCTGACACCACGATCAGCCACGACTGGCCCGACGAGGCATTGGAGGGCTGGGGAATCGACGCACGGACCGCGGTCGTAACGCTGACCCATGACCCGAAGATCGACGATCCGGCGATCCGGGTGGCGCTGGGGTCGGACTGCTTCTACCTCGGCTGCCTCGGCTCCACGCGGACCCACGGCAAGCGGGTGGACCGGCTGCGGGAGGCGGGGTTCGGCGAGGAGGACATTGCGCGGATCCATGCGCCGGTCGGGCTCGACATCGGGGCGAAGAGCCCTGCGGAGATCGCCGTGTCGGTGCTGGCGCAGGTGACCGAGGTGCTGCGGGGGCGCAAGTGAAGTTCGGGCCGGTACCAGTGGCGGAGGCGGAGGGCTCAGTGCTGGCGCATTCGGTGCGTGCGGGCGGCCGGGTGCTGAAGAAGGGCGCGGTGCTGGGCCCCGAGGCCGTCGTTGCTCTGGCGACCGAAGGGATGGCCGAGGTGATCGTCGCGCGGCTGGAGCCGGGCGACGTGGCGGAGGACAGGGCGGCGGAGGCGCTGGCGCGCGCCGTCGTGCCCGATGCGACGGCGGCGGGGCTCAAGCTGACCGTGCCCCACACGGGGCGGGTGAACTTCAAGGCGGCGGCGCCGGGCGTGCTGGTGGTGGATGCCGAGAAGGTGCAGGCAATCAACGCGGTGGACCCGGGGCTGACGCTGGCGACGCTGGCGCCGCTCACGCGGGTGACGAAGGGCCTTCTGGCTGGCACGGTCAAGGTGATCCCCTACGCGGTGCCGGGCCCGGCACTGGAGGCGGCCTGCGCGGCAGCCGAAGGCGCGATGCGGGTGGCGCCGGTGGTGCTGCGCCGCGCGGCGGTGGTGCTGACGGAAGTGCCCGGACAGAAGCCCTCGATCACCCAGAAGGGCCGGGCGGCGGTTGTCGGGCGCCTGGACGCATTGGGGATCGAGGTGGCCGAGGTGGCGGTGGTTGCCCACGAAGAGGGCGCGCTGGTGGAGGCGCTGGGGCGGCTCGAGGCCGATCTGGTGCTGATCCTCACCGGCTCGGCCACGTCGGATGCCCATGACGTGGCCCCGGCCGCGGTGGGGGCGGCGGGCGGACGGGTGGACCGGTTCGGGATGCCGGTGGACCCGGGAAACCTGTTGTTTCTCGG
>CAYVQK010000177.1:0-7611 GCA_964454145.1 uncultured Oceanicola sp. | reverse complement strand
ATCCGCGAAGGCGGCCGCACCGTCGGCGCCGGCGTGGTGTCGAAGATCATCGAGTAAGAGGCACGGTGGGCAATCGGCCCACCGCTCCACGAAATCCTTGCAGGGCCGTCTCTTGCCGAGGCGGCCCTCTTTTTTGCAGGATCGGGCAGGACAAGCGCCGATCCGGCCCTATCTTCCTGCGCAAGGTGAACGGCACAGTTCACCATGCCAGCAGGGAGGCCAGCACCCATGACGATATCCTTCACACTCAATGGCGAGGCGGTCAGCGTTGACGCGCCGGAGGAGATGCCGCTCCTCTGGGTGATCCGCGACCGCCTCAAGCTCACCGGCACAAAGTTCGGCTGCGGCGTCGCCTCCTGTGGCGCCTGCACCGTGCATGTGGACGGCGAGCCCACGCGGTCATGCCAGACCTGGATTTCCGATGTGGAGGGCCTCGAGGTCACCACGATCGAGGGCATCAACGGCGAGGTGGCGCAGGCCGTCCAGGCGGCCTGGCGCGAGAACGACGTGGTGCAATGCGGCTACTGCCAGTCGGGGCAGATCATGCAGGCCGTTGGCCTCTTGAGCGGGAATGCAAAGCCGACGGATGAAGACATCGACGCGGCGATGGGCGGCAATGTCTGCCGTTGCGCGACCTACGTGCGGATCAGGGCGGCGATCCATGATGCTGCCAAGCGGATGGAGGGCTGAGCCATGAAGGATTTCAACACTTCCCGCCGCTCTTTCCTTGCTGGCGCCGGTGCCGGCGCGCTGGTCATCGGGCTGGGGCCGAAGGGCTCCTGGGCCGGGGCGCATGAAGGCGCGCTGATGCCCAACCCCTTCGTGAAGATCGCGCCGGACGGCACCGTGACGGTGATCCTGAAGCACTTCGAGATGGGGCAGGGCACCACCACCGGCCTCGCCACGCTGGTGGCCGAGGAACTGGATGCCGACTGGGAGAAGGTCGCCATCGAATTCGCCCCGGCGGATGCCTCGAAGTATGCAAACACGCTCTTCGGGATGCAGGGCACGGGCGGCTCGACCGCCATGGCCAACAGCTTCCTGCAATACCGGCAGGCGGGTGCCGCTGCTCGGGCGATGCTGCTCGAGGCGGCCTCGCTGGAGTGGGCCGTGCGGGCGAGCGAAATCGTCATCGAGAACGGCGTCGCCACCCATGGCAACTACAGCGCCACGCTGGGCGAGATGGTGGCCCTGGTGAAGGACGGCGCCGAGCCCCCGACCGAGCCGATCCTGAAAGAGTCGAAAGATTTCAAGCTGATAGGCAAGGATCTTCTGCCCCGGAAGGACACGCCGGGCAAGACCGATGGCTCTGCCATCTTCGCCATGGATGTGGCGCCGGAGGGAACGGTCTATGTCGTCATGGCCCGCGCGCCGCGCTTCGGCGCGACGGTGGTGAGTGTGGACGACAGTGCCGCGCTCGAGGTGCCGGGCGTCACGGCGGTGAAGCAGACGCCGAAGGGTGTGGCCGTCTATGCGACCGACACCTGGGCCGCGATCCAGGGCCGCGAGGCGCTGACGGTTGAATGGGACTTCGCCAATGCCGAAAGCCGCTCCACCGAGGAGATGGAGGCGGAATATACCGCCGCGCTCGATGGCGACGGGCCCACGGCCCGCA
Source organism: uncultured Oceanicola sp. (assembly GCA_964454145.1). Lineage (GTDB taxonomy): Bacteria > Pseudomonadota > Alphaproteobacteria > Rhodobacterales > Rhodobacteraceae > Vannielia. The sequence goes on along the minus strand of CAYVQK010000177.1, from coordinate 5,996 downwards.
ACGACGCGGGCGTGGACGAAGCGCTGGGCGACAGCCCTGCGGTGGAGGCGGAGTTCGACTTCCCCTTCCTGGCGCATGCACCGATGGAGCCCATGACCTGCACCGTGCAGATCAAGGACGGCAAGGTGCACATCTGGGACGGTTCGCAATTTCCGACCGTCACGCAAATGGCGGTTGGTGCCGTGACCGGCGTCGGCCCGGACAACACCACGATTGAAACCCTCTATGCCGGCGGTTCCTTCGGCCGCCGCGCGAACATGGACAGCGACTACCACGTGGAAGCCGCGATGGCCGCAATTGCCCTTGGCACCGATCAGCCGGTGAAGTTGGTCTGGACCAGGGAAGATGACGTCCGGGGTGGATACTACCGGCCAATGGTTAAGCATCGGGTAAAGGCCGCGCTCGACGGCGACGGCAAGCTCGCGGCCTGGCGGTCGGACGTGGCCTCGAAGTCGATCTTCACCGGCACGCCGATGGAGCAGATGATGGTGCACGAGGGCGTCGATCATGCCTCCGTGGAAGGGGTTTCCGACACGCCCTACGCCATCCCGGCGATGCGGGTTTCGGTCCGCAACATGGAGACGCCGGTGCCGGTGCTCTGGTGGCGCTCGGTGGGCAACAGCCACACTGCCTATGCCATGGAAGTGGCCATGGACATGGCTGCGGAAGCGGCGGGCGCCGACCCGGTGGCCTTCCGAGAAGGCCTGCTTGGCGGCAGCCCGCGGCTGTTGGGCGTGCTGAAGCTCGCAGCGGAAAAAGCAGGCTGGGGCAATGACTTGCCGGAAGGCTGGGGCCGCGGCGTGGCGGCGCATTTCTCGTTCCAGAGCTATGTGGCGCAGGTGGCGGAGGTCTCGACCGATGCCGAGGGCCGGGTGAAGCTGGAGCGGATCGTGGCGGCGGTGGATTGCGGGCTTGCGGTGAACCCGGACGTGATCCGGGCGCAGATCGAGGGTGGGATCGGCTATGGCCTGAGCCATGCGATGCGCCAGAAGATCACCTTCGACGGCGGCGAGGTTGTGCAGTCGAACTTCCCCGATTACGAGCCTCTGCGGATCAATGACATGCCGAAAATCGAAGTGTTTACAGTGGCTTCGGCGGAGGCGCCGACGGGGATCGGGGAACCGGGGCTGCCGCCTGCGGCGCCGGCGGTCGCCAATGCGATCTACCAGGCAACCGGCAAGCGGATCTTCCGGCTGCCGATGGTAGACGCTGGCGTGGAATTCGCCTGATTTCAAGAGCTTGCGCCGCGCCCGGCCAGGGCGCGGCGCGTTTTGCGGAAATGCCGTTGCGCGGCCTTCGAGAGGGCCGATAACCCCGCATTTCGGGGAGCAACACCTGATGCACAACCCATGCACACCCCATGCACACCCCGTACATACGCAAATTTGCAAAGTGAGCGCCGCTAACCCTGCGTGCGCCTGTGGCTTTCCAGACACATCCCGGTTTTTGAATGCATGATTGATCCGGGTCAACGCGGTGAGCCTTGCAGGATGCGAAACTTCGTCAAGGAGACGCGTCAAGCCCGGAAAGGGAGGCAAAATGGAAAGATCGAAACTTATGCTCACCACTGCCCTCGTGGTGGCCCTGTCGACTGGGGCTTGGGTCACTGGTGTGGTGCCCGGAGCAGACCTCGCAGCCATGGCCGAAAGCCACAGCGGCGGCGGGGAAGGCAAGGGCGGTGACAATGCCGGTGGCGCCGGCGGCCAGTCTGGCCAGGACAACCAGGGTGGCGGCAAGGGCCAGGGTGGCCCGGGCACCGACTCGGACGGGCAGGGCCCGCAGGCGGGCACCCCGCCGGGCACTGCGGGTGGTGCGCCTGCCTGGGCGCAGGAAGGCATCCCCGAGGTCGAACTCGGACGCCTGTCGGTGGCGCGCAGCCCCGACTCGGTTCTGGCCCGCGCCTACGCAGAGTCTCTCCCGACGCTGGCGGCTGCCGCGGACTTCTACAACCTCAGCTACGACGAGATCCTCGACGCCCTCGCCAACGACTGGGACTCGCTGACGATCGTCGACAGCCCGCTCGCCAACCTGGCCCTGCTGGAGGATGCGATGGACGGCTCCATCAATCTCTCGGCGGTGGGCATCACCAACGATGCGGCAACCTTGTCGGCGGTGTTTCTGGGCGTCGCCACCGACAAGACCTTGCCGATCACCGAAGACACGGTGAAGGCGCTTTCGGTGATCTTCGACGTGCCGCTCACGGACGCGCAGATCACTGCACTGGCGGACGCTGCCGAAGAGGTGCGCCAGGCGGTGGTCGAAGGTCACGGCTGAGACGCTCCCCACAAGGAACCCGTCGCCGCATACCCGCGGCGACGGGACAGGAAGGAAATCAACGGAGGCGGACATGACCGATCACCCCAAGACCACCGGCCTGCGCCGGGCGCTGACCGGCGCCGCGCTGGCCACCCTGATGCTGCCGGCGGCTGCCATGGCCGAGGAGAATTACGTGCGCCTCGAAATGGGGCTGGCCTTGCCCGACGCGGGCGATGCCAACTGGCTGCCGCCGGGCTATCCGCAGGACCCGCAGGTGAACTTCAACCTCGGAGACATGGGCAGCACAGGCTTCGGCTCGATCGCCGTGGGCCATGCCTGGGACAACGGTTTCCGCGCCGATCTGGCGTTTCTGTTCAGCGGCAAGGTCGACGCGACCGGCCCCTGCAGCAGCGCTTCCGACGCGTCGGACTGCAACACCCATGCCGACATCACCGGCGGAGAGGTTTCGACCGCGGCGCTGATGGCGAACCTCACCTATGCCTTCATGCCGGACCGGCAGTGGCAGCCCTTCGTGACCGCGGGCCTGGGCGTGGCGCGGAACAAGATGAGCGACTGGACCCGCACGGCCAACCCCGGCAACACAAACGCCAGCCGGCCGGTGCGCACCTTCGAGGGCGCGACCGAGCAGGGCTTCGCCTGGACCGTGGGCGCCGGGGCGTCGCGCAAGATGATGGCCTCGGGGCGGCCGATGTACCTCGACCTGACCTGGCGCTACTTCGACTTCGGCGAGGCGAAGGGCGGCACCACCGCGCTCGACGGGGACTCGGCGGCGACCGAGGCGCTGAACTTCGACATGACAGGGCATCTCTTCAGCGTGGGTCTTCGGATCCCGTTCTGATGGGCGCCTGCTGCACGGGGCCGGTGACCCGCCGCGTGTTGCCCTTTGCCCCGTGGTCGCGGGACCCGACCCGCCGCGACGCGAATTCCGGTTGCCCGGCGCGGCGCGGCGGCTAGGCTCTGGCCCATGGAGCACATCGAATTTGCCTACTGCCTGAACGGCCCCCAGGCGGGGCAGCGGATCGACGATCAGGATCACATCATCGCCAAGCTGAAGGCGGATGAACTGGCCTGGCTGCACCTCGTGGCCGACCACCCCGACACCGACCCATGGATGGAGGAGGTGCTGCACTTCGTCGAGGCGCCGACACGTGCGAGCCTGACAGCAAAATCGACCCGTCCGCGCGCCTCGGTGCAGGAGGACGGGCTGGTGGTGATCCTGCGGGGCGTCAACCTGAACCCGGGCGAGGACGTGGAAGACATGGTGTCGCTCCGGGTGTTTCTGAACCCGGCGCGGATCATCACCCTGTCGCGCAGACCGCTGCGCTCGGTCTACGACATGCGAAAGGCGGTCGAGGCGGGCGAGGGGCCGTCGAACGTGGGCGCCTTTCTTGCCACGCTGGTGGACATGATCGGCATACGGATCGACGAGGCAATCTTCGAGCTGGCGGAGCGGGTGGACATTCTCGAGGACGCGGTGATCGCCGACCCGGACCCGGCTCAGCGCGGGCAGGTGGTGGACGAGCGGCAGGAGGTGATCGACCTGCGGCGCTACCTGGGACCGCAGCGGGACGCGATGGCGCAGCTCGCCAGCGGGGGTCATCCGATGTTGTCGAAGCACGATCGGCGGCGGCTCGGGGAGGCGCATGACCGGCTGGTGCGGGCGGTGGAAGAACTCGATGCGATGCGCGACCGGCTGATCGTGCTGAAGGACGAGATCGACTCGGCCGTGCAGGACCGGCTCAATCGAAACCTCTATCTGCTCTCGATCCTCTCGGCGATCTTCCTGCCGCTCGGGTTCCTGACCGGGCTGATGGGCATCAACCTCGGGGGCATGCCGGGGGCGGCGAGCCCCTGGGCCTTCTGGATCTTCACCGGTGGCCTGGTGGTGGTGGGCGTGCTGCAGATCTGGGTGCTGCGGCGGCTGAAGTGGGTGTGAGCGGCGGGGCAAGTCCACGCCGAACCCATCTCCGGCGCGGGCGGCGCGAATTGCCTCTTGCCAAGTGCAGCCCGCTTTCATATTCACGGCACCGGCCTTAGGGGTATAGCTCAGTTGGTAGAGCGACGGTCTCCAAAACCGTAGGTCGCGGGTTCAAGCCCTGCTGCCCCTGCCAGGCCACCTTCCGATCTTTCGCCAGCTCTTCCGCGCCGCAGCGTAGCGATTGCCATGGGCCTGCCCCTCCGGTAACCAAAGCCGGACGAACTATTCTTGCGCGAGGAGAAAGACCGATGGCCGAGATCGAACGCGAATCCATGGACTACGACGTGGTGATCGTGGGGGCCGGTCCGGCGGGGCTTTCTGCGGCGATCCGGCTCAAGCAGCTCGATGCGGATCTGAACGTGGTGGTGCTGGAGAAGGGCTCGGAGGTGGGGGCGCATATCCTCTCGGGGGCGGTGCTGGACCCGAGCGGCCTCGATGCGCTGATCCCCGACTGGAAGGAGAAGGGCGCGCCGTTGAACGTGCCGGTGAAGAAGGACAACTTCTACATCCTGGGCGAGGAGGGCGCGCTGCGGGTGCCCAACGCGCCCATGCCGCCGCTGATGAACAACCATGGCAATTACATCGTCAGCATGGGCAATGTCTGCCGCTGGATGGCGGAGCAGGCCGAGGCGCTGGGGGTCGAGGTGTTCCCTGGCATGGCGTGCAGCGAGCTGGTTTACGAGGGCGACCGGGTGAAGGGCGTGGTGGCGGGCGAGTTCGGCAAGAACCCCGACGGCACGCCGGGCGACGGCTACGAGCCCGGGATGGTGCTGAACGGGAAGTACGTGTTCCTCTCCGAGGGCGTGCGGGGCTCGCTCGCCAAGGAGGTGATCGGCAAGTACGGGCTGGCCGAGGGCAAGGAGCCGCAGAAATACGGGCTGGGCATGAAGGAGATCTGGGAGATCGACCCGGCCAAGCACCGCGAGGGCACCGTGACCCACACGATGGGCTGGCCGCTGGGTGGCAACGCGGGTGGTGGCAGCTTCATTTATCACCTTGAGAACAATCAGGTTTACGTGGGTTTCGTGGTACACCTGAACTACAAGAACCCCTACGTCTTCCCCTACATGGAGTTCCAGCGGTTCAAGCATCACCCGATGGTGGCGGAGCTGCTGGAGGGCGGCAAGCGGGTGGCCTACGGGGCGCGGGCGATCAGCGAGGGTGGCTACCAGTCGATGCCCAAGATGGTCGCGCCGGGCGTGGCGCTGCTGGGCTGTTCGGTGGGCATGGTCAACGTGCCGCGGATCAAGGGCAACCACAACGCGATGCTCTCGGGCAAGGCCGCCGCGGAGGCCGCCTGGGAGGCGATCCAGGCGGGGCGCGAGGGCGACGAGCTTTCGGCCTACGAGGCGGAGGTACGCGGGGGCGCGATTGGCGCCGACCTCAAGAAGGTGCGGAACGTGAAGCCGATGTGGTCGAAGTGGGGGCTCTGGCCGTCGCTCGGGCTCGGGGGCTTGGACATGTGGACGAACAACCTCTTCGGGTTCAGCCTTTTCGGCACGATGGGCCATGGCAAGAGTGATGCCGAGGCCACCGGGCTTGCCGCCGACCACACCCCGATCGACTACCCCAAGCCGGATGGCAAACTGAGCTTCGACCGGCTGACAAACGTGTCGTTCTCGATGACCAACCACGAGGAAAGCCAGCCCTGCCACCTGAAGCTGAAGGATCCGAGCGTTCCGATCCAGTTCACCCTGCCGAAATTCGCCGAGCCGGCGCAGCGCTATTGCCCGGCCGGCGT
>CAYVQK010000176.1:0-7630 GCA_964454145.1 uncultured Oceanicola sp. | reverse complement strand
CGAGGTAGTCGTTGACGGTGACGACGTGCACACCCTTGCCCTCGAGCGCGTTGAGATAGGCGGGGAAGGTGGCGACGAGGGTCTTGCCCTCGCCCGTCTTCATCTCTGCGATGTTGCCCTGGTGCAGGAAGATGCCGCCCATGAGCTGCACGTCGAAGGCGCGCAGACCCAGCGCCCTCTTCGCGGCCTCACGGCAGTTTGCGAAGGCTTCGGGCAGGAGCGCCTCGAGCGCCTCGCCGCCCATGGCGCGCTTGGCCAGCTCCTCGGTCTTCTCCTTCAGCCCTTCGTCGGTCAGTTTCTCGAACTCGGGCTCGAGCGCGTTGATCTTTTCGACCAGCGGACGGGTGGACTTGATCTTGCGGTCATTGGACGTGCCAAAGACCTTCTTTGCGACGGTACCCAAACCCAGCATAATCTCTCCGCTCGCCCTGCCTTGACGGTTTTGTGTGGCTGATCGCGCTTGCCGCCCTTCGCCTGCCCCCCTAGAAACGCGGGCAGTGAAACGGGCTTGCGCCTTGGAACACAAGGCGATGTAAGACCCGCGACCTAGAGTGTCAACGCCGCCGCAAGGGCGGCCGAGCAGGAGTAGATGTATGACCTTCCCCAAGACGATCGCGCTGGCGGGCCTTCTGGCCGTCGGCTGGAGCGCCGGGGCGATGGCACAGGATGCCACCGCGAGCGACGAGCCGGCAGCGGAGACGAGTGAGGAAGCGACCGCCGCGCCCGTGGCCGATGTGACCTCCGAGACCGTGGTTGCGACCGTGGGCGGCGTCGATATCACCGTCGGCCACATGATCGTTGCACGGAAGACTCTGCCCGAACAGTATGCCCAGTTGCCCCCGGAGGTGCTTTGGGAGGGCATTCTCGAGCAGCTCGTGCAACAGAACGCGCTGGCGCTGGAAGCCGGTGAGCCTTCGAAGGAGACGGTGCTGGTGCTCGAGAACCAGCGCAGCGGCTACCTCGCGGGCGACGTGCTGGAGGCGGCCGCGATGGGCGCCGTGACCGACGAGGCGCTCGAGGCGAAGTACGAAGAGCTCTATGCCGACGCCGAACCGCAGCGTGAGTGGAACGCCTCTCACATTCTCGTGGAAACCGAGGAAGAGGCGAAGGCCGTCAAGGAAGAGGTGGAAGGCGGCGCGGACTTTGCCGAGGTTGCCAAGGTCAAGTCCACCGGCCCGTCGGGCCCCAATGGCGGGGCGTTGGGCTGGTTCAGTGCCGGCATGATGGTGCCCGAGTTCGAGGCCGCCGTGATGGCGATGGAAGCCGGCGATGTGAGCGATCCGGTGCAGACCCAGTTCGGCTGGCACATCGTGAAGCTCAACGAGACCCGGTTGAAGGACAAGCCCGAGCTTGCTTCGGTGAAGGACCAGCTGACTGAAGAGGTGCAGCGGGCCGCGGTGGACGAAACCATTGCCGCCGCGGTAGAAAAGGCCGGCGTGGTGAAGCCCGAGGGTGAGATCCCGGCCGCCGTGCTGAACGATTTCAGCCTTCTGGAGGACTGATGGGCAAATACCCCGTTTCGCCGCTCGCGCCCGAGCGCTTTCCTGACCTGCCGGTGATCGGCGGCGTGAAGTTCGCCGCCATCGAGGCCGGGGTGCGCTACCAGGGCCGGCTCGACGTGATGCTGGCCCTGCTCGACCCGGGCAGCGTGGTGGCGGGGGTGTTCACCCGCTCCGCCACGCGCTCCGCACCGGTGCGGGACTGCGAGGCCAAGGTGCGCAAGTCGAGCGAGGCGGGGGCGGCCATCCTGGTGAACTCGGGCAACTCCAACGCCTTCACCGGCGGGGCCGGGCAGGAGAGCGTGGAGGCGATCTGCGCTGCCGTCGCCGAGGCGGCGGATGTGCCGAAGAGCCGGGTGTTCACCTCGTCGACGGGTGTGATCGGCGAGCGGTTGCCGCATGACCGGATCACCGCGAAGGTGGGCGAGCTCGTGGAGGCGCTGGACGAGGGCGGCATCGAGTTGGCCGCGAAGGCGATCATGACGACCGACACCTTCCCGAAGGGGTCCACCCGCGCGGTGGAGCTGAAGGGTGGCACGGTGAAGATTGCCGGGATCGCCAAGGGCTCGGGCATGATCGCGCCGGATATGGCGACGATGCTGGTGTATATCTTCACCGATGCGAAGATCAGCCGGGATGCATTGCAGGGCATGGTTTCGGCGATCAACGAGACGACCTTCAATGCGATCACGGTCGATGGGGATACATCGACTTCGGATACTCTGATCTGTGCCGCCACCGGCGCTTCGGGCGTGGAGTGCGACGACTCGGAAGAGTTCGAGGCCGCGCTGAAGGCGGTGATGAAGGATCTCGCGCACCAGGTGGTTAAGGATGGCGAGGGTGCGACCAAGTTCGTGGCCGTGAAGGTGACGGGCGCGGCCCATGACGCCGATGCCAAGCGCGTCGCCATGAGCATTGCCAACTCGCCGCTGGTGAAGACGGCGATCGCGGGCGAAGACCCGAACTGGGGCCGGATCGTGATGGCCGTCGGCAAGAGCGGCGCCGAGGCGGACCGGGACAAGCTGACGATCAAGTTCGGCGAGGTTCTGGTGGCCGAGCGCGGTTGGGTGGCGCCGGGCTACTCGGAGGAGCAGGGCGCGGGCTACATGAAGCTGCCGGAGCTGGTGATCAGCGTGGACCTGGGGCTCGGCAAGGGCCGGTTCACCGCCTGGACCTGCGACCTGACGCATCAGTACATCACGATCAACGCCGACTACCGTTCTTGAGGGCGCGGCTGTGAAGACCGTGCTCGTTGCCGCTGTGGCGCTGATCGACGTGGACGGGCGGGTGCTGCTGGCGCAGCGGCCCGAAGGAAAGAGCATGGCGGGGCTCTGGGAGTTTCCGGGCGGCAAGGTCGAGCCGGGGGAAACGCCCGAGGCCGCACTGATCCGGGAGCTGCATGAGGAGTTGGGGATCGAGACCTGGCAGAGCTGCCTGGCGCCGCTCACCTTCGCCTCGCATTCATACGATGACTTCCACCTGCTGATGCCGCTCTTTGCCTGCCGGAAGTGGGGCGGGACGCCGCGGGGCAATGAAGGGCAGAGCCTGAAATGGGCGCGGGCCAACGAGCTGAGAAACTATCCGATGCCACCTGCGGATGTGCCCCTTGTGGCGATTCTCCGCGACTGGCTCTGACGGGGCCCGGGACCGCATTTGCAGCGGAAACCTCCTCGAAACGCCTGATATTTATTCAAAAGTGGCGTGATCACGCCCGCTTTGTGAATGATTTGTGAACCGGTTTACGCTATGGTCCCGTCCGGGAACTGCCACCTGAGGGGACATATTCATGCTGCGGACTATCGTTCTGGGAAGCTGTGTTTCGGTTCAAGGCGTCTTCGTCAAGGCGCTTGCGGATGGGCGTGTTGTGGTGCGTGTGGGTGATCGTGATTTCACCGGCCGCCCGGTTGAATCGGCGAACGCTGCCGCCTGATCCATCGCGTTCTGAACGGCGCTGCTGCGCCGACATGTGAACGAGTGCGAGACCCGCGCCACGTGGCGGCGGGTCTTTTTGTTGGACACGGGCAAGCGGCAAGAGAAAACGGGCCGCTCCCTTCGGGGCGGCCCGCTCTGCAATCGGAACTCTGCGTGGATCAGTCGAGCGTGCGCTCGACCTCCTTGCGGGTGAAGATCTCGATGACATCGCCTTCGCGGATGTCGTCGTAGTTTTCGAAGGCCATGCCGCATTCCTGACCCGAGATGACCTCGGCCACCTCGTCCTTGAAGCGCTTCAGAGTCTTCAGCGTACCTTCGTGGATCACAACGTCGTCGCGCAGCAGGCGGACGCCGGCGGAGCGGCGGGCCACGCCTTCTGTGACCAAGCAACCGGCGACCTTGCCGACACCGGTGACCTTGAAGACTTCGCGGATCTGCGCGTAGCCGATGAAATCCTCCTGGATCTCGGCGGAGAGCAGGCCAGAGGCAGCGGCTTTCACGTCATCCACGAGGTCGTAGATCACCGAGTAGTAGCGGATCTCGACGCCCTTCTGGTTGGCAGCCTGGCGCGCGGGGGCGTTGGCACGGACGTTGAAGCCGATGACGGGCGCACCGGAGGCTTCGGCCAGGCCGATATCGCTCTCGGTGATGGCGCCGACGCCATAGTGCAGCACGCGGACACGAACCTCGTCGTTGCCGATCTTCTCCATCGCCTGGACAATGGCCTCGGCGGAGCCCTGCACGTCGGCCTTCACCACGATCGGAAGTTCGGAAACGTCCTTGTCGTCCTTGGCCTTCTGCATCAGCTGCTCGAGGGTGGTGGCGGCACCGGCGGCGGCACGCTTCTCCTTGGCGGCGTTCTCGCGGTACTCGGCGATCTCGCGGGCCTGGCCCTCGGAGGAGACGACGTTGAGCACGTCGCCGGCCTCGGGGGTGCCGTTGAGGCCGAGCACCTCGACCGGGACAGACGGGCCGGCCTCGGAAACGCGCTCGCCCTTGTCGTTGACCAGAGCGCGGACCTTGCCCCACTGCTCGCCGACGACGAAGATGTCGCCCTGCTTGAGCGTGCCGTTCTGCACCAGGACGGTGGCGACGGGGCCACGGCCAACGTCGAGCTGGGCCTCGATCACGGCACCCTGGGCGGCGCGATCGGGGTTGGCCTTGAGCTCGAGCACCTCGGCCTGAAGCGCGATGGCCTCCAGCAGCTCATCGAGGCCCTGGCCGGTGTGAGCCGACACCTCGACATCCTGCACGTCGCCCGACATGGCCTCGACGACCACCTCGTGCTGGAGCAGGTCGGTGCGAACCTTCTGCGGGTTGGCGGCGGGAAGGTCGACCTTGTTGATCGCAACGATCATGGGTACGCCGGCCGCCTTGGCGTGGTTGATGGCCTCGATGGTCTGGGGCATCACCGCGTCATCGGCGGCCACGACGAGCACCACGATGTCGGTCACCTGCGCACCGCGGGCGCGCATGGAGGTGAAGGCGGCGTGGCCCGGCGTATCGAGGAAGGTCAGCGTGGCGCCGCTTTCGGTCGTCACCTGGTAGGCGCCGATGTGCTGCGTGATCCCGCCTGCCTCGCCGGCCACGACCTTGGCGTCGCGGATGGCATCGAGCAGCGAGGTCTTGCCGTGGTCGACATGGCCCATGATGGTGATGACGGGCGCGCGCGGCTTGAGATCCTCGTCCTTGTCGTCGGCGGTTTCGATGACCTGCTCGACGTCGGCGTCGGAAACCCGGACCACGCGGTGGCCGAACTCTTCTACGATCAGCTCGGCGGTGTCGGCGTCGATCACCTGGTTCTGGGTGACCATCATGCCGTTCTGCATGAGCGCCTTCACGACGAGGGCGACACGCTCGGCCATGCGGTTGGCCAGCTCGGAGACCACGATGGTTTCGGGCAGCTGCACGTCGCGCACGACCTTCTCGCGGTTCTCGCCGCCGCCGAGGGCCTTCTGGCGGGCGCGCTCCTGTTTGCGCTTCATCGCGGCGAGCGAGCGTTGACGCCCACCTTCGCCGCCCGAGAGCGCCTGGTTGAGCGTCAGCTTGCCGGAGCGTCGGCCGCCGTCATCACGGCCGGCCTTGCCACGGTTTTCGCGGGTGTTGTCACGGTCGTCGCGGGCATCGCGGCGCGGCGCGGCGCGGCCACCACCACGGGCGCCTTCATCGGCGGGCCCGGGGCCGGCATCGGCGGCTGCCGCAGCGGCGGCGGCGGCGGGCGGCGCGTTGCGCTCGGCCTTTTCGCGGGCCTTGGCCTCTTCGGCCTCGCGGGCCTTGCGTGCGTCTTCTTCTTCCTTGGCTTTCAGGGCCGCCTCGCGCTCGCGCTCTTCGCGCTCCTTCTGCTCGGCTTCCTCGCGGCGGCGCTGGCGCTCGGCCTCGCGCTCTTCCTCTTCGGCCTTGCGGCGCTTTTCTTCGTCGGCCTCGGTCGCCTTGGCGGCGGCGAGCGCCTTCAGACGGCGCTCCATCTCGGCGTCGGAGATCCCGGCGGGGCGCTTGGACGGATCGGAGGCGGCAGCAGCGGCTGCACCCGCACCGGCGGTGGGGGCACCGGGCTTCGGCACCACAACGCGCTTGCGCTTGGTTTCGACCACGACGTTCTTCGTGCGTCCGTGAGAGAAGCTCTGCTTCACCTGGCCGGAGCGAGGACCGCCGCGGAGGCCCAGGGTTTTCTTGCCGTCACTATCGCTCATGCGATGATCGTCCTTTCCGGGGCGTATCCCCGCTTTCCTCGCGCAAAGCGCGAAGCTTTGCGGCGTCTTCTACAACACGCTTCGTGAGTCCACCAGCCGCAAGCGCGGCGTGTATCACATGTTCTCTGCCGAATGCCAAACCGATTTCGTTGGCGGTCAGACAGCCTATGAACGTTCCTTTTCCCGGCGGCGAGCTGAGCTTGGACTTGCCGCGCTCGGAGCCGTCGGAGGCCTGGATCAACACGCGGGCCTCCTCGATGAGGAGCCAGCCCTTGACCTTTTCGTAGCCCGCCACCGCGGCGCCGGATTTGCGCGCCAGAGCGATGCCGTCGGTTACCCGCTTGACCAGCTGCCGCTCGACCAGGTCGATCAGCCCATCGGGAACCGTCAGCTGCGCCTTGGCGGCGCGGGAGAAGAGCTTCTTGTTGATCGCTTTCTCGAGGGCGGCCCGTGTGGCCGTGACCCAGAGACCGCGGCCGGGGAGCTTTCCGGAGATGTCGGGAACGACGTCGCCTTCGGGTCCGGCAACAAAGCGGATCAGGTTGGATATAGGGGAGACCTCGCCGGTTGCAATGCACCGGCGTTCGGGGATCTCCCCTTTTTCCTTATCGCGGCCGCCGCGACTCAGGCCCAAGTCCGGAGCCTGAGATCAGGCTCCGGCCTCCTCTGCTTCGGCGGCCTCGGCATCTTCTTCCTCGGCAAGCTCGGCCGGATCGACCCAGCCCAGCGCAATGCGGGCGGTCATCACCATGTCCTGCGCCTCTTCGAGCGAGAGCTCGAATTTCTCGAGGATGCCGTCGTCCTTCACGCGCTCGCCATCCACGGTGGTCCAGCCGCCGGCCAGCTCCCAGTCGGCGCAGGTGGCGAAGTCTTCCAGCGTCTTCACGCCATCCTCGGCCAGGGCCTCGATCATCTGCGGGGTAAGGCCTTCGAAGTTCACAAGGCTGTCCTCGACGCCCAGCTCACGGGCGCGCTCGAGCGCCTTGCGGTTCTGCTCTTCGAGGTAGTCGCGAGCGCGGGCCTGAAGCTCGCCGGCGGTGCCTTCATCCACACCGTCGATGACGAGCAGCTCATCGAGCTCGACGTAGGCCACTTCCTCGAGCGAGGTGAAGCCTTCGGACACCAGAAGCTGGGCGAAGAACTCGTCGAGATCGAGCGTGTCCATGAAGAGCTTGGTGCGCTCCTCGAACTCGGCCTGGCGGCGGGCGCTCTCTTCTTCCTCGGTGAGGATGTCGATGTCGAGGCCGGTCAGCTGCGAGGCGAGGCGGACGTTCTGGCCGCGGCGACCGATGGCGAGCGAGAGCTGCTCGTCGGGCACCACGACCTCGATCTTGCCGGCTTCCTCGTCGAGCACCACCTTGGTGACCTCGGCGGGCTGAAGCGCGTTCACCAGGAAGGTGGGCTGATCTTCGTTCCACGGGATGATGTCGATTTTCTCGCCCTGGAGCTCGTTGACGACGGCCTGCACGCGGCTGCCGCGCATACCGACGCAGGCGCCGACCGGGTCGA
>CAYVQK010000175.1:0-7831 GCA_964454145.1 uncultured Oceanicola sp. | reverse complement strand
AGTTCACCCTGCCGAAATTCGCCGAGCCGGCGCAGCGCTATTGCCCGGCCGGCGTGTACGAGGTGGTGGAGAAGGACGGCAGCCCGGAGTTCGTGATCAACTTCCAGAACTGCGTGCACTGCAAGACCTGCGACATCAAGGATCCGCCGCAGAACATCAACTGGACGGTGCCCCAGGGCGGCGACGGGCCGAACTATCCGAACATGTGAGGCTGGTCCGGCGCCTGCGGCCCGTTGCGGCGGCTGGCGCGGCCCCTGCGTCACGAAGGCGCGAGAATCCGCGTGACATGGGCTGTCGTGCAGGGGCTTCGTATTGTTTTGCCATGCGCGGAGGTCTACCTTGCGCGAAACATGAACATTCGAGGTAGATCGGCCCTGTCATGAGCTCTCCGCGCCTGAAGACCTTCCTTCGCACCGCCACCGCCCTGACGCTGGCCCTCTCCTTTGCCCTGCCCGCGGGCGCCCAGCAGGCCGACCGCGGCCTTGCGGGCTCCTACCTCGCGGCCCGGGTGGCGAGCTTCAACAACGATTTCCGCGCCGCGGCCGACTATTATACCCGTGCGCTGGTCCGCGACCGCGAGAACGAGCTGCTGATGGAGAATGCCATCCTGGCCTTCATCGGTCTGGGCGACTTCAAGGCGGCGGGGCCGATCGCGCGGCAGATGGTGGAGACCACCGAGAACAGCCAGATCGCCCAGCTGGTGCTGATCGCCGAGGAGCTGCGGAAGAAGAACTACGCGGGCGTGCTCGAGAGCCTCGAAGGAGGCGAGAGCGTGGGGCCGCTGGTGGACGGGCTGGTGCGGGCCTGGGCCGAGCTGGCGCAGGGCAACATGGACCGGGCGCTGGAGGCCTTCGACGCGGCCGCCGCGGACACCGGGCTCAAGGCCTTCGGGCTCTACCACAAGGCGCTGGCCTTCGGTGTGGCCGGGGATTTCGAGGGCGCCGACGAGATCTTCTCGGGGCGCGCGGCGGGCCCGCTTCGGCTGACCCGGCGGGGCGTGATCGCCCATGCGCAGGTGCTCAGCCAGCTCGGTCGCAACGAGGCGGCGCTGGAGCTCATGGAGCAGGCCTTCACCGGTGATCTCGACCCGGAGCTGGCGACGCTGCGCGACCGGCTGGAGGCTGGCGAGACCCTGGCCTTCGACGTGGTCCGCTCGGCGGATGACGGGCTGGCCGAGGTGTTCCTGTCGGTCGCAGGCGCGCTGCAGGGCGAGACCACCGACAGCTACACGCTGCTCTATGCCCGCACCTCCGAGTACCTCCGCCCGGACGACAACACCGAGGCGCTGCTGCTCTCGGCGGAGCTGCTCGACCAGATGGGGCAGTACGAGCTGGCAACCCGCACCTATGACCGGGTGCCGCAGGACGACCCGGCCTTCCATGCCGCCGAGATGGGCCGTGCCGAGGCGCTGCGGCAGTCGGGCAAGGTGGATGCCGCGGTGGAGGTGCTGAGCCAGCTTGCCAAGACCCGCCCCGAGATCCTCGGCGTGCACATCGCGCTGGGCGACATCCTGCGTGGCCAGGAGGACTGGAAGGCGAGCGAGGCGGCCTATGACCGGGCCATCGCGCTCTTCGAGGAGGATCTGGAGACCCACTGGATCGTCTACTACGCCCGCGGCATCACCCGCGAGCGGCTGAAGACCTGGGCGCTGGCCGAGGCCGATTTCCGCAAGGCGCTGGAGCTGCGGCCGAACCAGCCGCAGGTTCTGAACTACCTCGGCTATTCCTACGTGGAGATGGGCGAGAATCTCGACGAGGCGCTCGAGATGATCGAGCGCGCGGTGGCCGAGCGGCCCGACAGCGGCCATATCACCGACAGCCTCGGCTGGGTGCTCTACCGGCTCGGACGCTACGAGGAGGCCGTGGGCCACATGGAGCGGGCGACCGAGCTCTTGCCGGTGGACCCGATCGTGAACGACCACCTGGGCGACGTCTACTGGGCGGTGGGCCGGCAGCTGGAGGCGCAGTTTCAGTGGAAGCGCGCCCTGTCGTTCGACCCCGAGGAGGCCGATGCCACCCGGATCCGGCGCAAGCTGGAGGTGGGGCTGGACGCGGTGCTGACCGAGGAAGGCGCGAAGCCGCTCAAGGTGGTCAATGACGAAGGTTGACGCCTTCGCCCCGGCCAAGATCAACCTCGCCCTTCATGTGACTGGTCGCCGCAGCGACGGCTACCACACGCTCGACAGCCTTGTCTGCTTTGCGGGCGTCGGTGACCACCTGAGCCTGCGCGACGCGGCGGGCATGAGCCTTGGGGCCTCGGGGCCGTTCGGTGCCACGGTGCCGCCTGGCCCCTCGAACCTGGTGCTGAGGGCCGCCGAGCTGATGGAAGCCGAGGCGGCGCGGCTCGGCGTTTCGGTGAGCGGTGTCTCGATCCAGCTCGAGAAGAACCTGCCGATCTCGGCCGGGCTCGGCGGCGGCTCCGCGGATGCGGCGGCGGCGCTCAGGGCCCTGTCGCAGCTCTGGGGCGTGCCGGTCCCCGGGGCGCACCGGCTGGCGATGGAGCTTGGCGCGGATGTGCCGGTGTGCCTCGACCCGGCGGGCACCTACCGGATGCGCGGGATCGGCGAGCAGCTGACCCGGCTGGAGAAGCTGCCGCAGCTCAACCTGCTGCTGGTGAACCCGATGGTCTCGGTCTCGACGGCGGCGGTGTTCGACCGGCTGGAGCGGCGCGACAACGCGGCGATGCCGGAGCCGCCAGAGGCGCCCAGCCGCCGGGAGCTGGTGGAGTGGCTGACCTGGCAGAGGAACGACCTCGAAGCGCCAGCCTGCACGCTGGCGCCGGCAATCGGCGAGGTGCTGGAGGAACTACGCTTCATGGAGGGGGCGATGCTGGCACGCATGTCAGGCTCGGGCGCGAGCTGCTTTGCGATCTTCGAGGACAACGAGGCGCGCGACCGGGCTGCGGGAATGCTGCGCGAGGATCGGCCGGAGTGGTGGGTCGCCGAGGCCTGAGCCGCTCAGGGCACGAGGTTGAGGGCGCCTAGCGGATCCGGGCCACCACGTAATCGGCAAGGTCGATGAGCATGTCGCGCATCTCGCCCGCGGGCAGGGGGGCGAGCGCCGCCTTGGCACGGTCGGCCCAGCCGGTGGCCTCTTCGCGGGTGGCCTGAAGTGTGCCGTGTTTGGCCAGCAGCGCGAGCGCGGTGTCGAGGTCTCCCTCCTCCTGCTTGCCGCGCTCGATGCAGCGGGCCCAGAAGGCGCGTTCCTCTGTATCGGCCAGGGCCACGGCCTTGATGACGGGGAGGGTCAGCTTGCGCTCGCGAAAGTCGTCGCCCAGGTTCTTGCCGGTGGCGCCGGTGTCGCCTGCATAGTCGAGGTAGTCATCCACGATCTGGAAAGCGATGCCGAGCGCGTCGCCATAGTCGAAGAGCGCCTGGGTCACGTCATCGGACGCGCCGGCGATCACCCCGCCGGCCTCGGTGGCCGCCGAGAACAGCGCCGCGGTCTTGCCGCGGATGACCTTGAGGTAGATGCCCTCGTCGGTGGCGAGGTTCTGCGCGGCGGTGAGCTGGAGCACCTCGCCCTCGGCGATGGTGGCGGCGGCGTTCGACAGGATCGACAGCACCCGCAGGTTGCCCGGCTCGACCATGAGCTGGAAGGCGCGGGCGAAGAGATAGTCGCCCACCAGGACGGAAGACTTGTTGTCCCACAGGAGGTTGGCGGTGGGGCGGCCGCGGCGCTGGGCGCTTTCATCCACCACGTCGTCATGCAGGAGCGTGGCGGTGTGGATGAACTCGACGGTCGCGGCGAGGTGGATGTGGAAGGGGCCCGCATAGCCGCAGAGGCGGGCTGCGGCGAGCACCAGCATCGGCCGCAGCCGCTTGCCGCCGGCCTCGATCAGGTGGGCGGAAACCTCGGGGATGCGGGGCGCGTGCTCGGAGGCCATGCGCGTTGCGATCAGCGCGTTCACCTCGGCCATCTCGCCCGCCAGCGCGGCGGCGAGCCGCTCGTGCGGTTTGGTCTGTGCCTGCTTGTCCACCGTGTTCAGCATGCTCACGCCGTCATTACCCCGCTCGACAACGCCCTGCCGCTGCCCTTAAGTCTTTGCGTATGAAGGCCGTTCTGCGCACCACCGACCCGACACAACTCGCATTCGCCAAAACCTTGCTGGCCGGCGAGGATATAGCTTGCTTCGAAATGGACGTCCACATGAGCGTGCTCGAAGGCTCCATAGGCATATTGCCGCGACGGCTGATGGTGGCGGATGCCGAGCACGAGGAGGCGGTGGAAATCCTGCGGGACAACGGAGTGGACGGTGTCGTGGAATGAGGCCGTGCGCTGCGACGGGTTTCTTGGCGGGCGGGTGAAGGCCTGGCAGCCGGTCGCGGGATACCGCGCCGGGGTGGATGCGGTGCTGCTGGCCGCCGCGGTGCGGGCCGAGCCGGGAGAGACGGCGCTGGAGCTGGGTGCGGGCGTGGGCGTGGCGAGCCTGTGCCTCTCGGCCCGAGTGCCGGGCTGCCGGGTGACGGCGGTGGAGCGCGACGGGGCCTATTCCGAGCTGGCCCGGCGCAACGTTGAGGCCAATGGCGCGACGATGGTGGAGGTGGTCCGGGCCGACCTCACCACCCTGCCGATGGAGCTGCGGGCCCGGACCTTCGACCATGTGATGTTCAACCCGCCCTATTTCGACCGGGCCAGGGGCAGCGCCTCGCCGGATGCCGCCCGGGAGATGGCGATGGGCGAGGAAACGCCGATCGCCACATGGGTCGATGTGGGCTCGAAACGGCTGGCGCCGGGGGGCTGGCTCACGGTCATTCACCGGGCCGAGCGCATGCCGGATCTGCTCTCCGCGCTGGTGACGCGCGGGGGCTACGGGGGCGCCACGGTGCTGCCGCTCGCGGGGAGGGAAGGACGGCCCGCCGGGCGCGTCATCGTGCAGGCGCGCAAGGGCGGGCGGGCCGAGGCGCGGCTGCTGGCGCCGCTGGTGCTGCACGAGGGGCCGGCGCATGAACGCGATGGCGACGACTTCACCGCCGAAGTGGCCGAGATTCTGCGCCGGGGCGCCCCGCTCGCCCGGCTTTTGTGACGGCTCCGTGAAGTTTTAACCCTTTGGTAATGATTGCCCTTGACCTTCATGACTGGCCGGTGTGCGCGGCACAGGTGACACGACTCGGATTGTGTGCTGCAATCGCCGGGCTGACCCATCACAAGAGAGGAGATACTCATGTCCGTGACTGCCCATCTTCAGGAGCTCCGGCGCAAACACCAGGTACTCTCGGCCGAAGTGGAACAGGCGCAACGCAGCCCAGGGGTGAGTGACTACGAAATCGCGGAGATGAAGAAGCAGAAGCTGCGGCTGAAGGAAGAGATCAGCCGGCTGGCGAACTGAGCTTCGCGGCGCGGCGGCTCGTCCATGCGGCGAGCGCGGCGCCGAGCGTGATAAGGCAGGCGGAGGCGACCAGCCACTCGGTCGGCTCCGTCACACCGGCCAGGACAAGTGCCAGCGTGGAGAGGAGCGGCGCCGCATAGGAGGCGGTGCCGAGAAGCTGGATGTTTCCGCGCTTCACCCCGATATCCCAGACATAGAAGGCCAGGCCCACCGGCCCGAGCCCGAGCGCCAGCGTGCTGGCCCAGCCCAGGCTGCCCTGCGGCCAGGCGGTGGTTTCGAGCGCGAGGTGCGCCACGGCGGAGAGCAGGGCGGAGGCCAGGCAATAGAGCGTGACCACCTCGGAAGGCGCGTGGCCGAGGCGGCGCGAGAGCACCGAGTAGCTCGACCAGGTGAGCGCGCAGGCGAAGGCGAGGGCGTAGCCCAGGGGGGCGCCCGCGCCCGCGTCGGCCGCGCCTTCGGAGAGGATCAGCGCGGCGCCCGCAAAGCCGCAGAGTGCGCCGAGTATGTGGCCGGGCCTGAGCCTTTCGCCGGGCAGGAGCCCCGAGAGCAGCACGATGAAGAGCGGCCAGAGGTAGGCGATGAGCCCGGCCTGCGCGGGCGGCGCAAGGCGCAGGGCGGAAAAGTAGAGCAGGTGGTAGCCGAAGAGGGCGGTGCTGCCGAAGGCGATGACCTTCCAGCCGGGGGAGACCATCCGCCGGAACCCGCCGGGCCGCGCGGCGCACCAGATGAGCCCGATCGCGCCGCCGATGGCGAAGCAGATCGCGTTGAGCTGAAGCGGCGGCACCGGTGCGGAGCCCACGGTGAAGAGCGCGAGCAGCGCCCAGAGCAGGATCGCGGTGAAGCCGATGGCGGTGGCGGCGGGGCGGGTCATGACGCCCGTTTAGCCGGGGTCCGCGCAAAGAAAAAGGGCCGGTCGCAGGACCGGCCCTTCTGGTGTGATTGTGCGCCGCTCAGACGAAGAACTGGGCGCCGTTGGCCGAGATGGTCGAGCCGTTGATGAAGCCCGAATCCTCCGAGGCGAGGAAGCTGACGCAGCGGGCGATCTCCTCAGGCGTGCCGAGGCGGCCTGCCGGGATGCCGGCGATGATCTTGTCGCGCACGCTCTCGTCGATGCTCATCACCATCTCGGTGGCGATGTAGCCCGGGCAGATCGCATTGGCGGTGATGCCGGCGCGGGCGCCTTCCTGGGCCAGCGACTTCACGATTCCGAGGTCGCCTGCCTTGGTGGCGGCGTAGTTCACCTGACCGGCCTGGCCCTTCTGGCCGTTGATCGAGGAAATCACGATCACCCGGCCGAACTTGCGCTCGCGCATGCCGGGCCAGACAGGGTGGACGGTGTTGAAGACGCCGGTGAGGTTGGTGTCGATCACCTCTTTCCACTGCTCCGGGGTCATCCGGTGGAACATGGCGTCGCGGGTGATGCCGGCGTTGGCGACCACGGTGTCGATCGGGCCGAGATCGGCCTCGACCTGGGCGATGCCGGCCTTGGAGGCGTCGTAATCGGCCACGTTCCACTTGTAGGTCTTGATGCCGGTGGCCTCGGTGAAGGCCTTGGCCTTCTCGTCGTTGCCGGCGTAGGTGGCGGCCACCTCGTAGCCTTCGGCCTTCAGTGCTTTGGATATGGCTTCGCCAATACCCCGGCTTCCGCCGGTGACGAGTGCAACGCGGGTCATATGGGTCTCCTCCTCCGTGTTGGAGGTATTGTTACGTGAGGGGTTTCGGTCGCGCAACTATATTGCGCGACCGTGCTGCGGTGCGGCGTGTCAGGGCCGCTCGAGGCACATGGCCACGCCCATGCCGCCGCCGATGCAGAGGGTGGCGAGGCCCTTCTTGGCGTCGCGGCGCTTCATCTCGAAGAGGAGCGTGTTGAGCACCCGGCAGCCCGAGGCGCCGATGGGGTGACCGATGGCGATGGCGCCGCCGTTCACGTTCACGATCGACGGATCCCAGCCCATGTCCTTGTTCACGGCGCAGGCCTGGGCGGCGAAGGCCTCGTTGGCCTCGACCAGATCGAGGTCCGACACGGACCAGCCGGCCTTGTCGAGCGCCTTGCGCGAGGCGTAGATCGGGCCGACGCCCATGATCGAGGGGTCGAGGCCGGCTGTGGCGTAGGAGGCGATGCGGGCGAGCGGCTCGATGCCGCGCTTCTCGGCGTCGTCGGCGGACATCAGCAGCACGGCGGCGGCGCCGTCGTTGAGCCCCGACGCGTTGGCGGCGGTCACCGAGCCGTCCTTGGTGAAGGCGGGGCGGAGCTTCTGCATAGCCTCGATGGTCGCGCCGTGGCGGATGTACTCGTCCTTGTCCACGACGATGTCGCCCTTCCGGGTGGAGATGGTGTAGGCGGTGATCTCGTCGTCGAACTTGCCGGCCTTCTGCGCGGCCTCGGCCTTGTTCTGGGAGGCGACGGCGAATTCGTCCTGCGCCTCGCGGGTGATCTGCCACTTGTCGGCGACGTTCTCGGCGGTCTGGCCCATGTGGTAGCCGTTGAAGGCATCCCAGAGGC
>CAYVQK010000174.1:5673-7864 GCA_964454145.1 uncultured Oceanicola sp. | reverse complement strand
CGGCGATCCGCATGGCGACATGGTCGACAACGGCGATGCGATCCTGCCCGGCGAGGCCGCGAACGACGACATCATCCGCGCGGGCGCCGGCAACGACACCATCCTTGGCGGGGCCGGGGCGGACGAGATCTTCGGCGAGGACGGCGACGACCGGATCGTGCTGGAGAATGGCTTCGGCGCCGATGAGATCACGGGCGGCGAGGGCGGCGAGACGGCGGGTGACACGCTCGACATGACGGCCATCACCGCGGGCGTGACGGTGACGATCAGCGGCGCCGAGGCGGGCACGGTGACGGACGGGACCGACACCGCGAGCTTCTCGGAGATCGAGAATTTCGAGACCGGTGCGGGGGATGACGTGATCGACGGCTCCGCCGCGACCGCGGGCTTCACCGCCCATGCGGGCGCCGGGGCGGACGTGCTGCGGGGCGGCGCCGGGGCCGACACGCTCTTCGGCGGCGACGATGATGATACCTTCTATGCCGGCGACGGCGACCATGTGCAGGGCGGCGAGGGCGGGCTCGATGCCGACGTGCTCGACCTCACCGCCGCCGGCCCGACCCGGGTGATCTACACCGAGGGTGACCCGGAAAGCGGGACGGTGCAGTTTCTGGACGGTTCTGGCAACGTGACGGGCACCATGACCTTCTCGGAAATCGAGACGGTCAATTTCATCCCCTGTTTCACCCCGGGCACGATGATCGCCACGCCGGAAGGCCCGCGGGCGGTGGAAACGCTGGGCCCGGGTGATCGGGTGCTGACCCGGGATCATGGCGTCAAGCGGCTGCAATGGGTTGGCCAGCGGCTGCTGACCGCGCATCACCTGGCCGCCAATCCGCGGCTGATGCCGGTGCGGATCAGGACCGGGGCGCTGGGGTATGGATTGCCCGAGCGCGACATCCTGGTGAGCCCGCAGCACAAGATGCTGATTTCCGACGCAAGGGCGGAGATGCTCTTTGGCGAGCACGAGGTTCTGGTGTCGGCGATCCACCTGGTGGGGCTGCCGGGGATCGACCAGGTGAAGGTGGAAGAGGTGGTCTATATCCACGTCATGTTCGATGCGCATGAGATCATCATGGCCGAAGGCGCCTGGACCGAGAGCTACCAGCCGGGTGCGCATGTGCTGGGCGAGATGGAGGACGAGCAGCGGGAGGAGATCTTCGAGATCTTCCCGGAGCTGCGCGAGGATGCGAACTCCATCGTGACGGCGCGGATGGCGCTGAAGAAGCGCGAGGTTACGGCGCTGTTTCACTAGGAAGTCGGGACAAGTCCCGACCTACCGGGGAGTTCCGGTGGCCTCGCGCCAGGCGGCCCAGGCTTCGGGGGTGTCGAGGTCGAGCCGCGCGCGCTGGCCGGGGAGGGGCGTGAGGTGGACACGGGGTCCGGCGGCGGCGACGATGGATCTGGCGCCGTCATCCCCTTGGAGTTGCGCGATTTTCTCGTAGAGCGGAGCGGCGAAGATGACCGGGTGGCCGGGTTTGCCGTCTTCGGTGGCGCCGCGCCAGATGAGCGCGTCGGGGTGCGCCTCGTGGCTTGTGATCACGGCGCGGAGATCGTCTTCGGTGAGGTCCGGCAGGTCGGCCAGAAGGAGCATGAAGGCGGGGGCGTGGGGCAGCGCCTCAAGGCCCGCCCGAAGGGAGGCGTTCATGCCCTCGGCGGCGTCGCGGACGGTGAGGGGGCGGGCGGCGGTGCTTTCTATCGCGGCGAAGCGGGCGGGGCGATCGGGCGGCAGGGCGACGAGGACGAAGTCACTGACCTTGCAGGCGATTTCCGCGATGCGGGTGAGAAGCGGCTTGCCCCGGATCGGCTCCAGAAGCTTGTCGCGGGGCGCCATGCGGGTGGCGGCGCCGGCGGCGAGGATGAGGATCGGCAAGGTCATGATTTTCTGTAACCCTGCCGGGGGTTTGGCTCAAGCGCGGAGGGCTGTGCCCTCCGGGTCGAAGAGCGGCGTGGTGGTGATGCGGGCGGGGCGCATCTGGGAAAGGATCTCGATTTCCGCCTCCTGGCCGTTCTGCGCGAACTCTCGGGGGATGAGGGCCATGGCGACGGATTGCTGCGCGTGGTGCGAGTAGCCGCCGGAGGTGCAGAAGCCCACGACCTCGCCATTGATCCAGACCGGCTCGTAGCCGTGCACATCGGCGTTGTCGGCGTCGACGAGGAAGGCGACGAGCTGGCGGGCGGGGGGATTGGC
>CAYVQK010000174.1:3377-5573 GCA_964454145.1 uncultured Oceanicola sp. | reverse complement strand
CCTGGCCGACCACCATCTGCGCGACCCCGAGGAAGGGCAGTGCGGCCACGTCGGAGGAGGTGCAGGCTTGCAGGACGTCGCGGGAGCGGGGGCCGGCGAGCTGGAAGCCGGTGAGGCGGTCGGAGACGTTCTCGACGGTAACGCCTTCTTCACCATGCATCTCGAACCATCGACCGTGGATCGCTTGCGCCCCGTAACTCGCTGTAAGTGCGAAACTTTCCGGGCCCAGGCAAGAGATCGTGAAGTCTCCGAAGATGCGGCCCTTGGGGGACAGCATGGGGGTGAGGGTGATCTTGCCTTCCTGCGGGACGCGACCAGCCATGATGCGGTCGAGCCAGTCGCGCGCCTTGGGGCCGGTGACGCGGAACTTGCCGAAGTTCTGGATCTCATTGATGCCGACGCCGGAGCGGACGGCGCGGACCTCGCGGCCGGTGGCCTCGAAGGCGTTGGAGCGCGTGAAGCTCGGTTTCTCGTAAGTAGGTTCGTTCCCTCTCGCGAAGTAGTTGGGCACCTCGAGCCCGAACTGGTGGCCCCAGACTGCGCCAAGATCGTTAAAGATGTCATACATCGCAGTCGTCCGGTGCGGTCGGGCGGCGGGGCGCTCTTCGTTGGGGTAGCTGACGGAGAAGCGTTTCTGATAGAATTCAATGACTTTCGGGACGGTGTAGCCCGGGGTGATCCACTTGCCGTAGCGGGCGACGTCGAGGCCGGTCACGTCGCGCTCTGCCTCGCCTTCGATCATCCATTGCGCAAGGGTCAGGCCGACGCCGCCGCCCTGGGAGAAGCCGGCCATGACGGCGCAGGCGGACCAGAAGTTGCGCAAGCCCGGGACGGGGCCGACGAGGGGGTTGCCGTCGGGGGCGAAGGTGAAGGGGCCGTGGATGACGCGCTTGACGCCGGCGCGCTCGAGCACGGGGAAGCGGTGGTAGGCCATTTCGATGCTGTCGGAGACCTTGTCGAGGTTGTCGGGCAGCAGCTCGTGGCCGAAATCCCAGGGCGTTCCGCCGAGCGCCCAGGGCTCGCAGGGCTGCTCGTAGAAGCCGATGCAGAGGCCGCGGCCCTCTTGGCGGAAGTAGGATTCTCCGGCGCAATCAAGGACATGGGGGAATTCGGTTTCGCGTTCGTAGATCTCGGGGATGTCGTCGGTCACGAGATACTGGTGGGCCATCGGCAGGAGTGGCAGATAGACGCCGGCCATGGCGGCGACCTCGCGAGCCCAGAGGCCGGCGGCGTTGACGACGTGCTCGGCGTGCACGGTGCCCTTGCTTGTGATCACATCCCAGGAGCCGTCGGGACGGGGCTTCAGCTCCTCGACCTTGCAGTGCGTCTCGATCTCGGCGCCGGCCATCTTGGCGGCACGAGCGTACGCATGGGTCGTGCCTGACGGGTCGAGGTGGCCATCGAGCGGATCGTAGAGGCCGCCAAGGATGCCCTCGAGGTTGACCAGTTCGGCCATCTCGCCGATCTCGGCGGGGGTCAGGATGCGCGTGTCGAGCCCCATGTAGCGGTGCTTGGCGCGTTCGGCCTTCAGCAGGTCGAAGCGCTCGGGCGTTTCGGCCAGTGTGATGCCGCCGACGTGGTGGAGGCCGCAGGACATGCCGGTGATCTCTTCCAATTCCTTATAGAGACCAATGGTATAGCCCTGAAGCGCGGCCATGTTGGTGTCGGAGTTCATGGTGTGGAAGCCGCCCGCGGCGTGCCAAGTGGAGCCGGAGGTGAGCTCGGAACGCTCGAGCAACATGACGTCGGACCAGCCGAGCTTGGTGAGGTGGTAGAGCACCGAACAGCCGACGACGCCGCCGCCGATGACGCAGACGCGGGTGGTGGTTTTCATCACGGCGACTCCCTGTGTTTTCAGGGTTGATGCTGTGACCGGCGGCGCGGGGCTGCTGGCCCTTTAGCGACATCAGGTGTCGGAAACGGGGAGCGTTCGGGCAGGTTAACCGGGTGGTTCGTTAACAGAGGGTTGAGGAGCAACAGGTCATGCACAACTGATGCACAAGCGATGCACAGCCCATGCATACGCGAATGCAGCCCGTTTCCGGCCGGTGCAGGTGTGACCGGACCGTGACGCCGGGGTAAGGACCTGGTGACGCTTTACCGCTCGGGGATCAGCCCGCGCGGGGAGAAGCGGAGCACGAGAAGCAGCACGACGCCCATCGTCAGCAGGCGCATGTACTGGGCGCTGTCGAGGAG
>CAYVQK010000174.1:0-3367 GCA_964454145.1 uncultured Oceanicola sp. | reverse complement strand
GCCAGGTGACGACCTCCATGAAGAGGCGGCCGAGCGGCTCGACCTGGATCCAGAGCCACCAGACGAGCAGGCCGCCAAGGAGCGCGCCGAGGTTGTTGCCGGAGCCGCCGACGATGACCATGACCCAGATGAGGAAGGTGAAGCGCAGCGGCTGGTAGGTGCCGGGGACGAGAAGGCCGTCGAGCGTGGTCATCATCGCGCCGGCCATGCCGCAGATGGCGGAGCCGAGGATGAAGACCTGGAGGTGGCGGCGGGTGACGTCCTTGCCCATGGCGCGGGCGGCGGTTTCGTTGTCGCGGATGGCGCGCATCATTCGGCCCCAGGGCGACTTCAGCGCCAGTTGCAGGGCTATGATGATGACCACGAGGGCCACGGTGAAGAGGCAGCCGTAGAGCAGCTTGACGTAGAGGGTGGAGGCGGTTTCGACCGGGAGCTTGAACGAGGAGGCCCAGCTGCGGAAGTTCTCGCTCTGCTGGAGGTCGATCTCGTATGGGACGGGGCGAGGGATGCCGTTGACGTTCTTCACGCCGCGGGCGAGCCAGTCTTCCGTCTTCATGATGGCGATGATGATCTCGGCGATGCCGAGGGTGGCGATGGCGAGATAGTCGGAGCGCAGGCCGAGGGCCGTCTTGCCGACGATCCAGGCGGCGCCGGCGGCCAGCAGGCCGCCTACGGGCCAGGCGAGGATCACCGGAAGGCCGAGGCCGCCGAGGTAGCCTTCGAGCGCGGGGTTGACCGCCTCGACGGCATCGCGGGCCGGGTCGAAGACCATGCGGTAGAGGACGAAGCCCACGACGACGACGGCGGTTGTGGCGAGCAGCCGGGCACGGCCCGAGGGCAGGCGGTTGAAGGTGAGGATGGCGGCGACGATGGTGGCGGCGCCCAGCACGAGGCCGAGGAGCAGGCGCACCCCGCCGGCGGCCCAGGCATCGTTCACCGGGGGCATGGCGACGAGCACGGTGGCCAGCCCGCCGAGCGCAACGAAGCCCATGACGCCGACGTTGAAGAGCCCGGCGAAGCCCCATTGCATGTTCAGCCCCAGCGCCATGATGGCCGAGACCAGCCCCATGTTGAGGATGGTGAGCGTGGTGTTCCAGCTCTGCATGAAGCCGGTGCCGATGTAGAGCACCGCGACGAGGGCGAAGAGGAGGAGGGGGGAGATCTTCATACCGATTTCCCCTTGAAGAGGCCGGTTGGGCGGATGAGCAGCACGATGACGAGGATCGCGAAGCTCACGGCGAACTTGTACTCGGTGGTCAGCAGTTGCAGCAGGCCCGAGGGGGCCAGCGCATCGGGGAGCACGTAGGTTGCCACCTTCTTGAAGGCGTAGGTGACGGTGACCTCGGAGAAAGCGATGACGAAGCCGCCTGCGATGGCGCCGAGCGGCGAGCCGAGGCCGCCGACGATGGCGGCGGCGAAGATCGGCAGCAGGAGCTGGAAGTAGGTGAAGGGCTTGAACGACTTGTCGAGCCCGTAGAGCACGCCGGCGATGGTGGCGAGCGCGGCGACGATGATCCAGGTGACGGCGACGACCTTCTCGGGGTTGATGCCCGAAAGCAGCGCGAGATCCTCGTTGTCGGAGAAGGCGCGCATGGACTTGCCGGTGCGGGTCTTGTTCAGGAACCAGAACAGCAGGACCACGCAGATGGCGGCGACGACCATGGTGAGCAGCTGGGAGGCGCGCAGGGCGAGGCCCTCGTCGAGGCCGGTGGAGTCGCGGAAGTCGCGGGCGTTGATGACGAAGCGGGCGCCGTCGGCGAAGTTCTGGTCATCCACGCCGATGATGAAGCGGGTGATGCCGTTGAGGATGAACATGACGCCGATGGAGACGATCACCAGGATCACCGGCGCGGCCTTCTGCTGTCGGTAGAAGCGGTAGACGGCGCGATCGGTGCCGAGCACCAGGGCCGCGGTGGCGGCGATGCCGAGCGGCAGGGCGAGGAGCGCGGTGGGAAGGGGCCCGAAGGTGATGCCGAGCGCCTGAAGGGCCCAGGTGACCAGGATGGTGATGGTGGTGCCGAAGGCCATGGTGTCGCCATGGGCGAAGTTGGAGAACCGCAGGATGCCGTAGATCAGCGTGACCCCGAGCGCGCCGAGGGCGAGCTGGCTGCCGTAGGTGGCGGCCGGGATGATGACGAAGTTCAGGAGGGCGACGAAGGCGTTCAGGAGGTCCATCAGCCGGTGACCTCGCAGAGCATGATATCCATTTCGGCGTAGGTCTCCGGGTATGTCTGGGTGGGGAGCCACTGGCGGATCCAGATGGCGGAGGCCTCGCCGGTGAGGGCGAGAGTGTGCAGGTGGTTGTCGCCCTCGGGCTGCCAGACCCAGGGGCCGGTGCGCGAGAGGCCCCGGGCGGGCGCGGGCGGAGCGTCATTGCTGGCGATCGTCCAGTCGCCGGTGCCCTGGGCGTCGGTGGCGACGGGCGCGAGGGTGAACTGCTGGGAGCCGCCATAGGGGCTGCATTGCCCGGCCTCGGTGCAGGTTTGCTGGAAGCCGCAGTCGAGCAGCAGCCGGGCGCCCTCGGCCAAGCTTGTCGCAGGGTGGATGAGCCCCGCTGCCAGGAGGAGCAGCGCCAGCCTCACGGCGCCACCTGGCAGGTGCCGTGGAAGTTCTGGCTCTGGATGCCCTCGACGGAGTTGTGCATCGAGTAGCGGGTGATGCCGCGCTTGAAGATCGAGACGAGGTGGATGGTGTCGTATTCCATCTCGGAGACGTAGCTGAAGCTGTCGCCCAGCGGGTCGCGGATCTGCCGCACGGGGATGACACGCGCCGAGGCCGCGCCGCCGGTTTCCATCTCCCATTGGTCGGGCGCGGAGGCCTCGGCGCGGGGGCGGATCTTCAGCGTCAGGCCGGAGGGCTGGCAGCTGCGCTCCTCGACGCAGTAGCGGGTGAAGGCGCAGTCGTAGGTGACGGCGAGGGCGGAGAGAGGCGCGAGAGTTACAGACATGGCAATGGCTTGTGCGGCGAACTTCACGTGATTTGTCATTTCAGCCGGCTCCAGATGCCGCATTTGCCGGAGTAGCCGTCGACGCTGTCATTCGGGCCGCGGGCGCCCTTGTAGCGGATGTCCCAGCGGGCCTCGCCCCGGGGCCGGATGGTGATGGTCTCGACGGTGGTGGCGGTGTCGAAGGTGATCAGGTCGGAGCCGTCGGTGGTGCGCTGGCGGAGGGCGCCCCAATCGCCCTTGCGGGTGACGCGGATGCGGGCCTGGTGCCGTTCGGCGCGGATGGTGACGGACTGGCGGATCTCGCGGAGCTGGCCGTTGGCGAGGATCGCGAGGTCGAAGCGGCAGCGTTTTTCCTCGGCGGCGAAGGCCTGGCCGGCCGAGGCGAGGAGGGTGAGCGCGAGGAGGGCGGTGCGGATCATG
>CAYVQK010000173.1:0-7905 GCA_964454145.1 uncultured Oceanicola sp. | reverse complement strand
ATCATGTTCGGCTATGCCTGCAACGAGACCGAGGAGCTGATGCCCGCGCCGATCCACTTCGCCCATGCAATCCTGAAGAAGCTCGCGGAGGTGCGCAAGAACGGCACCGAGCCCAAGCTTGGGCCGGACATGAAGAGCCAGCTTTCCCTGCGCTACGAGGGCGGAAAGCCGGTGGAGGCGACCTCGCTGGTGCTCTCGACCCAGCATCTCGACCCGTCGCTCAGCTCGGGCGACGTGCGGGCGATCGTGGAGCCCTACATCCGCGGTATCCTGCCGGAGGGCTGGCTGACCGAGGCCACCGAGTGGTGGATCAACCCGACCGGCAAGTTCGTGATCGGCGGGCCGGACGGGGACGCGGGGCTGACGGGCCGGAAGATCATCGTGGACACCTACGGCGGTGCGGCGCCCCACGGCGGCGGGGCCTTCTCGGGGAAAGACCCGACGAAGGTGGACCGCTCTGCTGCCTATGCCGCGCGTTACCTCGCCAAGAATGTGGTTGCCGCCGGGCTGGCCAGCCGCTGCACGCTGCAGCTCTCCTATGCGATCGGGGTGAGCAAGCCGCTGTCGATCTACGTGGATACGCATGGAACAGGCGAGGTGCCGGAAGCGCAGATCGAGAAGGCCGTGGCCAAGGCAATGGACCTCACGCCGCGGGGTATCCGCACCCATCTGGAGATGAACAAGCCGATCTACCAGCGCACCGCCGCCTATGGCCATTTCGGCCGGGCACCCGAGGCGGATGGGGGCTTCTCCTGGGAGAAGACAGACCTGGCCGAGGCGCTGAAGGCGGCGCTCTGAGGCGCTGAAGAAAGGTTCGAAGGCCCGCTCGGCAGATGCCCGGCGGGCCTTTTCATTTGCGGGCCCAACTCGCAGACTGTGGCCGTGGCACGCATCGACGTCATCGTGGGCGACATCACCCGGCTGGAGGTGGACGTCATCGTCAACGCCGCCAACAGGTCGCTGCTGGGCGGCGGCGGGGTGGATGGGGCGATCCATCACGTGGCGGGGCCGGGGCTTCTGGAGGAGTGCCGCACGCTCGGCGGATGCGAGACCGGGCAGGCCAAGGTGACTAAGGGCCATCGCCTGAAGGCCAGGTGGATCGTCCACACCGTCGGGCCGGTCTGGCGTGGCGGCGGGGCCGGGGAGGCGGAGCTTCTGGCTTCGTGCTACCGCGAGAGCCTTGCCCGCGCCGTCGAGCTTGGCGCCGAGACGCTGGCCTTTCCCTGCATTTCGACCGGTATCTACGGCTATCCGAAGGAGGAGGCCGCCGCGATCGCGGTTGGCACGTTGGTGGAGGGTCTCGGAGCGCTCGAAGGGCCCCCGAAGGTGACGCTCTGTGCCTTTTCGGATGCAGATGCGATCGCATTGCGCGCCGCTCTGAAAAACGCCGCAAATTAGGCGGATTTTCATGCTTTCCTGTTATCGGGAAGGGTACGGAGGGCCGCGCTATGGGTCTGAAAACCGTCGAAGTTTATTACAACGTCAACCGCATCCCCGGCCTATGGCCCGGCGACTGGGACGCTGCCCTCGATTTCCGCAATGCCGCGATGGATCTGATCGAGAACGCACTGATCGAGGCGCGGGCGGGTGAATGGGCGGGGGCCGAGATCGGCTCCTGCGAAGAGACGGGCGAGCCGGAGGTGAACTTCGGCTTCGACGTGGCCGATTTCGACATGGCCGAGGAGATCATTCGCAACGCGGTGGCGGGCACGCCCTACGAAGGCATCCGCGAGATCACCCGGTGTGAGTTCGACGAGGCCGACCTCTCCTGAGCCCGGTTGCGCTGGGCGGGGCGGGAGGCTAAATCGGCGCCCCATGACCGACAAGCACCCTGACAAGCACAAGAGCGGCGCGCCCTGGCGCAACTTCTACGGCCGGCTGAAGGGCAAGACCCTGCGGCCGAGCCAGGAGACCTATCTCGACGAGGATCTCGCAGCGCTCTCGCCCGGCAAGGTGGGCTGGGAGGAGAACCCTGAGCGGGTGCCGCTGGACATCGAGGCGCTGTTTCCGGGCAAGGAGCTCTGGCTCGAGGTGGGCTTCGGGGGCGGCGAGCACATGGTGCACCAGGCGGCCTCCAACCCCGGTGTGGGGATCATCGGGGCAGAACCCTACATCAACGGGGTGGCGATGCTCCTTGGCAAGATCCGGCAGGCGGGGGTGGAGAACCTGGCGGTGCATCCGGGCGATGTGCGCGACCTGTTCGACGTGCTGCCCGAGGGATCTGTCGCCAAGGCCTTCCTGCTCTACCCCGACCCCTGGCCCAAGAAGCGGCATCATCGCCGGAGATTCGTGACGCCGGATTACCTGGAGGCGCTGGCGCATGTGCTGCGGCCCGGCGCGGAGTTCCGGGTGGCGACGGACATCCCGGACTATGTCCGCCAGACCCTGGAGCAGGTGCCGCGCCATGGCTTCCAGTGGCTGGCAGAGGGGCCGGCGGACTGGCGGGAGCCCTGGGGCGACTGGATCTCGACCCGCTACGAGCAGAAGGCGCTGCGCGAGGGCCGGGTGCCGCATTATCTGACCTTCCGCAGGGTTTAAGCCGCTCGTGAAAGCGGCTATGCGGGACGCGATATTTTCAGGAGCGTTCCCCATGTCGTCTCACGGCACCCCGACCCCGATGATCTCCCGCAAGGCCGCGCCGCTCACGGGCGTGGCGGAGGTGCCGGGGGACAAGTCGATCTCGCATCGCTCGCTTATCCTCGGGGCGATGGCGGTGGGGGAGACGCAGATCACCGGGTTGCTCGAAGGCGAGGACGTGCTCGACACGGCCAAGGCGATGCGGGCGCTGGGGGCCGATGTGGTGCGGCATGGCGATGGCGCATGGTCGGTGCACGGCGTGGGCGTGGGCGGGTTCGGCGAGCCGGAAGACGTGATCGACTGCGGCAACTCCGGCACGGGGGTGCGGCTGATCATGGGGGCTGTTGCGACGCATCCGTTCAGCGTGACCTTCACTGGCGACGCCAGCCTGCGGTCGCGGCCCATGGGGCGGGTGACGGACCCGCTTTCGCTTTTCGGAACAGCCTCTTACGGGCGCAGGGGCGGGCGGTTGCCGCTGACGCTGGTGGGGGCGGAGAGCCCTGTGCCGGTGAGCTATACGACGCCGGTTCCCTCGGCTCAGGTGAAGTCGGCGGTGCTGCTGGCGGGGCTGAATGCGCCGGGCGTCACGGTGGTGACCGAGAAGGAGGCCACGCGGGACCATACCGAGCGGATGCTGGCTGGGTTCGGCGCCGAGGTGACGGTGGAAGACACCGACGCGGGGCGGGTGATTTCGCTGGTGGGCCAACCGGAGCTGAAGCCGCAGGTGATCGCGGTGCCGCGCGATCCGTCTTCGGCGGCCTTCCCGGTGTGTGCGGCGCTGATCGTGCCGGGAAGCGACGTGCTGGTGCCGGGGATAGGGCTGAACCCGACGCGGGCGGGGCTGTTCACCACGCTGCGCGAGATGGGGGCGGAGCTGACCTACGAGAACGAGCGGGTCGAGGGCGGCGAGCCGGTGGCGGACCTGCGGGCGAAGTTTTCGCCCGAGATGAAGGGGATCGAGGTGCCGGCGGAGCGGGCGGCCTCGATGATCGACGAATACCCGGTGCTGAGCGTCGTGGCGGCCTTTGCCGAAGGGATGACGAGCTGCCCCGGGGTGAAGGAGCTGCGGGTGAAGGAAAGCGACCGGATCGACGCGATGGCGGTGGGGCTCCGGGCCTGCGGCGTGGAGGTCGACGAGGGGGAAGACTGGTTTGCGATCAAGGGCATGGGCCCCGAGGGCGTGCCCGGTGGGGCGCGGGCAGCGGCGCGGCTGGACCACCGGATCGCGATGAGCTTCCTGATCTGCGGGATGGCGGCGCAGAAGCCGGTGGAGGTGGATGACGCGGGGCCGATCGCGACGTCCTTCCCGATCTTCATGGACCTGATGGGGGGCCTTGGCGCGAAGCTGGAAAAGGCCGACGCGTGAGGCTGACGGGCGGCTGCAATTGCGGGGCCGTGCGCTATGCGAGCAGCGGGCCCTGGCGGCCGGTCATCGCCTGCCATTGCAGCCAGTGCCGGAAGACCAGCGGACACCATGTGGCGGCGACTTCGGTGCCGCGGGAAGGCCTTGAAATCACGGGAGAACCGAGGTGGTACCGCTCTTCGGAGAGCGCCCGGCGGGGGTTCTGCCAGAGCTGCGGGAGCCAGCTGTTCTGGGACGGGCCGGGGGCGAACATCTCGGTGATGGCGGGCACGCTGGACGGCCCGACGGGGCTGCGGGTGAAGGGGCATATCTTCTGTGCGGACAAGGGGGATTACTACGAGATCGGCGCGGCGGAGCGGCGGGCTGCCGGGGCCGATCCGGAGTTGACGACGCAGGTGGAATGATCCGGCCGGCTGAGGCAGGTTGACAGGGCGTTAATGCGGCGCGCGTATGCATCGAAGAGGGACGCATGAAATTCACGGTTGCGATCGACGGGCCGGCTGCGGCGGGGAAGGGGACGATCTCGAAGGCTGTCGCCACCGAGTTTGGCCTCGCCCATCTTGATACCGGCCTGCTCTACCGCGCGGTGGGAGCCAAGGTACTGGCCGGGGCCGATGCGGTGGTGGCGGCCGAGACCCTGACGCCCGATGATCTCGCCCCGGAAGACGCCCTGCGCACGCCCGAGGTGGCCCAGGCGGCGAGCCAGGTGGCGGCGGACCCAGCGGTGCGGGAGAAGCTGCTGGAATTTCAGCGCAATTTTGCACGGCGCGAAGGCGGCGCGGTGCTCGACGGGCGCGATATCGGCACTGTCATCTGCCCCGAAGCGGAGGTGAAGCTGTTCGTCACGGCCAGTGCGGAGGCGCGGGCGGAACGGCGATTTCTGGAGTTGGAGGCCAAGGGCCACGCGGTGACGCGGGCGCAGGTGCTGGCCGACGTGAAGGCCCGGGACGCGCGGGATGCGGGGCGGGATGCGGCGCCGATGGTGGCGGCGGAGGATGCCGTTCTGCTGGACACGACGGAGTTGAGCATCGCCGAGGCGCTTGACAGGGCCAGAGAGCATATCCGACTGAAATTGCAGTAAAATTTATGGGTTAACGCCGCCGTTGCGTTCTTCGGATTGGCGAAAAGCTGCCATGCACAACCCATGCACATCCGATGCACAGGCCATGCACATCCAATGCACACGTCTTTTGACATAACGCGCGTGGAATTAACCACTATATCAAAAGACGCTTGATGGAGTACGGAGCGGGGAATCGCGCGTATTTACCAATAGGTAAAATATGTGTTGAAAGACCCCGGTTTTCGCGCTTCTCATGCGATCCGCCGAACAGGCCGACCAACGGCCGGGCACTCTCAACCCATGGGGACAACGGGGCCGAACGGGCCCCGAAGAGACACGAACAGGACGTGAATGCACCAACTGGTTTACCGATCCATCGCCCTCGACGAGGAATATGGCGAGGCCGATCTCGACATCCTGCTGACGGCGCTGACCTTCAACCGGCAGAACGGCATCACCGGGTTTCTCTGGCGCGGGCGCGGGCAGTTCTTTCAGGCGCTGCACGGGCCGCGGGTGATCGTGGTGCCGCTGATGGAGCGCATCAAGGCCGACCCCCGCCACAGCGATGTGGAAGTTCTGATGTCGGAAGACACCGACCAGCCGACACCCTTCAACGACTGGGCGATGGGATATGACTACATCTCCGAGGACGTGCTGGGCGTGGCGCTGGACGAGGCCGGCAACCGGCCGCCGGTGAGCCCGGCCAAGGCGCATGAGATCTGGCTGGCGATGGTGGAGCAGGCGCGGAGCGAGGCGCATTGGGGCGGCAGCTCGCCCTTCGGCCGGAAACCGGGGGAGAGCCTGGACGGCTGGATCAGCCGGCTCGCCACTGCGCGGGGCCGCTGAGGCGCTCAGCCGCCTTCGACGAACCTCAGCACATGGTCGAAGAGGCTCTTGCGGGTGAGCAGGAGCAGGTGGCCGTCATCTGCAAAGCCGATGAGCGCGCCGCCACCGGCGCGGCGGCGCAGGCTGTCGGTCTGGCGGGTCGAGAAGACCGGGTCTTCCATGCCGATGAAGAAGCCGATGCGGGCGTGGGAGAGGTCGGCGCCTTCGGAAAGCTCCCAGCGGCGGAGGTCGGCGGAATGGGCCCGGACGAGGGCCGGGCTCGGATCGGCGATCCGGGGGCTGTGCTCGTCGGAGAGACTTTCGATCTGCTCGGAGAAGGCGGGGTTGCTGCGGTTCCGGCGGCCGTAGAGCAGGGTCTTCCAGTATTCGTCCCAGATGGCCTTGCGGGTGAAGGCCTCGGCGCGCGTGGCCGCCGAGATGACGTCGCCTGCGCCGCGCAGGATGGTTTGCAGCCCGCCGGCGTGCTCGGGCGAGGGCGAGATGGCGGCGACGGTGACAGGGCGCGGGGCGAGGAGCGCGGCGGCCTCCAGTGCGATGGCGCCTCCGGCGGAGTAGCCAACCAGGGTGAGCTGCTTTTCGGGGTGGCGGCGTGCGAAGCGGGCGATTTCCTGCGCGGCGGCCTGGATGCTGAGCTCATGGTCGAGCGGCAGCCCGTCCATCCCGGGAAAGCGGTAGTAGGCCAGGGCATGGCCGCGTTCGGCCCAGTGGTTGGTGGGGGCGAAGATATCGACCGAGGCGAGCGCGCCGGGGATCATCACCGTGAGGCGCGGGGCGGCCTCGACCTGTGAGGCGCGGACCGGATTGATGGCCAGCGGGCTCTCGCGCGTGGGCATCACCGGCGGGGCGGCGCAGGCGGCGAGGAGGAGCAGAGGGGCGATGAGGGCGCGCATGGGGGCGACCTTAGGGCGGCACGCGGGCGGCGAAAAGCGGTGAAACCCCTTGCAAAGCGGGCTTTGGGGGGCTAAACGCCCCTTCGTCAAGCCGCCGTGAGAGCAGCTGACGGAGAACTCGGGCAGGGTCGGAGCCTTCCGGCCCTGTATTGTTTTCCGAAAGCATCGCACGGCAGAGACCAACCCCAAGACCGGCGGAGACAACCGCACGGCCAGAAACCACTAGTAAGGATATACACGCCACATGGCTCAGAACGCATCCATGGAGGAATTCGAAGCCCTCCTTTCCGAAAGCTTCGAGATCGATACCCCCGACGAGGGTTCTGTCGTCAAGGGCAAGGTCATCGCCATCGAGGCGGGCCAGGCCATCATCGACGTGGGCTACAAGATGGAAGGCCGCGTCGACCTGAAAGAATTCGCCAACCCCGGCGAGGCTCCCGAGATTGCCGTTGGCGACGAAGTCGAGGTGTTCCTCGATCGCGTCGAGAACGCCCGGGGCGAGGCCAGCATCTCCCGTGACAAGGCCCGCCGCGAAGAGGCCTGGGACCGCCTGGAGAAGGCCTATGCCGACGAAGTGCGCGTCGAGGGCGCGATCTTCGGCCGCGTCAAGGGTGGCTTCACCGTCGATCTCGGCGGCGCCGTGGCGTTCCTGCCCGGCAGCCAGGTGGATGTGCGCCCCGTGCGCGACGCCGGCCCGCTGATGGGTCTGAAGCAGCCGTTCCAGATCCTCAAGATGGACCGCCGTCGTGGCAACATCGTGGTCTCGCGTCGTGCGATCCTCGAAGAATCCCGCGCCGAGCAGCGTGCCGAAGTCATCGGCAACCTCAGCGAAGGTCAGACCGTGGACGGTGTCGTCAAGAACATCACCGAATACGGTGCGTTCGTTGACCTCGGCGGCGTTGACGGCCTGCTGCACGTCACCGACATGGCATGGCGCCGTGTGAACCACCCGTCCGAGATCCTGTCGATCGGCGAGACCGTCAAGGTCCAGGTCATCAAGATCAACAAGGACACCCACCGTATCAGCCTCGGCATGAAGCAGCTGCAGGAAGATCCGTGGGATCTGGTTGGCGCCAAGTACCCGCTGTCCTCCGTCCACACCGGTCGTGTCACCAACATCACCGACTACGGCGCATTCGTCGAGCTGGAGCCCGGTGTCGAAGGTC
>CAYVQK010000172.1:0-7945 GCA_964454145.1 uncultured Oceanicola sp. | reverse complement strand
CTCATTGGCGTGCTCATCATCGGCGCCGTCGCCGTGGACCAGTGGATCAGAAAGGTATCGGCCTGATGCAACCCATTCTCTCCGCCAGCAACCTCTGCAAGCGCTACGGCCGCGTCACGGCGCTCGACAATTGCGATTTCGAGCTCATGCCAGGCGAAATCCTTGCCGTCATCGGCGACAATGGCGCTGGCAAATCCTCGCTGATCAAAGCTCTTTCCGGTGCAATCAGGGTCGATAGTGGCGACATCTACCTTGATGGGCAGCCTGTCCACTTCAATTCACCCATCGACGCCCGCCATGCCGGCGTGGAGACGGTCTATCAGACCCTGGCCATGTCGCCCGCGCTGTCGATTGCCGACAACATGTTCATGGGACGGGAGATCCGCAAATCGGGTTTCATGGGCAAGGTGCTACGCCAACTCGATCGCCCTGCAATGGAGCGCATCGCTCGCCAGAAGCTGTCCGATCTCGGGCTGATGACCATCCAGAATATCAATCAGGCGGTGGAGACGCTCTCCGGCGGCCAGCGCCAGGGCGTGGCCGTAGCCCGCGCAGCGGCCTTTGGCTCCAAAGTCATCATTCTCGATGAACCGACAGCGGCTTTGGGCGTCAAGGAGTCCCGGCGCGTGCTCGACCTTATTCTGGATGTGCGGGCGCGGGGCATTCCGATCATCCTGATCAGCCACAACATGCCCCATGTCTTCGAGGTGGCCGACCGCATCCACGTGCATCGGCTGGGCCGCAGGCTCTGCGTGATCGACCCGCGCGATTACACGATGTCCGACGCGGTGGCCTTCATGACCGGGGCAAAAGAGGCCCCTGCGGAAGCGGCATGACCCGAAGCCTGCGCAGCCTGCCGGAGTTGCTCGACGCCGTGAGCGCGGCGCCGAGGGCAGGACGGCGCAGGGTGGTGGCGCTGGCAGGCGCACCGGCGAGCGGAAAATCCACCCTCGCGGAAGAGCTCTGCGCAGGGCTCGTCGCGCGGGGCGAAATGGCGCAGGTGGTGCCCATGGACGGGTTTCACCTGCACAATCCCATCCTCGTCGAGCGTGGCCTGCTGGCCCGCAAGGGCGCGCCCGAAACCTTCGATGCGCGCGGTTTTCTCAATCTCGTCTCGCGGCTGCGGGACGAGCCTGAGGTTGCCTATCCGCTGTTCGACCGGGCCCGCGACATCGCGATTGCCGGGGCAGGGATCCTTGGCGGAACCAGCGGCACAGTGATCGTGGAGGGCAACTACCTGCTCTTCGACGCGCCGATCTGGCGAGACCTCCGCCCCCATTGGGATCTTGCCATCAGGATCGACGTGCCCGACCCGGTTCTGCGGCAAAGGCTGGTGGAGCGCTGGCTGAACCACGGCCTCTCGGAGGCCGAGGCCACCGACCGGGCCGAGCGCAACGATCTGGCGAATGCCGTGTTGGTCGCCTCGGCTCAGCTGCCCGCAGATATAGCCTGGGCGGCTCCGGTAGAGGCCTGAGCCGCGGATCTCGAGCGGCCCGAAAGGGCAGGGGCCCTCAGGTGATGACGTCGGGAGCGCTGCGCCCCGTGCGCTCGGATATGCCCGCCAGCGCGTCGGCCGCGGCGATGATCGGCGCCAGCGCCTCCTGCGGATCCCGGTCAAGCCGGTCCGGCGCGGTTTCGAGCCGCTCGAGGTAGACCCGCAGGGTCGCCCCCTCCGTGCCCGTGCCCGAAAGCCGGAACACCACCCGGCCGCCGCCCTCGAAATAGATCCGCAGGCCCTGGCCGGTCGATACCGAGCCATCCACCGGGTCGTGGTAGGAAAACTCGTCGGCGTCGCTCACGGTGAGGCCGGCGACCTCGGTGCCCGGCAGGCCCTCAAGCCGTTGCCTCAGGGCGTCCATCAGCCCGTTCGCCGCCGCGGTATCCACCGCCTCGTAATCGTGGCGCGAATAGTAGTTGCGCCCGTAGCGCGCCCAGTGATCGGCCATCAGCTCGGCGACCGACTTGCCCTTCACCGCAAGGATGTTGAGCCAGAGCAGCACTGCCCAGAGCCCGTCCTTCTCGCGCACGTGGTTGGAGCCGGTTCCGGCACTTTCCTCGCCGCAGAGCGTCACCCGCCCGGCATCCAGCAGGTTGCCGAAGAACTTCCATCCCGTCGGCGTCTCGAAACAGGCCATGCCCCTGGCTTCGGCCACGCGGTCGGCGGCGGCGGAGGTGGGCATGGAACGGGCCACACCGGCGAGGCCCTGCGCATAGCCGGGGGCCAGGTGTGCTAGGTCGGCCAGCACGGCCAGGCTGTCGGAGGGGCTGACGTAGCAATGGCGCCCGACGATCATGTTGCGGTCGCCGTCGCCGTCCGAGGCCGCGCCGAAATCGGGCGCATCCTCGGCATACATCCTGTCCATCAGCGCCTTGGCCCAGACCGGGTTCGGGTCTGGGTGGCCGCCGCCGAAATCCGGCTTCGGTTCCGCATTGATGACGGTACCTGCCGGTGCACCCAGGCGGCCCTCGAGAATTGCACGCGCATAGGGTCCGGTGACCGCGTGCATCGCGTCGAAACAGGCGCGGAAGCCGTTGGCGAAAAGCCCCGAAATGGCATCGAAGTCGAAGAGCTCGGCCATGAGCTCGGCATAATCGGCGACGGGATCGACGATCTCGATCTCCATCTCGCCGAGGCTGCTCCCGCCGAGAGCCCCCAGGTCCACTGCGCCGCCTTCGAGAATGTGATACTCCGAGATGTCCTCGGTGCGGGCGAAGATCTTCTCCGTCACGCCCTCGGTCGCGGGCCCGCCGTTCGGCCCGTTGTACTTGAGACCGAAGTCCTCGTCCGGGCCGCCCGGGTTGTGGCTGGCCGAAAGGATCAACCCGCCATCGGCACCGCGCTTGCGGATCAGGTGCGACGCGGCGGGGGTAGAGAGCAGCCCGCCCTGTCCGACGATGCAGCGCGCCGCGCCGTTGGCCGCCGCCATGCGCAGGATGGTGCCAATCGCGACGTCGTTGAAGTAGCGGCCATCGCCGCCCACCACCAGCGTCTTTCCGGCAATCCCTCCGATGCCGTCAAAGATGGCCTGCACATAGTTCTCGAGGTAGCCCGGTTCCATGAAGATCCGGGTCTTCTTGCGCAATCCGCTGGTGCCCGGCTTCTGCCCGGCGATCGGCTTCGTCTCCACTGTCTGACGTGTCATGCCTTGGCCTTTCCCTCCCGGCTCGCCACGGCCTCGTGGCGCGAGCCTGTCAGCGGCCGCAGCTCGAAGGCCACGACGCTCTCCTCCGAAATCGACGCGACACCCTGCTGCACCGGCTCGGCACTGCGCCCCGAAGTATCGAGCACACGGTACCAGCGATGGCCGGGTATGGCATCGGGCAGCTTTGCCTTGGTGTTTCCGCCCGCGTTGAACAGCAGGTAGATCGCGCCGAGGCGGGGCTCGTAGGGCGGAGTGCCGCGCGCCATGCGCATCTCGACACCGAGGAAGCGCAGCTCGGCGCAGGCCCAATCCTCGTCCGACATGGCGTCGCCGTCGGCCCGCCGCCAGAACACGTCGGGCTTGCCGTCGAGCAGGCGGGTGCGGGAGTGCAGAAAGCGCTTCTGGCGCAGGATCGGGCTGGCCTTTCGGAAGGCGATGATCTGCCGGCAGAAAGCGAGGAAATCGGGGTCTGCCTCGTCCCAGTTGACCCAACCGATCTCGTTGTCCTGGCAATAGGCGTTGTTGTTGCCGCCCTGGGAGTTGCCCAGCTCGTCGCCCGCCAGGATCATCGGCGTTCCCTGGCTCAGCATGAGCGTTGCCAGCATGTTGCGTCGCCGCTGGGCGCGCCGCGCCAGGATCACCGGATCCTGCGTCGGCCCCTCGTGGCCGCAGTTGTCGGAGCAGTTGTGATCGTGCCCGTCCTTGTTGCCCTCGCCGTTCGCCTTGTTGTGCTTCTTGTTGTAGCTGACGGTGTCCATCAGCGTGAATCCGTCATGCGCGGTGACGAAGTTGATCGAGGATGTCGCGGGGCGCCCGTCATGGTCGAAGCGGAGCGCCGAGCCGGTGACATGACCGGCCAGCTCGTGGGTGATGTTCGCGTCGCCACGCCAGAACTTGCGGACGTCATCGCGGTACTTGTCGTTCCACTCGGCGAAGGGGGAGGGGAAGGCGCCGAGCTGGTAGCCGCCGGGGCCCACATCCCAGGGCTCGGCGATCATCTTCACCTTGTTGAGCACCGGATCCTGCCGGATCGCGCGGCAGAACGGCCCGTCGCGGTTGAACACGCCGCCGGTGCGGGCGAGGGTGGAGGCGAGGTCGAAGCGGAAGCCGTCGACATGCATCACCTCGACCCAGTAGCGCAGCGAATCCATCACCATCCGCAGCACGAAGGGATGCTCGAGGGCGAGCGTGTTGCCGCAGCCGGTGTCGTTGACGAAATAGCGCTTGTTCTCGGCGAGGCGGTAGTAGCTGGCGTTGTCGAAGCCGCGAAAGCTCAGCGTCGGGCCGCGCTGGTCGCCCTCGGCAGTGTGGTTGTAGACCACGTCGAGCAGCACCTCGATGCCTGCCGCGTGAAACCGCGAGACCATCTGCTGGAACTCGGAAATGTCGCTCTTCGCCAGGAAGCGCGGATCGGGGGCGAAGAAGCCCCAGGTCATGTAGCCCCAGTAGTTCCGCAGGCCCTTGTCGACGAGAAAGCGGTCATCCACCGAGGCCTGCACCGGCATCAGCTCGATCGCGGTCACCCCGAGGTCGGTGAGGTGCTCGATCATCGGGCCGGAGGACATGGCGAGGAACTGGCCGGCATAGGGCAGATCCTTTCGCAGGGCGGTCATGCCCTTCACGTGGGCCTCGTAGATGATCGTCTCGTTCCACGGCGTCGCAAGCCGCAGCCGCTCCTGACGGCCCCAGGTGAAGGCGGGGTCGACCACGACAGAGCGCGGCATGTAGGGCGCACTGTCGCGCGTGTCGAAGCTGAGGTCTTCGTCGGGGTGGCCGATCTCGTAGCCGTAGAGCGCGTCGTTCCACTCCAGGTGGCCCGTGAGCAGCTTGGCGTAGGGATCGATCAGGAACTTGTGGTGGTTGAACCGATGGCCCTCCAGCGGCGCGTAGGGCCCATGCACGCGGTAGCCATACTGCTGCCCGGGGCGCAGCCCGGCGAGGTAGCCGTGCCAGATGTGCCCGTCCCGCTCCTGGAGCTGGATCAGGATGTCCTCGTTGCCGTCATCGTCGCAGAGGCACAGGGTGACACGCGTGGCGTGCTGCGAGAAGACCGCGAAGTTCACGCCCTCGCCGTCAAAGGTGGCTCCGAGCGGAAAGGGGCGCCCGGCGCTGAGTTGGAGTTGTGCCATCAGGGAGCCTCGAGAAGATCGGCATAGAGCCTGGCATAGGCCTCTGCCGAGGGCGCCCAGCCCACCGGCTGCGCCATTGCGTTGCGTTGGGTCTTTGACCAGATTTCCGGCGCCTCGAAAAGGTCGCAGAGCCGCATCAGCGCATTCGTGAGCGCCTCGGACGTGACGGGATGAAACTGGAGGCCGGTGGCGACCTGCCGTGCCAAAGTTGCAGGCGTCGCGGGGATGACGGTGTCGGCCAGCCCTCCCGTCAGAGCAACAACGGGGATGGTCCCATAGCGCAGGCCGTAGAGCTGCGTGAGGCCGCAGGGTTCGAAGCGGGAGGGCACCAGGATCGCATCGCCGCCCGCGATCATGCGGTGCGAGAGCGTCTCGTCGTAGCCCAGGCGCACCGAGACGTTGGGATCGTCGATGGCGCGGTAGGCGGCTTCGAGCGCCGGGTCACCCGAGCCCAGCAGTGCGAGTTGCCCGCCCCGCGCCAGCAGGGCCGGGAGCGCCTCCAGCAGAAGGTCGAGCCCCTTCTGCTCGGTCATCCGGGACACCACCACGCAGAGCGGCCCGTGCGCTTCCGGCAGGCCGAACTCCTCGCGCAGGGCCTTGCGGTTGGCCGCCTTGCCGCGCGGGGTCTTGTAGGGCTGGATATGGGCATCCACCTCGGGCGACCAGACCTCCAGGTCGATCCCGTTGAGGATGCCGCTCAGATCCGCCCGCCGGGCACGCAGCACGCCGTCCAGCCCCATGCCGAACTCGGGCGTCATCAGCTCTTCGGCGTAGGTCGGCGAGACGGTGGTGAGACGATCGGCAAAGACCAACCCCGCCTTCAGCGCCGAGATATTGCCCCAGTATTCCACCCCCTCCGCC
The DNA here is from genome assembly GCA_964454145.1 of uncultured Oceanicola sp. Lineage (GTDB taxonomy): Bacteria > Pseudomonadota > Alphaproteobacteria > Rhodobacterales > Rhodobacteraceae > Vannielia. The sequence goes on along the minus strand of CAYVQK010000172.1, from coordinate 1,812 downwards.
TCAAGGTCGGCCACGTCGATCCCGAGCGCGCCGGCCCTGTCCATCGGGGTCAGCCCCTGGAAGGCGATGTTGTGCACGGTCAGCACGCTGGGCACCCGAATGTCCCTGCGCTTCAGGTAGTAGGGCAGGAGCCCCGCCTGCCAGTCGTGGCAATGCACCAGGTCGGGGCGCCAGCCCCCCAGCAACCCGGCGGCGATCTCGGCGCCCAGATGGCAGAGGGCGGCGTAGCGCTCGGGGTTGTCGGGCCAGTCCTTGCCATCGGGGCCAAGGTAGATGCTGCCGGTGCGGTCATAGAGGTGCGGTGCGTCGAGCACCAGCAGATCGACCCCCTGCACCTTGCAGGCCAGAAGATGCGCGGGCGCGCCCTGGCAGCTGTTGATCTCCGCCACGGTCTCCGGCTCTGCTAGGGCGGCCATCACCGCCGGATAGCCCGGCACCAGGCTGCGCATCTCCACCCCTTGCCCGGCCAGCGCGGCGGGCAGGGCGCCGGCCACGTCGGCCAGGCCCCCTGTCTTCACCAGCGGCGCAAGCTCCGAAGCGACCGAGAGCACCTTCATCCGTGAGCTGCCTCCCATTTCTCGACCATTTCCCTGGTGATCAGCGTCGTGCCCTTCTCCGTGACCCGGAAGAACTTTGCATCCTCCGCGTGATCCTCGCCCACCACGAGGCCCTTGGGGATCTCCACACCCCGGTCGATCACGCATTTCCGCAGCCGGGCGGAGCGGTTGATCACCACGTCGGGCAGCACCACGGAATGGTCGAGCACGGCGTAGGAGTTGGTGTGCACGTTGGTGAAGAGCAGCGAGTTGCGCACCTCGGTGCCCGAAATGATGCAGCCGCCCGACACCATGGAGGAGATCGCCACGCCGCGCCGATCCTTCTCGTCATGGATGAACTTGGCGGGCGGCACACTTTCGGAATAGGTCCAGACCGGCCAGTTCCGATCCCACAGATCGAGTTCCGGGGTGAAGTTGGTGAGGTCGATGTTGGCCTCCCAGAAGGCATCGAGCGTGCCGACATCGCGCCAGTAGCTCGGCGCGTTCTCGCCGCGCACGCAGCTGTCGTCGAAGCGGTGGGCGATGGCCTTGCCGTTCTTCACGATGTCGGGGATCAGGTCGTTGCCGAAGTCGTGCGAAGAGTTCGTGTCTTCCGCGTCGGCGATCAGCAACTCGCGCAGGAAGTCCCACTTGAAGACGTAGATCCCCATGGAGGCGAGCGCCTTCGTCGGGTCTTCGGGCGTCGCGGGTGGGTCGGCGGGCTTCTCGAGGAACGAGGTGATCCGGCTGTCCTTGTCCACCGCCATCACGCCGAAGGCGGAGGCCTCCTTGCGGGGCACGGTGAGGCAGCCGATCGTCACATCGGCCCCGGCCTGCACGTGCTGCGCCAGCATGATCTCGTAATCCATCTTGTAGATATGATCGCCTGCAAGGATTACGATGTAGTCAATGCCGTAGCTGTCGACGATGTCGATGTTCTGGGTCACCGCATCGGCCGTGCCGCGATACCACATCGACTCCGACACCCGCTGCGAGGCCGGCAGGATATCCAGAAACTCGTTGCGCTCGGCCCGGAAGAAGTTCCACCCGCGCTGGCAATGGCGGATCAGAGAATGCGCCTTGTACTGCGTGGCCACGGCCATGCGCCGGATGCCAGAGTTCACCGCGTTCGACAGGGCGAAGTCGATGATCCGGGTCTTGCCGCCGAAATAGACCGCAGGTTTCACCCGCCGGTCCGTCAGCTCCTTGAGACGCGAGCCTCGCCCGCCTGCCAGCACAAAGGCCATGGACCTCTGCGAAAGGCGCTTCATTTCCA
>CAYVQK010000171.1:0-8048 GCA_964454145.1 uncultured Oceanicola sp. | reverse complement strand
CCTCGGCGCGCTCGACGGCCCCACCGGCCTGCGGCTCGAGAAGCATATCCACGTGGCCTCGAAGGGCGATTACTACACCATCGCCGACGGGCTCCCGCAGGAATGAGCGACAGCTACAGCCCGCCCGACACGCCCCTCGATGTGCTCCACCACGACCACGAGCTGCTCGCGGTCAACAAGCCCTCGGGCCTGCTCTCGGTGCCCGGCAAGGGCGAGCACCTCTCCGATTGCCTGCTGGCCCGCGTTCAGGCCGCCTTTCCCGAGGCCCTGCTGATCCACCGGCTCGACCGGGACACCTCGGGCGTCATGGTCTTCGCCCTCACGCCCCACGCCCAGCGGCATCTTGGCCTCCAGTTCGAACACCGGCGGACCAAGAAGCAATATGTCGCCCGGGTCTGGGGCGAGATGGAGGCGGCCGAGGGCGTGGTGGACCTGCCGCTGATCGTCGACTGGCCCAACCGCCCGCTGCAGATGGTCGACTTCGAGACCGGCAAGCCCGCGCTCACCCGCTGGAAGCGCCTGAAGGCCGGCAAGGGCGAAAGCCGCGTGCGGCTGATGCCCGAGACGGGGCGCTCGCACCAGCTCCGCGTCCACATGAAGGAAATCGGCCACCCGATCCTGGGCGACCCCTTCTACGCGGAGGGCCCGGCCCGCGACTTCCCCCGCCTGATGCTCCACGCCGAGATGCTCCGCGTGCTGCATCCCGACGGCGGCAAGGGCGTGACCTTCCGCGCCAGGGTGCCGTTCTAGGAGGCCGCGATGGAGATGAAGACCCCCCGAAACCTCGCCTATCCGCTGACGGTGGAAGAGGCCCACGCCACCCCCGGCGGCGCGGTGGAGGCGGGCGAGGTGCTGCTCACCGTCCTCACCGCAGAGGGGCGGCGCGTGGGGCTGAAGGCCAGGGCAGACGGCGTGCTCGATGGCAGCCTGCCGCCCGAGGGCACGGTGATCGAAGCGCCCATGGTCTTCGCCACCCTCATCGCCACCGCGCCCGCGCCGCACGGCAGCCCGGCAGGCGTGGTGCTGGGCTGGGTGCTGACCATTCCGCTCGGCTTCGTGATCGGCTGGGTGCCGGGCGTCGCGGCGCGCACGCTGGGCCGCTGGCTGCCCGGCGCGGACCTCTGGCTCTGGGGCCTCGCCTGCCTCGCCGCGGCGGTGGCGGGCTTCATGCTCACCTCCCGCATGGTCGACAGGCTGGCGCGCGGCGAGCCGCGCGGCGAGGGGGTGGCCATGCTGGGCGCCCTGCTGGCACTCTCGGTCACGCTGGCGATGGGGCCGCTGGACCACCGGCTCCACGAGATCAGCGGAGGGCTCATCGGCACCCCGCCGCCCGCGCCAGAGGCCCAGCCCTAGCCCGCGTATTTCGCCGCGTTGCTCTCGATCTCCGCGATCTGCGCGGCCATCACCTTCTGGAAGGCAGGGCGCTCGTGGCAGCGGTCGCGGTAGGCCACCAGCGCGGGCTGCGCCTCCACCAGATCCAGCCCCGACAGTCCCCGGAGCACCGACGACATCATCAGGTCGGCCACCGAGAATTGCCCGAGCAGGAAGTCGTTCTCGCCCAGTGCCGCGGCCAGCCGCTTCAGCTTCTTGCCCGCCATCGCCTCCAGCGTCGGCGCCACCCGGCCCGCGGCCTCCTTGTCCTTCACGAAGGTCTTCACCGTGCCCACCACCGCGCAGAGCGGCTCCACCGAATTGAGTGCGGCGAAGACCCAGCTCATCGCGGCGAAGCGGTCCACACCCGGCGGCAGAAGAACCTCGCTCTCCTCGGCGATCCGCCAGACTATGGCGCCGCTCTCGAACATCACCTCCTCACCGATCCGGATCGAGGGCACCTGGCCGAAGGGCTGGCGGGCGAGGTTCTCGGGCGCGCCCTGGCTGCCCTGCGCCACATGGGCCGTCTCGTAGGGAATGCCCGCCTCCTCCAGCGCCCAGCGCACGCGGTAGTCGCGCACATGGCCCTTGGCGAAGTCGGGCACCCAGTCGTAGCCCCAGACGGTGATCTTCTCGCCGCGCATCTCCGGCCCTCCTGTTCCGTGGTCGGCCACAGGTCAGCACGCGATGCGCGGCGCGGCAAGGGCCTCTAGCCGGCCTTGGCGTAGCGCGGGGCGTTGGCGTCGATTTCGGCCACCTGCTCGGCGATCACCTTCCGGCAGGCCGGGCGCGAGATGCAGCGCTGGTAGTATGCCGCCACCTTCGGCTCTGCATCGAGCAGCCCGGCACCCTCGGCGCCGCGCAGCACGGCCGCCATGACCAGGTCGACCACCGTGAAGCGGTCCCCCATCAGGTAGTCGTTAGCGCCCAGCGCCTCGCCGATCCGCTTCAGCCGCTGCGCCGCGAGGCCGGCGAAATGCGGCCGCACCCGCTGTGCGGCCTCCTGATCCTCGATGAAGTAGTCGAGCGAGCCCAGCGCCATCAGCGCCGGCTCCACCGAGTTCAACGCGGCGATCACCCAGCAGAACGCCCGGTCGCGGTCGATGTCCTCGGGCAGCAGGGCAGGGCTCTCTTCGGCGATGCGCCAAACGCAGGCGCCGCTCTCGAACATCGGCGTGCCGCCGAGATCCAGCGCCGGGATCTGACCGAAGGGCTGGCGGCCGAGGTGCTCGGGCTCGCTCTGGGTGCCCATTCTGACGTGGCGCACCTCGTAGCCGATCCCGGCTTCCTCCAGCGCCCAGCGCACGCGAAAGTCGCGCACCTGGCCCTTGGCGAAGTCGGGCACCCAGTCGAAGGCATAGACGGTTGCAGTCTGGACGGTCATGGCAATCTCCCTGTTCATATGAGTTGATATCAACATATATGCCGCAGAGTCGCAAGCCCCGCCGGCGGATTCCCACCGGCGGGGCCGTTTGGCTCAGTAGCCCACGGTCGCCGCGTCCACCTGCCTCGGGTCGGAGGCGCCGAAGAGCAGGCCCGCTTCCTTGTCGACCATGATCGACTGGGTCGAGCCCATCACCGGCTGCTGGCTCACCTTGTGGCCCTTCTGTTCGAGGATCGCGACGGTATCCACGCTGATCCCGTCCTCGGTGCGGATCTCGTCGGGCAGCCACTGGTGGTGGATGCGCGGCGCGGTGCTGGCCTCGGCAATGTTCATGCCGTGGTCGATCACGTTCATGATCACCTGCAACGTGGTGGTGATGATCCGCGATCCGCCGGGCGAGCCGGTGACCAGGAACACCTCGCCATCCTTCATCACCAGCGTCGGGCTCATCGACGACAATGGCCGCTTGCCCCCTTCCACCGCGTTGGCATCGCCGCCGATGAGCCCATAGGCATTGGGCACGCCCGGCTTGGCGGCAAAGTCGTCCATCTCGTTGTTCATCAGCACGCCGGTGCCCTCGGCCACCATGCCCGACCCATAGGAAAAGTTGATGGTGTAGGTGTTCGACACCGCGTTGCCGTCCTTGTCGACGATCGAGAAGTGGGTGGTCTCGTTGCTCTCGTAGGGCGCAAGGTCGCCCGGCTTGATGGTGCTCGAAGGCGTCGCCACGTTGCGGCTGATCTCCTTCCGGATCGCGGCGGCGTAGTCCTTCGAGGTGATCTCGGCCAGGGGCACATCCACGAAGTCGCTGTCGCCCAGGTATTCCGACCGGTCGGCATAGGCCCGCTTCATCGCCTCGGCCATCAGGTGAATGGTCTCCGCCGAGTTATGGCCGAGCCAGCCGATGGGATACTCCTCGAGGATGTTCAGGATCTGGACGATATGCGCCCCGCCCGACGACGGCGGCGGCATCGAGACGATCTCGTAGCCCCGGTAGCTGCCCGTCACCGGCTCGCGCAGCACCGCCTTGTAGTTCGCCATGTCCTCCACGGTGATCCGCCCGCCCGCGTCGGTCACGGCCTTGCTGATCGCCTCGGCAACCGTGCCCTTGTAGAATCCGTCCGGCCCCTCGTCGGCGATCTTCTGGAGCGTCGCCGCAAGGTCCGCCTGCACCAGCCGCTCGCCGGGCTCGTAGAAGCCGCCATCCGCCTTGTAGAAGATCGCCTCCGAGGATGGATGCGCCTTCAGCCGCCGCTCCAGCCCCTTCAGGCTGTCGGCCAGCCCCGGCGTCACGTCGATCCCGTCGCGCGCCAGCGCGATGGCGGGGGCCACCACCTCGGCCAGGGTCATCGTGCCGTATTCCTCCAGCGCCATCTGCATGCCCGCCACGGTGCCCGGCACCCCGGTGGCGAGCCCGGTGAAGCGGCTCAGGTTGCTGTCGGCATTGCCCTCTGCGTCGAGAAACATGTCGCGTTCCGCCGCCGCCGGGGCCATCTCGCGGTAATCGATCGCCTTTGTCTCGCCGGTCTCGGCATCATGCACGAGCATGAAGCCACCGCCGCCGAGGTTGCCGGCGCGGGGCAGGGTGACGGCAAGGGCGAAGGCCACGGCCACGCCCGCATCCACAGCGTTGCCGCCTGCCTGCAGAATGTCGAGCCCCACCTGCGCCGCCACCGCCTCCTGGGCCGAGACCATGCCGCTGCGGGCATAGACCGGGTGCAGCCGGTCGTCGCCCGAAAAGATCGCCGCTTCCTGCGCGCTCGCGCTGCTTGCGGCGCAGGCCAACACGGCCCCTGCGATGAGCTGTTTCATTGAGTCTCTCCCTGTCGTGATCGTTCCGTGAGCCAGAAGCTGGCTCCTGCGCCGCCTCGGACAAGGAAGGTGGCAAGATTTCGCCTATAGGTTGAGGGGCGCCGTTCCGCGTTCCGGGCGCAGGCCGAAACGCCCGTTTGTCCCGCACCGCGCGCGTCAAAACGCCATGCCCCGAAACAGCCCCTCCCCCTTTCATTCCGGCCAGCGCCTCGTATCTTCTGCCCCGAAGTCAGCCAAAGGAGGACCACATGGCCCTGCGCATCAACGATACCGTCCCCAACCTCACCTTCCCCACCGATCTCGGCGAGCTGACCCTGCACGACTGGATCGGCGACAGCTGGGCGATCATCTTCTCCCACCCGAAGGATTTCACCCCGGTCTGCACCACCGAGTTCGGCGCGGTGGCCCAGCTCTCCGACGAGTGGGAAAAGCGCGGCACCAAGGTGCTCGGCGTTTCCGTCGACGGCGTGGAAGACCACAAGAAATGGAAGGGAGACATTGAATCCTTCGGTGGTGCCAAGGCCGGCTTCCCGATCGTGGCCGACACCGACCTCGCCTTCTCCAAGGCCTTCGACATGCTGCCCGCCGATGCCTACCTGCCCGACGGCCGCACCCCCGCCGACAGCGCCACCGTGCGCTCGGTCTTCATCATCGCGCCCAACAAGAAGGTGCAGCTGATGATGACCTATCCCATGTCGGTCGGCCGCAACTTCGCCGAGGTGCTGCGCGCCCTCGATGGCCTCCAGCGGACCTACGAGCAGCCGCTTGCCACCCCCGCCAACTGGCAGACCGGCCAGGACGTGATCGTGGCCCTCGCGCTCGATGATGCTGCCGCCGAAGCCAAGTACGGCGCGCTCGACAAGAAGCTGCCCTACCTGCGCTTCGCCAAGAACCCGGGCTGAGGCCGAGGCGCCACTTCCCGCAACTGTGAGAAAGCCCCGTTGGAGTGAACGGGGCTTTTTTGCTACCCTCGGCACCGAAAGGTGCGACGGGCCACGCTCCGGCCCCGCGCAGATGGATTGAATGACGAACCCCCTCCGGCGGATTTGCGCCGTGCTTGCCCTCGTGTCCGGGGCGGTCCTCACCGCTTCCCTTCCGCTCTCCGCTCAGGAGACGGCAGGGCAGGCCGTGGAAGACCCGGCCGGCAGCGCGGCCGCGCTGGTGATCGACGATGCCGAGGAGGCGCCCGAGGATCGGATCGACACCGCCGGGATCGTCGGAGAGGACGTCGAGATCACCTGGGGTGACGACGGCACGCCGATGGTGCGCGTGGCGCTCCCCGCCACGGTGTTCATGCCCATCGAGGAGGAGGAGGAACTCGACATGTATCTCACTCTCCAGGAAGAGCTGAACCGCCTCGGCTGCGATGCCGGCACGGTCGACGGCGACTGGGGCCGCCGCTCCGAGCAGGCGATGGACAGGCTGCGCCAGGCGGTGCCCGACCTCGTCGACATGGAGCTGTCGATCACCCTCGCCGGGCTCCTGCAGAAGATGCCCGAGGGCACCTGCCCGCTGGTCTGCTCGGTCCGCGAGGTGAAGGTGGAAAACCGCTGCGAGCTGAAGACCTGCCCCTCCGGCCAGTATCTCGACACCCGCGGCACCTGCCAGGTGCGGCAGGCCAAGGCCTCCAGTCCCAAGGCGACCGGCGGCGGAGGCGGAGGAGGTGGCGGCGGAGGCCGCAAATGTGCAACCTACAACGGACGGACCTATTGCAACTGAGCCAGGGACGGGGAGTGAGCCGATGAAGATGCTGATGTGGAGCCTCGTGGCCGCCGTCGCGGCGGGCCTCTTCGCCACGGCGGCGCAGGCAGAGCTGCGGCTGCGTCTCAGCTTCACCGAGAAGCAGGCCTGGTCCCGTGGCTTCAGCCGCTCCAACGACACCTGCCGCACCACCTATGACGTGAAGCAGTTCGGCCGGCTGCTGGCGATCGAAACGGTGAAGTCCAACTGCCGGACCTTCGATATCGACGGAAGGCGCGGGGCCGACGGCTCCGCCTCTGCGCTGGTGTTCGAGGGGCCGTCCAGCCGCCAGTCCAAGGCCTGCACCTACTCCGCCCGCAGCCGCATCGAAGCCTGCAGCGACGGCAGCCGGGTGCGGCTGCCGCCGGGCATCGAGCAGGACTACAAGGCGCAGGTCCAGACGACTTCGCAGTACCAGCTCTCCCGCAGCGGCCTCGCGGCCACCATCGGGGTCAGGCGCACGGAGACCACCGAGGAGGGCAGCAAGCTTCTGACCGAGGCGGGCTTCCGGATGAAGGTCGCGCTGAACGGAAATGCCTGCCAGATCACCGAGCTGGTCTCCAGCGCCAAGACACGGGTCACCCAGGCCGGGCGCGGACGCGTGGTGAAAGGGGCCGATCAGACCGAGAGCCGCCAACTGGTGAAAGCCGAGAGCTGCCAGGTGATCAGCCGCTAGCGATGTTCGGATTAGACAAGCTGTTCCGCCGCCCCGGCGACGGCGCTGCCGCCGGTTTCACCGGTGGCGCGCCCGAACCCCAGGCCCCCTTCGTCGCCGTCGGAGACATCCACGGGCGCGACGACCTGCTCGCGCGCCTGCTCGACCGGCTCGAGGCCGAGGCGCCGGGCCTGCCGCTTATCTTCGTTGGCGATTACGTCGACCGGGGCGAGGCGTCGGCGGCGGTGCTGCGGAGGCTGATGCCGCTCGCGGCGGAGGGCAGGGCGCTCTGCCTGCGGGGCAACCACGAGGAGATGATGCTCGATTTCGCCCGCGGCAAGTATCCCCGCTGGCTGGCCTTCGGCGGGCTGCAGACGCTGGCGAGCTTCGGCCTCGGCGCCGGCCTCACCGAGACCGGCGGGCCCGGCCTGGAGGACGCGCAGCAGGGCCTGGCGGAGGCACTGGAGGCCGAGGGGCTGCTCGATTGGCTCCACGCCATGCCGCGCCACTGGCAGAGCGGCAATGTCGCCGTCACCCACGCCGGCGCCGATCCCGACCGCCCGATCGAGGTTCAGAAGAACTCCCTGACCAACGGCCACCCGGGCTTCTTCACCACGCCCCGTGCCGACGGGAGGTGGATCATCCACGGCCATTACATCCGCGACGCACCCGAGATCGCCCCCGGCCGCATCGCCATCGACACCGGCGCCTTCGCCACCGGCCGGCTGACGGCGGTGATCATGGCCCCCGGCGAGCCCCCCCGCTTCATCGAGGCGTGAGCGCCAATGCAAAAGGGCCCGAGGTTTCCCCCGGGCCCTTCGCGTCTCTCAGGTGAGGCGCCTTACTCGGCGGTCTCTTCCCGCTTGAGCTCTTCGCCGGTCTCCTGGTCCACGACCTTCATGGAGAGGCGCACCTTGCCGCGATCGTCGAAGCCCAGGAGCTTCACCTTCACATCCTGGCCTTCCACCAGCATGTCGCTGGGGTGGTTCAGGCGCTTGTTGGCGATCTGGCTGACGTGCACGAGGCCGTCGCGCTTGCCGAAGAAGTTCACGAAGGCGCCGAAGTCGACGATCTTCACGACCTTGC
>CAYVQK010000170.1:0-8230 GCA_964454145.1 uncultured Oceanicola sp. | reverse complement strand
CGGCGGAGGTGCTCTCTTCCGAGGTTTCCGGCCAGACCGATCTGCATGCGGCCTTTGGCGGCGTCGTGCCCGAGATCGCCGCCCGCGCCCATGCCGAACGGCTCGACCTGATGGTCGAGCTGGCACTCGATAAGGCAGGCGTCGGCCTCGATGCGCTGGATGCCATCGCCGTCACCTCCGGCCCCGGCCTGATCGGCGGCGTGGTCTCCGGCGTCATGTGCGCCAAGGGCCTTTCGGCGGCCACCGGCGTGCCGCTCATCGGCGTCAACCACCTCGCCGGACACGCGCTGACGCCCCGCCTCACCGACGGGCTCGCCTTCCCCTACCTCTTGCTGCTCGTCTCCGGCGGCCACTGCCAGTTTCTCATCGCCCACGGCCCCGACAGCTTCGAACGGCTCGGCGGCACCATCGACGACGCCCCCGGTGAGGCCTTCGACAAATCGGCCCGCCTCCTCGGCCTGCCCCAGCCCGGCGGCCCCGCGATCGAGGCAGCGGCCCGGGACGGCGACGAAACCCGCTTCGACCTGCCTCGCCCGCTCCTGCGCGAGCCGCATTGCGACATGTCCTTCTCCGGCCTGAAAACCGCCCTTCTGCGCGCCCGCGACACCGTGCTGCTCGAGGGCAATCGGCTGAAGCAGCAAGACGTGAACGACCTCTCCGCCAGCTTCCAGGCCGCCGTGCGCGACGTGCTGGCCGCCAAGACGGCCCGCGCACTGAAAGCTTACCTTGCGCATTCGCCCTCCGAGCCCGCCTTCGCCGTCGCCGGCGGCGTCGCCGCCAACCAGCCCCTCCGCGCCGCTCTCGCCGCCGAGGCCGAGAAGCTCGGCGTCCGCTTCACCGCCCCGCCTCTCGCGCTCTGCACCGACAACGCGGCCATGATCGCCTGGGCCGGAATAGAGCGGCTCCGCTCCGGCGGATCGGCGGATGATCTCACCCTCACGGCCCGCCCGCGCTGGCCGCTTGACAGCTCTGCCGCGCCAATGCTCGGCTCCGGCAAGAAAGGCGCAAAGGCATGAGCGATATTTCCGTGATCGGGGCCGGGGCCTTCGGCACCGCGCTGGCGAGCCAGCTTGCCGGGCAGAATGGCCCCACTGTCACCCTCTGGGCGCGTGATCCCGCCCATGCCGCGCAGATCTGCGAAGCGCGCGAGAACGCACGCCACCTGCCCGGCGTCACGCTGCCCTCCGAACTGGCCGTGGTCCATGACAACGGCGCCTTCGCCGCGCCCATCCTCATCATCGCCACGCCCATGCAAACCCTCGCCGGGCTGCTCACCGAGCACCGCGAGCACATCGGTGAGGCCTGCATCGTTGCCGCCTGCAAGGGCGTGGACCTGGAGCGGGTGAAGGGCCCCACCGGCATCATCGAGGCCGCCGCGAAGAAGGCCATCCCGGCCATCCTCACCGGCCCCTCCTTCGCCGTCGACATCGCCCAGGGCCTGCCCACCGCGCTCACTCTCGCCTGCGCCGACAAGCGCACCGGCGAGATGCTGCAATCGGCCCTCTCCACCAGCACGCTTCGTCTCTACCTCTCCACCGATCCCATCGGGGCGGAGCTTGGCGGCGCGCTGAAGAACGTCATCGCCATCGCCTGTGGCGCCTGCATCGGCGCCGGCTTCGGCGAGAGCGCCCGCGCCGCGCTGATGACCCGCGGATATGCCGAAATGGCCCGCCTCGCCGCAGCGCTTGGCGGTCGACGCGAAACCCTGGCCGGCCTGTCGGGCTTCGGCGATCTCGCTCTCACCTGCACCTCCGACAAGAGCCGCAACTTCCGGCACGGCTTTGCGCTCGGCCGGGGTGAAACGCCGCCCCCCGGCGTGACCACCGAGGGCATCGCCACCGCCGAGGCCACGCTGAAGCTCGCAAAACGCTACAAGCTCGACATGCCGATCACCGAGGTGGTCGCCGCCTTGACCTCCGGCACCCTCTCCGCACCCGAGGCGATGGCCGTGCTGCTCTCCCGCCCGCTGACGAAGGAATGACCCATGGCCTACTGGCTCTTCAAATCCGAACCCTCGACCTGGAGCTGGGATGACCAGGTCGCCAGGGGCGATGCGGGCGAGGAATGGGACGGCGTGCGCAACTACCAGGCCCGCAACATGATGCGCGAGATGAAGCTGGGCGACCTCGGCTTCTTTTATCACTCCCAGTCGGAGAAGGCCGTGGTGGGCATTGTCGAGGTCTGCGCCGAGGTCCACCCCGACAGCACCACCGACGATGACCGGTGGGAATGCGTGGATATCAAGGCCGTCGCGCCGATGCCCAAGCCGGTGACGCTCGCCATGTGCAAGGACGAGCCCAAGCTGAAGGATATGGTGCTCGTGAACAACACGCGCCTCTCTGTCCAGCCGGTCACGGCGGCGGAGTGGGCCCATGTCTGCAAGCTCGGCGGCTATTCCCTGAAAGGTTGATACGCCGCATACTCCCGCCAAAACGGAGGGACATCATGGGCATCATCTCAGTTCTCATCGCGGCACTGGCCGGTTTCGCCGTCGGCGCGGCCTGGTACATGACGCTGTCGAAGCCATGGCTCGCGGCGGCAGAAATTCCCTGCGACGCCGACGGCAAGCCGAGCGGTGGCTTCTCCATCACCCCCTTCATCATCTCCGGCATCGCGATGTTGCTGGTCGCCGGAATGCTGCGGCACATCCTCGCCATGTCGGGCATCGAGGGCGCAGGCAAGTCGGCCATGGTCGGGCTGGGCATCGGCCTCTTCATGATCACCCCCTGGGTGGCGATGAACTATGCCTATGCCGGCCGGAAACCGTCTCTGACCCTGCTCGATGGCGGCTATTCGGTGCTTGGCCCCACCGTGATCGGGCTGGTGCTCGGGCTGTTCTGAGGCTGGGCAGTTACCCCACTGCGATCCGCGCCGCCTCCCACTCCGGCCGCGCCTCGTCGTGCCCCTCGGCAAAGACCGCAACGCTCATCGGGCGCGGCACATCGGAAAACCGGTAGACCGCGCATGAGCTGAACGGCCCCGAGCCGGAATGCCCCACCGCACGCCCCGCCTCGCCCATCCGCCCCGACATCGTGCCGAGCGCGTAGCCGTGCTCCGTCCATGGCCGTCCTTCGACCGCTCCGCCCAGCGGGTGCCGGTCTTCCTGCAATTGCCCGGGCAGCACCCGCATCAGCCGCACCGCATCCCGCGCCGATCCCATTAAGCATCCGTGATACACCCATCCCGGGTGGTAGGCTTCCGCTCCGGGCATATCGGCAAAGTCCTCCGGCCCTCGGGCCAGCCGCATCGTGCTCAACCCGAGCGGCTCGCCCCAGTAGCGCGCCGCCAGGGCGCCTATATCGCAGCCTGCCGCAGCCTCGATCCGCTCCCGGGCAAGCATGTATCCGACGTTGGAATAGGCCCAGCCCTCGCCGGGTGGAAACAGCGGCTCGTCCTGCACCTCGCGCAGCAACCGCACACGGCTCCACGGCAGATCTCGCTTCGCCACCGCAGCGTGATAGGCCCTCACCCCGCCATAGCAGGGCACCCCCGCCCGGTGTTGCAGAAGCTGCCGCAGCGTCCAGGGACCGGAGCAGGGCTCATCCAGCTCCAGCACACCCTCTCGCGCCAGTCGCAGCGCACAGGCGGCGATCACCGTCTTGGAAAAACTCCACCAGGGCCAGAGCCGCGCGGCATCGCCCGCGCTCCCCTCCTCGCCGTCGTCATAGACCCAGGCTGCGTCCACCGGCCCCCCAAAACAAAATGGAGGGCCTCGACCCCCCGAGACCCTCCATCTTCCCACGAGCTCCCAATCGCACCGCTCGTATCTGGCATGTCCCGGGTCGTCCTGACCCTTCGCTTGGGACAATACCTACCGGATGCACCGCCAAAAATCAATCTCTCCCTTCGGAAAAATCTCTGTTTTACAGTGGGTTAGTGTTTGTGGCGCGTTAACCATCCGGGCCGCCATGAAGCCGCCACATCTGCAAGCGCCGTCCGCCGCAACCGCCCGAAACATAAGGGGGAACCGCCAATGGCCGGTTCCCCCTCTCAATGACAGGCCCGCACCACTTTCGCCACACTCCCTTACGGGAGGTTACGCAACCGGCAGCTTCTGGCCGCCTTACTTGTAAACGGAGTCTTTCTTGAAGTGCTTCACGAGCAGGTAATAGAAGACCGCGCGATACTTGTTGCGCTCGGATTTGCCGTAGGTCTCCACCGCCTTCTCGATCCCCGCCATCAGGTCGGGGCCGGCCTTCAGACCCAGCTTCTTGATCAGGAAGTTCTTCTCGATCGTCTCCAGCTCACCCTTCTGGCTGGCGGCAACCGTGGAGGCATCGTCGTTGTAGATCGACGGACCGCAGCCGATGGTAACCTTCGTCAGAAGGTCCATGTCCGGGGTCATCCCGCACTTGTTCTTCAGATCGTCGGCATATTTCGCGATCAACTCGTCTCTCTTGCCCATGATGCTTCACTCCCTCGCATGGTGGCGCTCCGGCGGGTTCTCCCTCCGTTGTGGGGACCATACGCAACACCCCCCTACCGGCAAAGAAAAAATGCCGTCGACGCAGGGTCAACGCTACGTCGGATGACACTCCGAATCGCGGCAATTTCCCCGCACGAACGCCCCTCCAGCCAAGAAAATCCGTGACAGCGATGTAACATTTCGCACAGGCTGACGGGGCGAGCCGCTGGTCCCGTGCAATCTTCAGGCGAGTCCGGCCCGGTTCGAACAACAAGAACGGGGGACAATCCATGAGTTCAGAGACATTCATCGTCGCGTATGAAGGCGAGAAGGGCGATACGCCCACGCTCGATTACGCGATCGAGCGCGCGAAGAAGGACGGCGCAAACCTGCTCGTCGTCCACATTCTCGAGTGGTCGCCCTACAGCTTCCTCACGCCCGAAGAGATCGAAGAGCGCCACGGCCGCCGCAAGCAGGAGATGACGCGCGCCAGGGAGATCGTGCTCGATCCGGCCGTGGCCAAGGCGAAGGCCGCCGGGCTCGAGGCCAGCGCCGAGCTGCGCTACGGCAACGTCGTCGACAAGCTCGTCGAGATCGCCTCCGAGACCGGCGCCACGATGATCTTCGTCGGGCGGGCCGGGTCGCAATCCATGGCGGCGCGGGTCTTCGGGTCGGTCCCCATCGGGCTCGCCCAGGTTGCCCCCGTTCCCACCGTGATCGTGCCCTGAGCGAAGGAGACAGGACAATGAACTTCAAAACGGCCTTCGCCGCCCTCCTCGTCACGCTGCTCGCGCCCTTCCCGGCGCTGGCGCAGGGCATCGACGAAACCATCAACAGGATCTTCGCGGACTATACCGGCTGGTATGTGTCCTTCATCTTCGCGCCGCTGCCGGGCACCACCTTCTCGTGGATCGCCCTCTGGCTCGTGGTCGGCGCGCTCGTCTTCACCCTCTATTTCGGCTTCATCCAGATCAAGGGCTTCGTCCATTCGATCCAGCTGGTGAAGGGCGACTATTCCGACCCCAACGATGCCGGCGAGGTCAGCCACTTCCAGGCGCTGGCCACCGCGCTCTCGGGCACCGTGGGCCTCGGCAACATCGCCGGCGTCGCCGTGGCCGTGGGCATCGGCGGGCCAGGGGCGACCTTCTGGATGATCGTCGCCGGTATCTTCGGCATGGCGACCAAGTTCACCGAATGCACCCTCGGCGTGAAGTATCGCAACGAGTATCCCGACGGGCGCGTCTCGGGCGGCCCGATGTACTACATCACCAAGGGCTTCTCCGAGCGCGGCCTGCCGGGCGGCAAGATCCTGGCGGTGCTGTTCTGCATCTTCACCATCCTGGGCGCACTCGGCGGCGGCAACATGTTCCAGGCCAACCAGGCCCATGCCCAGCTTTCGGGCGTGATCGGTGACTATCCGGGCTGGATCACGGGCATCATCCTCGCGGCCGTCACCTTCGCGGTGATCGTGGGCGGCATCAAGTCCATCGCCCGGGTGACGGAGAAGGTCGTGCCCTTCATGGGCATCTTCTACGTCGGCGTCTCGCTCATCATCCTGCTGATGAACTACGACATGATCGGCTGGGCCCTCGGCCAGATCTTCATGGGCGCCTTCACCGGCCTCGGCGTGCTCGGCGGCTTCACCGGCGCCCTGATCCAGGGCTTCCGCCGCGCTGCCTTCTCCAACGAGGCGGGTATCGGCTCTGCCGCCATCGCCCACTCGGCGGTGCGCACGAAGGAGCCGGTGACAGAGGGCTACGTCGCGCTGCTCGAGCCCTTCATCGACACCGTGGTGATCTGCACCATGACCGCGCTGGTCATCGTCATCACCGGGGTGCTCAACACCGATCCCGAAACCGGGCTCTACATCTGGAACGCGGAAGCCGGCCGCATCGCGACCGAGGGCGAAGTCTCGGGCGTGGCGCTCACTTCGGCCGCCTATGCCAAGGCCTTCTCGTGGTTCCCGGTGCTGCTGGCAGTGGCGGTCGTGCTCTTCGCCTTCTCCACCATGATCTCGTGGAGCTACTACGGGCTGAAGGCCTGGACCTACCTCTTCGGAGAGGGCGGCTCGAAGGAGGTGATCTTCAAGGTCATCTTCTGCCTCTTCATCATCATCGGCTCCGCCGCCAACCTCGGCCCGGTGATCGACTTCTCCGATGCCATGCTCTTCTCCATGGCGATCGTGAACATCATCGCGCTCTACCTGCTGATGCCGATCGTGAAGCGCGAGGTGAACAGCTACGTCACCCGGCTGAAGTCCGGCGAGATCAAGCGCTTCAAGCATTGAGCCAGCGGCGCTCCGCGAGCCATCGCGGGGCGCTCATCCCCTAGGGTGGGCAATCTGCCCACCTTCGTGGCGCCTACCCGAACAACCGCTTCCGCAGTTCTTCCTCGCTGAGGCTGCCGGCCTCCGCGCCTTCCGACAAAAGGCTGACCGACAGCGCCTGCGCGCGCTCGTTCAGTGGCGCTTCCACGCCATAGAGCCGGGCCAGCCGCACGATCTCGCCATTCAGCCAGTCGGTCTCGACGCTGCCCGTGCCGCGGGCGAGGCTCTGGGCGGTGGAGTTGCCGACACGGCCCTCGCCGCCCTCGCGGGTGCGCATGAGGTCTGCGCGGCGCGGGTCGTTGCCAACGTCCACCCACTCGATGCCGGCCGCTTCGAGCACCTCCATTCCCTCCTCGCGCAGCGGGTCGTCGAAGGGGGTGCAATCGACCCCGGCAGGCAGCAGGGCGCCGGTGATGTTTCCCAGGTTGAGGATCAACTTGCCCCACTTCGGCGCCATCGCATCCTCCCGCACGAAGGCAGCGATGTTGGCGGCGTTCAGCACCTCGGCCAGCGCATCATCCGCCGCGTCCCGGCCAAAGGGATATCGGCCGATGTCGAAGATCCCGTAGCACGGCTCACAGCCGATCGTCACCACCCCGGGCTCGGCATAGCCCGCCGGCATCATCACCGTCACCGCGTGAACATTCGGGAAGTAGCGCAACGCCATGTCCTCGTTCGCCACGCCGTTCTGAAGGCAGAACAGGGCCTGATCGGTCATCCCTGCCGTCCGCAGGTCCGCCAGCGCGGCCTCCGTGTGCTGGGTCTTCACGCAGAGCAGAACTACGTCATCCGGTCGAAAGTCGATCTCGCGCGGATGGCCGACGCACTCCAGCTGCACGGTCTCCCGTCCGCGCGCCGAGTCCAGCGTCAGCCCGCCCGTCCGGATCGCCTCCAGCATCGCACCGCGCGCAATGCCCAGCACCTCCTGCCCGCTCAGCGCCAGTGCCGCCGCCACCACGCCGCCGATGGCGCCCACTCCATGCACGATGATCCGCATGTCCGCTCCCCTCGAATGAAAAGGCCCGAGGTGTCCCCCGGGCCCGCAGGTTGGGCAATATGCCCACCATTCTCAATAGCGATAGTGCTCGGGCTTGAACGGCCCTTCCGGCGTGACGCCGATGTACTCCGCCTGCGCCGCCGAGAGCTTCGACAGCTTCACCCCGATCCGCTCGAGGTGCAGCATCGCCACCTTCTCGTCGAGGTGCTTCGGCAGGATGTAGACGCCGGGCTGGTACTCGTCGCCCTTGGTCCAGAGCTCGATCTGCGCCAGCACCTGGTTGGTGAAGCTCGCGCTCATCACGAAGCTCGGGTGACCCGTGGCATTGCCGAGGTTCAGCAGACGGCCCTCGGACAGAAGGATGATCCGGTTGCCGCCCGGCATCTCGATCATGTCCACCTGGTCCTTGATGTTGGTCCACTTGTGGTTCCGCAGGTTGGCGACCTGGATCTCGTTGTCGAAGTGGCCGATGTTTCCGACGATCGCCATGTCCTTCATCTCG
>CAYVQK010000169.1:0-8254 GCA_964454145.1 uncultured Oceanicola sp. | reverse complement strand
TCTTCTGTGCAAAAATAGCGTATGCATAGGCTGTGCATCAACTGTGCATGACCTGTGCATCACTTGTGCCCCTCTGAATTTCCCCCCGTTTCCCCCCGGAATCCCCATTCCTTGACGCCCCGTCCGGCGCGCCGCCGGACGGCCGGAAGATGGCGGCGCTAACCCAGCACCCGGGGCTCGAATTCGTCGGTTTCGAACACCGTGTGGATCACGTGCCCCTCGAGCATCTCCAGCAGCGCCTTCGAAACTTCCTTGCTTTCCCAACGGGTTGGCGAGGCCAGGGCGTTTTCGATATCGGCCCGCGAGGCGAACTTCATCGCCATCACCAGCGGAAACCGGCTCTCCTCGTCGTCGCTCTCCACGTCCCGCATCACCCGCAGCTCCAGCAGGTTCGGAAACGCGCTCCACAGCGGCACCAGCCGCTCCCGCCAATAGGCGTGAAACTCCTCCTCTTTTCCCTTTGCAATCAACCCCTTGAAGAACGCACAGCGCACGAACATTCCCGGTCCTCCCCTTGGAAATTTCCCCCATCCTGACCCCAAAGAACCGCCCCCGCCAGCCGCATCTGTCACCAACCCGTCACACAACCGTCACCCCCCGTTCGCACACCCCCCCTATCACCCCACACAGGGCCCGCCCCTCTGGCCCACCCGCCCCACCGCGGCACCCCTTTCCGGCACAGCCAGTCCCCACTGCGCGCCGGAGCCGCCCGGGGCCGAGCGACCCGCTGGCCTGTCCCCCGAGCCAACCCGCTCCCCGCCCCCCGGCCCGTCCCGGCCGGGGGGCCACTCGCTCTGGACCTCCCCGCCCCGCGCCCCTAGGGTCGCCGCGCAGAAGGAGACCCGCCATGGCGACCGGAACCAACATCCGCACCTATCACGAAGGCAGCTGGCACGAGGGCGACGTGATGATCATGCGCGCCGCCGACCACGGCTCCTGGCTCGGCACCACCGTCTTCGACGGCGCCCGCTACATCGACGGCGTCGCGCCCGATCTCGAGGCCCATCTCGCCCGGGTGAACCGCTCCGCCGAGGCGCTCATGCTGCAGCCGACCCACACCACCGCCGAGATGCTCGAGATCGCCTGGGAGGGGCTGAAGCTCTACCCGAAGGGCGCCGCCGTCTACATCCGCCCGATGTACTGGGGCATCGAGGGCGGCCACATGGGCATCCTGCCCGCCGAAGCACCCGCGGGCTTCGCCCTCTGCCTCGAGGAGGTGCCCATGGCCTCGCCCGAGGCCACCGTCCGCCTCACCACCACCCGCTTCCGCCGCCCGGTGATCGAGAGCTCGGTCTGCAACGCCAAGGCCGGATGCCTCTACCCCAACAACGCCCGGATGCTCGCCGAGGCCAAAGCCAAGGGCTACGACAACGCCCTGGTGGCAGACGTGATGGGCAACGTCGCCGAAAGCGCCACCGCCAACGCCTTCATGGTGAAGGACGGCGAGGTCTTCACCCCCATCGCCAACGGCACCTTCCTGTCGGGCATCACCCGCGCCCGCCACATCGCCAACCTCCGCGCCGACGGGGTGAAGGTGCACGAAACGGTACTCACCTTCGACGATTTCCGCGGCGCCGACGAGGTGTTCCTCTCTGGCAACCTGATGAAGGTCACCCCCGTCACCGAGTTCGACGGCACCCACTACCAGCACGGACCCGTGACCCGCCGGGTGCGCGAGCTCTACTGGGACTGGGCGCTCTCCGCGTGACACCAGCCACGCCTCCGCCGGTCACGCCCCAGCGCCTCACCCGCGCCACCCGATCGGAGATGCACGCCCTCACCGCGCTCTGCCTCGCCTCCAAGGCCCACTGGGGGTACGACGCCCACTTCCTCGCCGCCTGCGAGGCAGAGCTGACCTTCACCACGCAGGATCTGTCGCAGCACGTCGCCGTCATCCGGCGCGGGCCCGGCTTTGCCGGGGTGGTGCAGGCCTCTCTGTCCGGCGACGCGGCCGAGTTGGACCGTCTCTTCGTCGCTCCCGGCGCCATCCGCCAAGGGCTGGGCCGCGCGCTCATGGGCTGGGTCACCGCCGACCTTCGCGCCGCCGGAGGCACCGCGCTCTTCATTGCCTCCGATCCCGGCGCGGTCGGCTTCTATGAGGGGCTTGGCGCCGAGATCATCGGCACGGAGGCCTCCGGCTCCATCCCCGGCCGCCGCCTGCCCCGGCTCCGGCTGCCGCTCGGCTGAGATGCCATTGAAGCCCCCGCCCGGCTGGGCCATGATCTGGCCAGAAGGATCTCCCTCCATGCTTCACCACCGCCCGCACAGCGGCTCCCGCCGCCCGTGACCTCCACCGCCCTGACCTCGCTGCGCCTCAACGCGCAGACCCTCGCGATAGGCGCAATCGGCGCGCTGGCCGCCTGGGGCATGGGCATGCCGCTCGCCTTCCTCGCCGGGCCGGCAATCGCCGTGGCCTGCGCCAGCCTCGGCGGCGCCGAGGTGAAGATCGACAATCGCCTGCGCGACGGCTGCTTCCTCCTCATCGGCCTCTCCATCGGTGGCCTCGTCACGCCTGATAGCCTCGAAGCCATCGCCACCTGGCCCGTCGCCTTCGCCCTGCTCGGGCTGCTCACCCTCGTCACGCCCCTCCTGGTGCGCGAGATGCTCTGCCGCTGGTTCGGCTTCAGCCGCTCCGAGGGCTACCTCGCCGCGGCGCCGGGGCACCTGTCGATGGTGGTGGCGCTGGCCGAGGGCCTGGGCCTGCCACTGGTGCGTCCAGTCATCATGGCCTCGTTCCGGGTTCTCATCCTCACGCTTGTCGTGCCCCTCGCGGCCACGCTGGCTGGCGTGCCCGTAGGCCCCGGCCTGCCACCGGCCACCCAGGTGGAAAGCTGGCTGACGATCCTGCCCCAGGTCGCGCTCGCGCTGGCCGTCGGCTGGGGCCTCGCCCGGCTGAAACTGCCTGCGCCCCTGCTCTTGGGCGCCATGGCGGTGGGCGCCGGAGCCCACCTGTCGGGCCTCGCGGAGGGCAGCCTGCCCACATGGATCTCTCAAACGGTGCTGGTGGTGCTCGGCAGCCTCATCGGGTCACGCTTCCGCGGCATCACCGGCCGCGCCATCCTGGGCGATCTTGCCGCCGCCATCGTCGCCGTCGGCGCCTCCACGGTGCTCGCGGCGATCTTCGCTATCCTGGCCGCATGGGCCGCGGGCCTGCCGCTGCTCGACGTGCTAGTGGCCTTCGCCCCCGGCGGGCTGGAGACCATGCTCATCGTCGGCGCGGCTGCCGGCGCCAACCCCAGCTTCATCGCCGCCGCCCACGTGGCCCGCCTCATCATCCTCGCCGCGCTGCTCTCGGCCTTCGCGATCCGCCACGGTCGTCCGCCACCCCCGGTCGACCGCTGACCCCCCATTGCCAGAACCCGGCCCCTCGGCCATGATCCGCCCGCAAGGAGGGCCACCCAGATGCGCAAGTTTCTCGTCGTGCTCGACGACAGCCGCGAATGCCTGAACGCCATGCGCTTTGCCGCCATGCGGGCGGCAAAGACCGGCGGCGGCGTGGAGATTCTCTCGATCATCCCGCCCGACGAGTTCAACCACTGGATCGGCGTCGGCGACGTGATGCGCGCCGAGGCCCGCGAGCGGATCGAGGCCCATTTCGAGGTCTTCGCCAAGTGGATGCGCGACCGTCAGGGGGTGGATCCCGAGCTGGTGGTGCGCGAGGGCGAACCGGTGGAAGAGATCCTCGCCCAATGCCGCGACGACCCGGAGGTCGGCGTGCTGGTCCTCGGCGCCGGCACCGGCAAGAAGGGCCCCGGCCCGCTCGTGACCCAGCTCACCAAGAACGCGGGCTCCCTCGAGATCCCCATCACCATCGTGCCCGGCGAGCTCTCCAAGGAGCGGCTCGAAAGCATCACGTGAGCGGCGGGGCAGTCGGGCTGCCACGCTCGCCACGGTCGGGCGTGGCCAGAGGATAGCCTGGTGAAGGCGCCCGACCCTTTCCTCCATCACCCCGGCCTGCGCGGCAAGATCACGCCTGCCGAGGAGAGCTTCTTCCGCGACTTCTCTTGCGCCAAGCTCGAGGCCCTGCTTGAAGAGAAGGGCCTTCCGACCGGCTGGTGGTATTCCGACGCCGAGCGCGAGGCCGACCGCCACGCCACCCTCACCCGCCGCCCCACGCCCGATCTCTGGGTCTTCGCCTACGGTTCGCTGATGTGGGATCCGGCGTTCCATTTCGCCGAGGTCCGCCGCGCCCACCTCCCGGGCCACGCCCGCCGCTTCATCCTGAAAGACATCCGCGGTGGCCGCGGCACGCCCGAGGCCCCCGGCCTCATGGCGGCGCTCGACGCGGCGCCGGGCACCACCTGCGACGGCCTCGCCTTCCGCATCCCCGCCGACCTGGTCGAAACCGAAAGCGCCATCCTCTGGCAGCGCGAACGCCTGTCAGATGGCTACTTCGCCCGCTTCGTCGAGGTCACCCTTTCCGACGGCAGCGTGCCCGCCCTCACCTTCCTCGCCAACCACGCCTCGCCCATCATGGATCCGGATCTCACCCACGACACCCAGGTCGACTACCTCGCCACCGGTGCGGGCATCCTCGGCACCTCCGCCGACTACCTCCGCAACGTCGCCAGCCACTTCGCCTCGCTGCGCATCTCCGATCCCGAGGTGGAGAGCCTGCTGGCCGAGGTCGAGGCTCGCATCGCCGCCAACGGAGCCTCCTGACCCATGCGCGCCCTCCTCCTCGCCCTGCCGCTCGCCGCCTGCCTCTCCGCCCCTGCGCTGCCACCCGAGGGAACGCCCTATGCCGCCAGCCTCGTCTCGGGCGACAATCTCTATCCGCCCCGCGAAACCCGCATCTACGCCACCGACGTGTCCGCCGTCATCGAGCCCGCGCACCCCGCCAACGGGATGAAGGCCACCCAAAGCGTCAATTCTCTCCCTCCCGGCACCTGGGCCGAGTTGCTGCGCCTCAACGCCCAGCCCCACAAGCCCGCCCCCGCGCGCCCCGCGCCGCCCGAGTGCTGCCACATGGATTATTCCACCACCTACAGCTTCGCCCACCACCCGGGCCCGCTGGCGCCCGAAGCCTTCGAAGGCGCGCTGGATTGGGCCAGGCGCCCGTAGGGCGGGACTTGTCCCGCCACCACGCCGAAAGAATTTAGAATCGTTCCAAATCTTGACCCGCCCCGGCCCGAGGCGCATATATGGCCCAACCCCGAAAGGACCGCGCGCCATGTTCATCCAGACCGAATCCACGCCCAACCCCGCCACCCTCAAGTTCCTGCCCGGGCAGGAGGTGATGGGCACCGGCACCGCCGATTTCCCTTCCGCCGAGGCCGCCTCCGGCTCGCCTCTGGCCCAGCGCATCTTCGCCGTCGATGGCGTCACCGGCGTCTTCCTCGGGCATGACTTCGTGACCGTCACCAAGGCCGAGGGCCCCGAGTGGGATCACCTGAAGCCCGCCATCCTCGGCGCGATCATGGAGCACGTGCAATCCGGCGAGCCGGTGCTGGCCTCCGACGCCGCGCCCGAGGCCGCCCATGCGGTGCACGAAGGCGAAGACGGCGAGATCGTCGAGCAGATCAAGCAGCTGCTCGACACCCGCGTGCGCCCTGCCGTGGCACAGGACGGCGGCGACATCACCTTCCACGGCTTCGAGCGTGGCGTGGTCTACCTGCACATGCAGGGCGCCTGCGCCGGCTGCCCCTCTTCCACGCTGACGCTGAAGATGGGCATCGAGCAGCTGCTTCGGCACTACATCCCCGAAGTCACCGAAGTGCGCCCCGTCGCCGCCTGACCCTTGGGCACCGCACAGCCGACCCTGCTGGCTTTCGACACATCCGGCCCCCACATCGCGGGGGCCGTTCTGCATCGTGGCGGGTTGGTCGCGCAGCATTTCGAGCCGATGAAGCGCGGCCAGGCCGAAAACCTCATGCCGATCCTCGAGGGGCTGCTCGCCGAAGCAGGGTTGACGTGGCGCGACCTCACCGCGCTCGGCGTGGGCACCGGCCCCGGCAACTTCACCGGAATCCGCATTTCCGTCGCCGCCGCCCGCGGCCTGGCCCTCGCCCTGCGGATCCCTGCCATCGGCGTCTCCAGCTTCGAGATGGCCCGCAACGCGGAGGATGAAACCGTCCTGCTGCCGGCACCGCGAGAGATGGCCTATGCGCAGGATTTCACCGCAGGCGCGTCTTCAGGACCGCCCCGGCTGGTCCCCCGCGCCACAGTGCTACCCGAGACGTTCCCCAACCTGCCCAGCCGCCTTGCCACCCGAGCCGCTGCACTGCTTGCAAGCACGCCCGAGCCCTTCCCCCGCCCCGCCCCCCTCTACGTCCGCGCGCCCGATGCCGCCCCCGCGCGCGACGCGCCCCCCGAGATCGTCGAATGACGCCCGAGGCGCTCGCCACGCTCCACGCCACCTGCTTCACCACGCCCCGCCCCTGGCGCGCGGCTGAGTTCGAGACCATGCTGGCCCGTCCCGGCACCTTCCTCCTCGCCGAGCCGCAGGGCTTCGCCATGGGGCAGACCGCCGGTGCCGAGGCCGAGTTGCTCACCCTCGCCGTCGCCCCCGAGGCCCGCCGGAATGGCCTCGGCCGCAGCCTGCTCGACGGGTTCCACGCCGAGGCCGCCCGGCGCGGTGCCACCACGACCCTGCTTGAGGTCGCCGCCAGCAACGCCCCCGCTCTCGCCCTCTACACGGCCTCCGGATACAGCGAGATCGGCCGCCGCCGCGCCTACTACCGCGCGCCCGACGGCACCCGCCTCGACGCCCTCGTGCTCACCCGTCCCCTGTCGGTCGGCAGTTGATCTGCGCCCTTGCCCGCCACAGGCGCAAAGCGCCCTCGCTGGCCGGGCTTCAGCCCGGCGCCACAGGCCTCACCCCACCCGACGTCGCGACCGCAGCGGATAACCCGCCGCCTCGATCCGGGTCAGTGCGGGCACCAGCGGCTCGATCACCGTGCTCATGTAATGCCCGGTGGCGTGAATGAGGGTCTCGGTATCCAGCGCCAGTGCCACGTGGCCCTTCCAGAAGAACAGGTCGCCCGGCGCAACCGGGGCGTCCAGCGCCATGGCCTCGCCCAGCGCCTCCTCCTGCATGTCGCTGTCGCCCGGGCAGTCGTGCCCCTCGGCCCGGAGCGCTGCCTGCACCAGCCCCGAGCAGTCGATGCCGGACCCCGAGTTGCCTCCCCAGAGGTAGGGGGTGCCGAGGAAGAGCCGCGCCGTCTCCAGCCGCGGCGTACGGGTGCCGAGTTCCACGAGGTGCTGATGCGGGATGAAGCCATGCGGCGTTTCGCAGAGGTCGCCCTCCCGACCCGTCACCTGCACCTGCGCGCCATGGGAGAGCGAGGCCTTCTCGCGCAGCTTGATCGTGGGTTCGGGGTAGAGGTGGCTCTGGCGGGCGGCCACCCGGTGGGTCGGGGCCACCACCGGCCCCAGCGCGTCCTCGGAAACATATCCCACATAGCCATCCGCCGCCGCCTGGATGAAGGCCCAGCCCGCGACCCGCTCGTAGACGACAACGCGCGCGCCCATCAGGATCTGCCGCTCGCGGTCGCCCGCCGGATCGCGGCAGATGTCGGCAAGCGGGGCCGAGACGCTGGCCGCCTCGCCCTCCACGTAGGCTTCCGCCTCCACCAGCCCTTTCAGCGCGGCAGCGGCAACGCGGGCATTGGCGGGGGTGAGCCTGCGGTCGAGCTTCATGAGAGCACCTTCGGGAGCGCCGCCAGCAGCGCCCGCGCGCCCATGCCCACGCCGCCCTTGGGGCGGCCGGGCGCGGCGGAGGGCTGCCAGCCGTAGATGTCGAAGTGAGTGTAATCCGCGCCCTCGGGCACGAAGCGGCGGAGGAAGAGCGCGGCGGTGATCGCGCCGCCCATGCCGCCCTTGGGCGCATTGTCGAGGTCGGCGATGCCGGGCTCGATGCGCGGTTCGTAGGGCGCGTGGAAGGGCAGTCGCCAGACCGGGTCGGCCACCTCCGACCCCGCCTCCGAGAGCGCCGCGGCCAGCGCCTCGTTGCCGGTGAAGAAGGGCGAGAGGTCATCGCCCACCGCCACCCGCGCCGCGCCGGTCAGCGTGGCGAAGCTCACGATCATCGAGGGCGCTTCCTCGCCCGCAAGGGTCAGCGCATCGGCCAGCACCAGCCGCCCCTCGGCGTCGGTGTTGTTGATCTCCACCGTCAGTCCCTTGCGCGAGGTCAGAATGTCCTGCGGGCGGAAGCTGTTGGACGACACCGAGTTCTCCACCGCCGGCACCAGAACCCGGAGCCGCAGCTTCAGCCCCAGCGCCATGATCATCCGCGCCAGCCCCATCACCGTGG
>CAYVQK010000168.1:0-8270 GCA_964454145.1 uncultured Oceanicola sp. | reverse complement strand
CTGCCCATCGTCGAGGGCCAGACCGCCCTGCAGATCGCCAAGCGCGCCCAGCAGCAGGCGACCATGGGCGGCTATGACGTCTACATGCTCGACACCGCCGGTCGCCTCCAGATCGACGAGAAGCTGATGGGCGAGGTCGAGGAGGTCCGCAACGCGGTGAAGCCGCGCGAGACCCTGCTGGTGGTCGACGGCCTCACCGGCCAGGTCGCCGTCGAGGTGGCCGAGGAGTTCGACGCCAAGGTCGGCATCACCGGCGTCGTCCTCACCCGGATGGACGGCGACGGCCGCGGCGGCGCCGCGCTGTCGATGCGCGCGGTCACCGGCAAGCCGATCAAGTTCGTCGGCCTCGGCGAGAAGATGGAGGCGCTCGAGGAGTTCCGCCCCGAGCAGATCGCCGGCCGGATCCTCGGCATGGGCGACATCGTGGCCCTCGTCGAGAAGGCGCAGGAGACCATCGAGGCCGAGCAGGCCGAGCGCATGATGAAGCGCTTCCAGAAGGGTCAGTTCAACATGAACGACCTGAAGATGCAGCTCGAGCAGATGCTCAAGATGGGCGGCATGGAAGGCATGATGAAGATGATGCCCGGCATGGGCAAGATGGCCAAGCAGGTGGAGGAGAGCGGCTTCGACGACACCATCTTCCGCCACCAGATCGCGCTGATCCAGTCGATGACCAAGAAGGAGCGGGCCAACCCGGCGCTGCTCCAGGCCAGCCGCAAGAAGCGCATCGCGGCGGGCGCCGGGCAGGAAGTCAGCGAGCTGAACAAGCTGCTGAAGATGCACCGGCAGATGGCCGACATGATGAAGAAGATGGGCAAGGGCGGCATGCTGAAACAGGCCATGAAGGGCATGTTCGGCAAGGGCGGCCCCTCGGAGGCCGATCTCGAGGCCGCCCGCGCCCAGATGGCCGGCGGCAAGCTGCCCAAGGGCCTTGGCAACCTCGGCGGAATGGGCGGCGGGCTCCCCGGCCTCGGCGGCGGCGCGCAACTGCCCCCCGGCCTCTCGGGCTTCGGCAAGAAGAAGTGACCATGGCCGCCTGCCCCACCATAGACACCGAGCGCCTGCGCCTGCGCCCCTACCGGATCGAGGATTTCGAGCCGCTGGCGGAGCTGATGGCGACGGACTGGTCGGTGCACATGGGCGGCCCCTTCGGCCGGCAGGTGACCTGGGCCTACTTCGCCTCGGAAACCGCCAACTGGGCACTCCGCGGCCACGGCGGCTGGTCGGTCGAGCTGAAGGACGGCACCTTCGCCGGGCAGGTCAGCCTCAACCGCATGGCCCATTGGCCCGAGGTCGAGCTGGGCTGGACGGTCTGGCCCGCGCATGAGGGAAAGGGCATCGCCTTCGAGGCCGCGCAAGCCGCGCGCGACTGGGCCTTCGGGCCCGGCGGGCTCTCCACCCTCGTCAGCTACATCAGCCCCGGCAACGCCCGCTCCGTCGCGCTGGCGAAGCGCCTCGGCGCGGCCCGCGATGCCGAGGCCCCGCTGCCGCAGGGCGAAACACCCGACGAAACCCACGTCTACCGCCACCCCCGTCCGGAGCACGCCTGACATGCCCGAGATGAATCGCGCCCCGCATGAACGCCCGATCCCCGGCGCCGCCGCCCGGCTCGCCGCTCAGGTCTCGGCCCTGCTGCCGGTGGCCGACACCGCCCGCACCCGCCTGCGCCCGGCGACCCTGGCCGATTTCGACGTCTTCGCCGAGATCGCCTGCGACCCGGTCCGCGCCCGCGGCCTCGGCGGCGTGCAGGACCGCGAGGGCGCCTTCCGTGAATACGCCGCCATGGTCGGCTGCTGGCTGTTGCGCGGCCACGGGCTCTGGGCGGTGATGCACGAGGGCGCCTGCGCCGGCTTCGTCCAGATCGGCTTCGAGCCGGGCGACGAGGAGCCGGAGCTGGGCTGGTTCTTCACCGAGGCCTACGAGGGCAAGGGCCTGGCCCGCGAGGCCGCCGAGGCCGCCCGCGAGATCGGCTTCTGCCTCCTGGGCCTGCCCTCGATGGTGAGCTACGTCGACAGCTTCAACACCCGCTCCAACGCGCTGGCGAAACGGATGAACGCCGACCGCATCCCCTCGCCCAACCCCGACCTCTTCATCTGGCGCCACAAGAGGCCCGGCGCATGATCCCCACGCTGGAAACCGAGCGCCTGATCCTGCGCGCGCCCGACATGGGCGATTTCGAGCCCTTCGCGGCGTTCTACGCCTCCGAGCGGTCGAAGTTCGTCGGCGGCCCGCTCTCCCGCGAGGGCGCGTGGCGGATGCTCGCCATGGAGATCGGCCACTGGACACTGGCAGGCTTCGGCCGCTGGATCGTCGACGTGAAGGACGGCCCCCGCACCGCAGGCCTCGTCGGCCTCTTCTGCCCCGAAGGCTGGCCCGAGCCCGAGATCGGCTGGGATCTCTTCGAGGGCCACGAGGGCCGCGGCTACGCCACCGAGGCCGCGCTGGCCGCCCGCGCCTACGCCTACGACGTGCTCGGCTGGCAGACCGCGATCAGCCTGGTGAAGCCCGGCAACGACGCCTCCGCCCGGGTGGCGGAGCGCATGGGCGCCCAGCCCGACGGCACCTTCACCCACGAACGCCACGGCCTGGTCCACATCTGGCGCCACCCCGGCCCCGAAAGCTCCACCGAGGGCGGGATGGAGGCCTACGCATGACCGAGACCGTGCCCTTCACCGGCAACCCGCTGGAGAACCCGCTCACCATCCCCGGCCCCCGACCGGTGACGATCCCCACGCTGGAAACCCGGCGCCTGCGGCTCGAGCCGCCGCGGCCCGAGGATTACCCCAACTTCAAGGCCACCTTCGCCTCCTACCGCTCCCGCTTCATGGGCGGGCCGCTGAACCCCTACGAGAGCTGGATGCTCTACGCCGCCGAGATCGGCCACTGGCAGATCCGCGGCTTCGGCATGTGGATGGTCCACCTCAAGGACACGGGCGAGACCGTCGGCATGGCCGGCGGCTGGGCGCCCGCCGGCTGGCCCGAGCGCGAGATCGCCTGGATCATCTGGCCCGAGAAGGCCGGCAAGGGCTTCGCACTGGAGGCGACCGACGCCGCCCGCGCCTATTTCTACAAGACACAGGGCTGGGAAGGCGCGGTCAGCTACCTCGACCCCTACGACCTCTCCTCGATCAAGCTCGCCGAACGGCTGGGCTGCAAGAAGGACAAGGAGGCCCCCTCGATCGGCAACGACGAGGCCGCCGTCTACCGCCACCCCTCGCCGGCGGCGCTCAGGAACACGCAGATCGAAGACGGGATCGCGCTCGAGATCGAGCACCACATCGACCCGATCTTCAAACACAAGGGAGGCTCGGTTGACTGACGATTCAACCACCCGTGCGGCAGAGCTCTTGAAGGGCCACCGCGAAAGCATCGACCGGCTCGACGCGATCCTCGTCTACACCCTGGGCGAGCGCTTCAAGCACACCCAGGCCGTGGGCGTGCTGAAGGCCGAGCACGACCTGCCGCCATCCGACCCCGCCCGCGAGGCGGTGCAGATCGCGCGGCTCGAAGACCTTGCAGTCCGGGCAGACCTCGACCCGGAATTCGCGAAGAAATTCCTGGCCTTCATCATCCGGGAAGTCATCAAGCACCACGAGGAACACCAATCGTAGGGCACCCCGCCCTCACCCGTAGGGTGGGCAATCTGCCCGCCACCCCCACGCCATTCCAAAGGAGAAACCCAAATGGCCATGAAAATTCGTCTCGCCCGCGGCGGTTCCAAGAAGCGCCCGTTCTACTCCATCGTCGCCGCCGACAGCCGGATGCCCCGCGACGGCCGCTTCAAGGAGAAGCTCGGCACCTACAACCCGCTCCTGCCCAAGGACAGCGAAGAGCGCGTGAAGATGAACATGGAGCGCGTGCAGTTCTGGCTCGACCAGGGCGCCCAGCCGACCGACCGGATCGCCCGCATGCTCGAGAACGCCGGCGTGCTGGCCAAGAAAGAGCGCAACAACCCCAACAAGGGCAAGCCGGGCAAGGCCGCCGAAGAGCGTGCCGAGGCCCGCGCCGCCAAGGCCGCTGCCGCCGCCGAAGCCGCCAACGCCCCGGCTGAAGAGCCCGCCGAGGAGGCTGCCGCCGAAGAAACCGCCGAGTAATCGGCGGTGGCGGAAGCCGAGGCGCGCGAACGGCCTGTCCGGGCCCTCGTCCACATGGGCTTTCACAAGACCGGGACGACCTCGGCCCAGGCCTTCCTGCGGGCCAACGCAAAGCTGCTCTGGCCAGTGATGGCCCTCGGGCTCCGGCATCAGCTGGAGCCCGTTCTCTTTGCCACCCGCGGCTTCTCCACCTGGCGCGACCCGCTCGCGCTCGAGAAGATCCGCAGGCGCTTTTCCGACTACCTCGCCGGGCTCGACCTCGGCCGCAAGCGTGACCTGCTGCTGTCCTCCGAGGAACTCTCCGGCCACATGGCCGGACGCGCCGGGCTGCCCAGCTATTCCGCCGTGCCCGAGATCGCCGAGGTGCTGGAGGCCTGCATCCTCGACCGCTTCGGCCCGGAGACGCGGCTCACCTTCTTCTTCACTACCCGCGCGCCCGAGGCATGGCTGCAAAGCGCCTGGGCCGAGCACGTGAAGAGCTCCCGCATGGAGCTCGATTTCGACGCCTTCGTCGCCGCCAACCCCGCGGCCGCCGACTTCGCCCCGGTGATCGCGGCCACCCGCAAGGCGGTGAAGAGCCCGGTCGAGACGGCCCGGCTGGAAGACATCGCCGGCGGCGAGTTCGGCCCCGCGACACCCCTGATCGACATGATGGACTTGCCTGGGTGGCGCCGCGGCAAGCTCGACGCCCCGCGCCACCTCAACCGCCGCCGCGACCCCGACGTGCTCGACCAGCTCCTCGCGCTCAACCGCTCCGACCTGAACCAGGACGCGCTCCAGGTCGCCAAGGCCGCGCTGCTCGACCGCGAGGCCGGCTGAACCCCGCCGCCTCTTCCCCATTGCCCCGCCCCCGCAAAATCCACTAACTACCGCCCCATGTTCTGGCTCCTGCGCAAGCTCCTCATCCCCGCCGCCGCCTTCGCCTTCGGCTACGCCGCCCATTGGCAACTCGCCGTCGATGCCTGCGACGCCGCGGGCGGCGACTACGGCGGCCACCTCTGCGCGGGAGACGGGCGATGAGCGACGAGATGATCTGCGTCGGCGCCATCGGCGGCGCCTTCGGGGTGGCGGGCGAGGTGCGGCTGAAGAGCTTCTGCGCCGAGCCAACCGACATCGCCGAATACGGCCCCCTCGCCACCGAGGACGGCGCCCGCAGCTTCACCGTCACCCTCACCCGGCCGCTCAAGGGCGCGCTCGGCGCGCGGCTCACCGGCATCTCCACCAAGGAACAGGCCGACGCGCTGAAGGGCACCCGGCTCTACGTGCCGCGCGCGCGCCTGCCCGCCCTGCCCGACGACGAGTATTACTACTCCGACCTCATCGGCCTGGAGGTCACCGACGCCGGCGGCGCGCTTCTGGGCAAGGTGCTCGCCGTGCATGACCATGGCGCCGGCGACCTGCTCGAAATCCGCAGCGCGGGCAGCAACGACAGCTTCTTCCTGCCCTTCACCCGCGCCGCCGTCCCGACCGTGGACCTCGCCGCCGGCCGCCTCGTCGTCGATCCGCCCGAGGAAAGCTGAGGCGATGCGCCGCCGTCTCTACTGGCTGGCCATCGCCGCGCTCTACGTCGCGCCGGTGCTCGCGGGGGTCTGGGGCGCAGGCTGGGCCGCCGTGGCAGCCTTCGCGGCGGTGCTCTTCGTCTTCAACCTCGCCATGGAGCGCCTGCCGAAGGAGCTGGGGCTCGCGCTCGCCTCCGCCGTGGTGGTGGCCCTTCTCGCGCTGGTGCTGATCGGCCTCGGCTGGGGCATCCGCCTGTTCTTCGGCATCGACGAGATCCGCCCCTGGTGGCCCTGGGGCCTCGTGGCGCTCGCCGCCGTGGCGGTGTCGCGCGTCGCCTTCCCGCCCGCGCTCGCCCGCGAGCTCGACTCCTTCCTCGACAAGGCTTTGGCCGAACTGAAAGAGGCCGAACGCCAGTTCGAGGCGGAGGCACCCCCCGCCCCGCATCCCGACGTTATCGACACCGAGGCCGTCGCCCGGATGACCGCCGCGCTCGACGCCCTGCCAGCAGACGCGACCGAGGAGGTGCCCGGCATCGTCCTTCCGCTGACCGACCAGGCGAGCCCCGGCGTGCTCTTCGACGCCGCCCTCGCCCGCGCCGAAGCCACCGCCTGCCCGCGCGACCACGCCGCCCTGCACTGGGCCGCCGTCAACGACGAGGCCATCACGCTCTGCACCGGCCAGCAGCAGCTCGCCCGCACCTGGGCCACCTTCGTCGCCGCCGACGACCACGCGGCCCTCTACCGCTTCTCCGGCGCGACCATCCGGATCATCCTCGACGATCCCTTCGCCTGGCGCGACATGCCCGCGAGCGGCGAGATCATCCGCGTGGCCCTCGCCCTCGAGCCCGCCAACCCGCAGCTCGCCGAGGAGCTGGCCGGGCTTGGCCGCGCCATGCTGGAGCTTGAGCAGGCCGACGACTGAGCCTTCCCCCGCGCCGTCCCCCCGTGCTAACCCGCCGCGACCCCGCCGCACAGAGCCCGAGACCGCCATGACCGACACCCCCGAGCGCCCTTCCAAGTCCCACGGCCGGCTCTCGATCTCCGCCTCCCGCACCCCGCGCGACCTGATGGGCCCCGCCCCGCGGCTCGCCCATGCCTGGACGGCCAAGATCATCACCCTCTTCCCCGAGGCCTTCCCCGGCGTGCTCGGCGCTTCGCTGACCGGACGCGCGCTGCAGGAGGGCAAATGGGCGCTGGAGACGCTGCCGCTGCGCAGCTACGGCAAGGGCCGGCACCGCAACGTCGATGACACGCCGGCAGGCGGCGGCGCGGGCATGGTGCTTCGCCCCGACGTGGTGGGCGAGGCGCTGGAGGAGGCCGCCATCGGCACCCCGCCCGACCGCAGCCAGTGGCCCGTGCTCTACGCCTCGCCCCGCGGCAAGCCCTTCGACCAGGCCATGGCCCGCCGCTTCGCCGCAGGCCGGGGCCTGACACTGCTCTGCGGCCGCTTCGAGGGGGTGGACGAGCGGGTGCTGGAGGAGTTCGAGGTCGAGGAGGTCTCGCTGGGCGATTTCGTTCTCACCGGTGGCGAGATCGCCGCGCAGGCGATGCTCGACGCCACCGTGCGCCTGTTACCCGGCGTGCTCGGCAACGAGGCCTCGACCGAGGAGGAAAGCCACTCGCGCGGCCTGCTCGAACACCCGCAATATACCAAGCCCGCCACCTGGCGCGGCCGCGAAATCCCCGAGGTGCTCCTCTCCGGCCACCACGGCCGCATCGCCGAGTGGCGCCGCGAGATGAGCGAGAAACTCACCCGCGAGCGCCGCCCCGACCTCTGGAAGCAGCGGCAAGGCTGACCGGCCGGATTGCGGCGGCCCCGGCACCCCGACACCCGCCGTTTGCGGGCAATCCCCGTGACTTGACATGCGTCGCGCGAAATATCGGCGCGAAAACGGATCGGAGTGGACAGTGCGTTTCCGCCCCGTGCACCCAACGCCCAGAGAGTGCCACCAACTCGCCCGGTTTCGTCCTTATCCGGACTGCAAGAGGCCTGCATCCCGAAGTACCCAAGGCGAAGACGTGAAACAGAAACTCTCCCAACTGCCCCTCGCCACCAAGGTCATCCTGGCCACCCCCGCTGCCGTGCTGCTGGTGATGCTCCTCCTCACCGCACCCCTCATCGGGGTGCCTCTCGTGGTGATCGTGTTGCTGGTGCTCCGCCCCGAACTGCTGACCCCGGGCTGGTGGCGTGCGCTCTCTGCCCCGCGCGACGAGTGAGCCCGCGCCCGACGCGCCAACAAATCCCTTGATCCACAGTGCCCGAGCCCCTAAACAGCGCCGGTCTGCGGGCGGAATCGCCTGTCGGACCGTTCGTCTGTGGCACAGGCCCGTTCGGACGCTCTGCAAGGAACAGTGACTGAACCCTTCGGCGGGCGCGAGACTGGCGGACCCGGCAAAAGACCCGAAGCTCTGAGGCACGCCAAACCTCCGTGGCATACCACGGGCAACATAGGAGTGGATCAGATGGACCTGATCGCTGAACTGGAGGCCGAACAAGTCGCCTCCCTCGGGAAGGAGATTCCCGACTTCAAGGCCGGCGACACCATTCGCGTCGGCTACAAGGTGACCGAAGGCACCCGCACCCGTGTGCAGATGTACGAAGGCGTCTGCATCGCGCGCAATAACGGCAAGGGCATCGCCGGGTCGTTCACCGTCCGCAAGATTTCCTTTGGCGAAG